>JAYZFQ010000069.1:0-14503 GCA_036336695.1 Myxococcota bacterium
TGGGCGGCAACGGCTACGTGGAGGAATCGATCCTGCCCCGGCTCTACCGCGAGGCACCGGTCAACGCGATCTGGGAAGGCAGCGGAAACGTGATCTGCCTCGACGTGCTGCGTTCGCTGGTGCGCCAACCCGAGACCGCCGATGCGCTGCGCGCCGAATTCGCCGCGGCGCGCGGGGGCGACCGGCGCCTGGACGCGTTTGCGAGCGCGCTCGAGGACGACCTGGCGCGGCCCGACGAGGCCGGCGCAAGACACCTGGTCGAACGCCTGGCATTGGCGTTCGGGGCCTCCCTGCTCGTCCGCCACGCCCCGGAGCCGGTCGCCGATGCCTTCTGCGCCGCGCGCCTGGGCGACAACGCGGGGCTCGCGTTCGGCGCGCTACCGCCGGGAACGGCATTCGAGGACGTCCTCGCCCGCGCCTGGCCCGCCTGAACCGCGGCAACGAATCGAGCCGCTGTCGGGCCCTATCGCATCGGAACGGCCATTCCCCCATTAACAAAGGGCGAGTTTTCCGGTCCGGCGACAGTTAGATTCCAGCTTGATACGAATGCCGTGGGCATCAGCGAGACGCTAGGAAAAATCCTCGGGTTGGATCTGCCGATCCGCTTCGAGGCCTGGGATGGCAGCACCGCCGGCCCCGCCGACGCGTCATCCAAACCCCTGCTCTGCTCTCCCCGCGTGGTCTCGGCGCTGCATCGCAGCCGCTTCGAGGTCCGTCACCTGGAAAGCCTGCGCGAGCACTACGCCCTGACCCTGCGTCGGTGGGTCGACAACCTCCGGAAGAACTGGGACGAGGCGGTCGCCCACGTGGGCATCGGGCGGACTCGCACCGGGTTGCTCTACCTGGCCGCCGCAGGAGTCGGGTTCGAGACGAACAAGAACCAGATCCACCAGGTACTGGCCGTTCGCCCCGACGGGAACCGAAGCGGAATGCCCCTGCGTCCCCGCTTCGAATAGCAAAGCGCCTGCACCCGTAACCTTCCGCCAGGCCACACGGGTTTCGAGTATCTTGTCCACCGGCCGCGTGGGGTGATATCCACCGCATTGCGTCGTCGCCTCCCTGCAGAAGGAGAACCCGGTGAGCTACGAAACCCTGCTCTACGACGTGGACGGCGCGGTCGCCACCATCTCCCTGAACCGCCCGGACCGTTTGAACACGATCGTGCCACCCATGCCCGAGGAAATCGAAGCCGCGGTGCACCGGGCCAACCGGGATCGCGCGGTCAAGGTGATCGTGTTGCGCGGCATCGGGCGCGCGTTCTGCGCGGGTTTCGACTTCGGCAAGGAATACGAGGAGGGCTACGGCAAGCTTCTCTCCAACGACGGCGCGTGGGACCCGGGGCGCGACATGATCGGCGTCACCAACCCCGCCACCGGCCCCGTGCCCCAGTTCATGAGTCTCTGGCACAGCGCGAAGCCAGTGATCGCCCAGGTGCACGGTTGGTGCGTGGGCGGCGGCTCGGATATCGCCCTGTGCGCGGATCTCGTGGTGGCCTCGGAAGACGCCCAGATCGGCACGCCCTACGCGCGCATGTGGGGCTGCTACCTGACCGGCATGTGGATCTACCGCCTCGGCCTCACGCGCTGCAAGTGGCACGCACTCACCGGCGAGCCCCTCTCGGGCGCGGAAGCGGCGCGCGTGGAACTCGTGAACCAGGCCGTGCCGTTCGCGGAGCTGGAAGCGACGGTCCGGGCACTGGCCGAGCGCCTGGCGAGCCTGCCGCTCTCCCAGCTCGCCGCCATGAAACTCGTGGTGAACAAGGCCTTCGAAAACCAGGGCATCGCGCAGACCCAGGTGCTGGGCTCGATTCTCGACGGCTACATGCGCCACACCCCCGAGGCCCACGCCTTCATGGACCTGGCGGGAGAACGCGGCGTGGACGCCGCCATCGACCAGCGCGACGGTCCCTTCCGCGACTACAGCCGCGCCCCGGCCGACCGCAAACCCGATCCCACCCACGTCATCGAACCCTGAATCGCAGCCGCCGCGAGCACCCCGCTCAAAAATCCGGGGGAGACACCCCGCACGGTGCACCGGGAAATGCGCGGGCTCAGATGAGCCCCCCGTACGAGCCGCCGTCGAGCTGCAGGTTCTGGCCGGAGATGTACCCGGCCTGGGCGCTGCAGAGAAACGCGCAGGCATCGCCGAATTCGCTCGGCTGTCCCAGCCGGCCTGCTGCGATGGAGGCGACCTGCTGCGCGCGCGCCTCCTCGTAGCTGATCTTCAACAGTCTCGACGCCGCCTTCGCCATGTCGACCTGACGTTGGGTGTCGAAGCGCTCGGGCAACAGATTGTTGAGGGTGACGTTGAACGGCGCCGCCTGCCGGGAGATCGCCTTGCACAGCGCCGTGAGTCCGCTGCGCGCCGTGGTAGAAAGCGCCATGGGCGCAAGCGGTGTCTTCACCATCGCCGAAGTGATGTTGACGATGCGGCCGAAGCGTCGCTCCTGCATTCCCGGCAACAGGGCGCGAATCAGCATGGTGGGTGCGAGCAGGTTCGACTCCAAGCCGGCGAGCCACTGCTCGTGTTCCCAGTCCTCGAAGCGCCCGGGCGGCGGCCCGGCATTGTTGTTCACCAGGATGTCGGCGTCCGGACACGCCGCCACCAGGGCTTCGCGCGCTTCGGCGCTGTCGAGATCGGCGGCGACGGGGATCACCTCGCCCCCTGTCTCGGCGCGGATCTCTTCCGCCGTGTGCGCCAGACGCTCCGGGTCTCGCCCGTTGATCACCACGCAGACGCCCTCGCGCGCCAGCGAAATCGCGCAGGCGCGGCCGAGCCCCCGACTGGACGCGCAGACGATTGCCTTCTTCCCCACAAGTCCGAGATCCATCTAGCGCTCCCCCGCTTCGGGTATCCGGCCGCGAACTCCCGCATCGACCCACTCCTCGAGACGCAGCCGGAGCCGTTCGCGAAAGGCGCCGCGATCCGCTTCGGCGACATCGACGACGAGCATCGCAAAGGCTTCGAAGGCGACCCAACCGAGCTGGGCCGCCACCATCAGGGCGAACTCCACCTCGAGATCGGGATCCTCTGCCCCGTTTTGCTCGCGCAAGGCATCGAGGGCGCGGCGCGGCACCGAAAGGCCCCGGTCGATCTCGACGCGGGCCAGGTCCAGGTCCCCTTCGATCACCGCCCGCGCGGTGGCCTGCCAGTAACGCGTGTCCTCGGCGAGGGAGAGCGCAGGGGGGATCGGTGCGCCGCCGGCCCGCTCCAGCGAGTTGTGCCAATGCTCGGTGGCCAGTGCCGCCATCGCCGCCTTCAGCAGCGGGCGCTTGCCCCCGAAGTAGTGGTGGATCTGACCGTGGTTCACGCCGGCCCGTTCGGCCAGGCTGCGGGTGGAAAGCGCGCGGGGGCCGACTTCCGCCAGACCGTCACAGGCCGCCTCGATCAGCGCGTGGCGCACGGCGTCGCCGCCCCGCGCGGCGGGTTCGGCGCTCATCCCGGCTGCGGATTCGCGCCGACCAGGGCGCGTCCCCACTGGTCGAGGGTCTCGTTGGTGCCAATGAGGTGTTGGCCGGCGCCGAGCAGGTCGCGGAAGCTGCGCTGCACGGGATGGTCGAGGTGGAGCACCCCAGCCCCCGCATAGGGAAACAGACGCGTCGCTGCCTGGCCGATGGCTTCGGTCGCCCAGCCGATGGCCGCACCGATCCGGGCCGTCTCGAACTCGTCGAGCATCGCGTCGCTGCGCTCGGCGATCTCGACCGCGCGCTCGAGTTCGCTCCGCAGGTAGGCGCGCGCCGACCGAAGCACCGCGTCGGTGCGCCCCAGTTCCTGCTGAAAGGCGCCGCGGTCGCCCACCGTGTGGGGATCGAGCACGCGTTTCTTGTCCCGGGCCAGGCGCGCGATCTCGTCGAGCATCCGCCGGGCGACGCCCAGCGAAAAACCCACGTTCTCTCCACCCACGTAGCCCCGATAGCCGAGCTTCAGGTATTGGGCGCCCCCCCGCCGCTGGTGGAAGGGCGTTGCCGTGAGTTCCTCGGGCACGAAGACGTCTTCGACGCTGACGTCCACGCTGCCGGTTCCCTGCAACGCCGCGACGTGCCAGTCGTCGTGGAGTTCGACGGACGCCCGGGGCACGACGACCACGCGCGGGCCCGCGGGCTCGTCGCAGACCGTCACCAGCGCAACCCACTCCGCGACGTGAACCCCGCTCGCGTAGGCCCAACGCCCGCTCACGCGAAAGCCGCCCGCGCAGGCCGTGCTGCGGCCGGTAGGCGCGGAAACAGCGGCGAGCAGCGGGCTGTCCTCGGCGAAAAGCGTCGCCACACCCGCGTCGGGAAGACTCGCCCCGAGCATTCCCGCCGAGCCGCACTGGTTGAACGCAAGCCAGCCCGCGGTCGGATTCAGGTAGGCGATGCGCGCAAAGAAATCGACCTGCTCGGCGGGCGGGAGTTCGTAGCCCCCGACGACCCGCGGCACCTTCGCCATGGGAAGACGCGCGCCCTTGAACAACGCCGCGAGAGTTTCGGACGGACGGCGCTGGAGTTCCGCTTCCCGCGCCAACGCCTCCAGTTCGGGCGCGATCTTGTCGAGCGCCTGGAAGATTTCGCGACTTTCGCTCGCGTCGCCCATGGCCCTTCCCCCGGGCCTGGGAACTCGTGGGACGTCATTGCCGGAGACCAGGACCCCCGCCAATCTAGCCGACGGGCTAGATTCGGCAAAGCAGCCCCGGCTCGCGCGGTGCGCGAAACTAGGGCCGGACCGCATCGCCTTTCCAAGGGGGACCCCGTGGCGCTTCACCGCCTCCTCGACATGGAGATCGGCGTGCCCGATCCGGCACTGCTCGACCACTTCTACCGGGAGATCGGCCTGACCGGCGGCGACGGCCGCTGGGGAGGGGAAGAGCAGCCCGACCAGATCCGGGTCGTCGAAGCCCCCTACCGACAATTGCGCAGCCTGGGGGTCGGCTGCGAAGACGAGCGGGATATCGACGCGGCCGCCCGGGCCCTCGACGAACTGGGAGTCGAGCACCAGGTGAAAGCGGGAGTACTGCGACTCGCCGACCCCATCAACGGTTGGGAGTTCCGCATCGAGCCCACGTCCATCGGAGATCTCGAGCCGCGTCCGGCTCGCACGCGCAACCGCCCCGGCGACCGCCCGCGCACGGGGGTTCGCGCCGAAGCGATCATCGAAGCAAACCCCCGCCCCCCGCGAAGGCTCGGCCACATCGTGGTCGGCTCACCCGACCCCATCAACTCTTCGAATCTCTACCAGGCCGTGGGCTTCCGGGTTTCCGACGTAATCGGCGGCGGACTGGCCACGTTCATGCGCTGCTCGCCCGACCACCACAACCTGCTGGTGGCACCGGGCCGCGTTCCCTACCTCAATCACTACGCGCTCGAGCACGACGACTTCGATTCACTGGCACGCGCCGCCACGCTCTACCTGCGCGAACACGGCGACGAGCGGCACATCGCGGGTCCGGGGCGTCACCAGATCGGCGGCAACGAGTTCTGGTACATGTTCGACCCGAGCGGAAATTTCTTCGAGTTCTTCTCCGACATGGACCAGATCGTCGACGACGACGCATGGGAGATCGGCACGGACTGGAACCCGGCCGACTCCTGGTCGCTCTGGGGCGAAGCCCGCCAGCCCGAGGTCTTCTTCAGCCCGCCGGACATGGACGAAATCGTGGCCGCCTGGGAGAAGCAACACCGCTGAACGCCCCGCACACGAACGCCGCAATACGACGCCGCCCTCGATTCGAGCAGAAGCGCAAGCCCTCCCGGGGATTCGCCTTCGGCGGTTCGGCAAGAACGGGGCGGGCGCGAGTTCCGGGCGGAACTTCGGGTTCAGTAGACGTGGTCGAAGAGGTCGTAGTAGGAGATGTCGAAGACGCCGGCGGCGATTCCCCGGTGCTTGAAGTTCCAGGCGTTGAACCAGTCGTACGTCTCCCAGAATTTGTCGCTGTTGCGCAGAATGGCGTACTTGTCCCGGAAGGCGAGATACTCCTGCAGGGTCGTGATCGCGCGCAGGTCCTTTACGAAACCGGCCGCCTGCGCCAGATCCATGTCGATGAAGAGGTTGGGAAAGCCGCCGACCACGTCTTCGTAGACGCTCAGCGTGTCCAGGTCGGGCATCGCCTCGCCGTTTTCGAAGAGGATCGTGTACTGCGTCTTGTAGACGCGGTTCAGGATCAGGGTGTACAGGCGGGACTCCTGGCCGGAGTTGAGCTTCAGCATGGTGACGCTCGGCAGGAAGCGCGGGAATTTGTAGTCGGTGGTGAGCGTGAGGGTGGAAATCGCCTTCCCCCATTCTTCGAAGCTCGAGATCCCCTGCTCGAGGGGATAGGCGGTCTTCACGGACGGGTTCAACGGGTCGAGGGGGCCGCTGATCGCGGGGCCGAGGTGCTCGCGCAGCTGCTGGACCACGCTCTGTAGCGGCTGCTCCGGGTCGACCTTCATGCGCGTCGGCAGGTTGCCGTCCGGATCCGGATTCACCCAGAGCGCCAGGCGGCCGATTCCGCGCGACCAATCCTTGCGCAGGTCCTCGCGCTGTTCGGGCGGCACCAACAGCAGGAAGCGATCTTCGAACTGCTGGCGCAGGAAGTTGAAGAACCCCACGGTTTCTAGCTTTCCCGCGTCCCCGCCCCAGTATTCGAAATGGGCGACCGTGTCGTAGTAGATGCGCTCGAAACCGCTGTACCCCATGAGCCAGAGCGTCCGCGGCATGCCGCCGCCGGCGCCCTGCATCACCCACGTGTTCGTCTCGTGGCGCAGCACAGTGAGCCAGGCATTGGGGTTCTGCCCATTCCCGTCCCATACCTCGTCGATCGAATAGCCCTCCGGGTAGATCCGCCGCAGGGTCTTCGCGTAAGCATCCTCGTAGGTGCGGTTGCCCACCGGCGAGCGGTCCATGAAGGATTCCCAGCTCGACAGCCCGAGCATCGGGTCGATCACGGTGATGTCCTTGTCGGGATCGACGAAGTAGACCCAGAAGTGATCCTTGACGGCGTAGGTCGCGGCCTGGCCCAGACAGACCGGCCCGGACGTGATGCCGCCGACGATCACGACCGAATTCTCGATGAGGAACGTGTATCGGCTCTTCACCGGAATCGCGGCGAAGGTCTCGAAGGGGTTCCAGCCGCCCCAGGGCGGGCTCAGGTTTCCGCCCTCCTCCCAGTCGACGCCGAGGAAAAGCTGCTCGAGATGCGCGCGCTTCTCGCTGGAGAGTTCCCAGATGAAGTGGTTCTTCTGGACGGGCTTCGTGGTCAGCTTCTTCAGCCGGTAGTAAAAAGCATCGACGCCGGCGTACGTCTTGGGAGCGTCATAAGGATGGGGGGTGTCGATCACCTGGACGGGCTGGCCTGTCGGGGTCTTCGAGCGCACCAGGCGGAACGTGTCGCCGGGGCTTTCCTTCAGGCCGATCGTCGCCAGGAACGTGTGATCGAAGATGTAGCGGCTGACGAGCTGCATTCGCTGGTCGTCGCGGTTGAAAAACCGTTCCCACGCAGCCACCGCTTCCGGATTCCCGGGTACCGCCGCAGCCGCCAGCTCTTCGGCGAGGGGCCCGGGCGAGCCGCTCGCCACCCAGGCGTTGATCGTGTCGAGCTGGCTCTTTTCCAGGCCGGGCACGCCGTAGGGCATGCCCCGGGCGGGGCTCTTGGCGAGATTCGCCGCGAGCGCTTCGGGTGTCGCCGGACAGCCGTGCTTGTAGCGCTTCTCGTAGGTCGACATCAGCGCCTGGCGCGAAAAGCCGGGCTGGTTGTGTTCGGTACCCGCATCGACGAGTTGCGTCAGGAGCGAACCGGCGAGACGAGACTTGGCATCGCCCTCGCGTGAAACGACCGGCCAGAAACCGACTTCGCGCCAGGCCGCCGTCGTGTCGTGAACGTCCATGCCGGTCCTCGGAACCGACTCCAGGCGCACCGAATACGGGTTTTCTGCAGAGGCGCCGCGATCGACGCCCGCAAAGGAGCCGAGCTTCACATTGCAGGGCGAGCCGAGACAACCGTGACAGGCGATGCAGCGCGCGTCGAAGATCGGCTGAACATCCTTCTGATAGGTCGGCGCCGTAGCCACGGGCACCTCGGCTGCCGCGATGGCCTGCTTCTCCTCGGCCTGCGTCCAGTCGTCGCCGCTGCCGCAGTGCAGGGAGGCCAGGGCAAAGGCAATCAGGAGACACCGGGGCGCCGAGCGAAGAAGGTCGCGTTTCATGGCGCACATCCTCGCCCGAACCGGGCAGTGAGTCGAGTTCGAAGATGGCGAAACGCGAGAAGTGCACTCCACCCGAGTCGCTGGGTACGCGGCCCCGGGGGGCGCCGATCGGAGGTCAACAAGCGCTGCACAGCTGTTCTACATTCCGCGCGGCGCGTTCGCGGGCCGGCCGTGCCGGCCCGGATCCGACCGGAGGACCCCGCGTGAGAACCGCCACCCCGCTCGCGCGCCGCCGTCTGCGCACGAGCCTGCTGACGCTGCTCGTCCTACTCGCCGCTCCGCTGACCCGCGGAGCGGAACAAGCCGATCCGGCACCGGCGGACGGTGCAAAAACGCCGCCCCCGGTCGTCGCCGAACCGGCAGTGATCCCCGCCGCCGAAGTAGCGACACGCTGGCAATCGACCCAGGCGGTTCTCCAGACCATCCGGGAAGGGGCGTCGGAATCGGCTACGAGCCTCGCCATCCGTTCCCAGCTGGATGCGCTCGAGGAAGAGATTCCGCCGTCGGCCGCGGAGGCCTCGACAACACTCACAAGGGCCACCTCGCCAGACCGCCTGATCGAGATCGAGGGCACGTGGAAGAAGCGCGCCACGCAACTGGACACTTGGAGTAAGGAGCTCGCCAGCCGGGTCACGAAACTCTCGGACGATCTCGCCGAACTCGATTCCCTCGAGGGGCTCTGGCACGAGACCGCGGACGCGGCCACCGGTAACCTCGCGCAACCGCTGATCGATCGGATCCGTTCGACGCTGACGGCGATTCACGATACGCGAGCGGTGGTCCGCGAGCGCCAGAACGCCGTCCTCGTGTTGCAGGACCGCCTGGCCAAGCTCACCCAGGACGTCGCAACGGTACTCGCCCAGGTGAAGAGCGTTCGTCGCGCTCAACAGCAGAACCTGCTCGTGGTGGACAGCGTCCCGCTGTGGGCCGCCGTCGGGAGATCCGATTTCCAGGTGGGGGAACTGGGGCTCCCGATCACCGCGGCCGTCCGCCAGGCGTCTGCGTACTTCGATTCGAATAGCAGGAATGCCGGCTTCTTCGTCCTGATCGTCGTCGTGACCATCCTCGGCGTTTTCGCCCTGCGATCGAAGGCCGTGGGGTGGGCCGAACAGGACGAATCGCTCGCACCGGTACTCACCTCGCTTTCGCGGCCCGTCTCGGGCGGCTTCCTGGTCGCGGCAATCACCTTCCCGTGGATCTTCCGCGACCGACCCGAGGTGGTCGCGGGGTTGCTGTCACTGATCGTCATTCCACCGCTGATCCACTTCCTCGCACCGCTGGTGAGTCCGGCCGTGCGGCGTGCACTCTTCGCCCTGGCGGCCTGGCTGGTAGTGAATCTGATCCGCACCTACCTCCTGCCCGATCCCCTCGTGAACCGGCTGACCCTGCTCGGCGAGGACATCGCCGTCCTGGGCGTGGTGCTCTGGTTGCTGCGCCCGAAGCGCCTCGAAGACCTCCAAGGCAATGCCAGCACACTGCTCTGGCTGCTCGGATTGGGCATGCGGATCACGGCGCTGCTCCTGGCGGTGGCAATCGTGGCCAACGTCGCGGGCAATGTGACGCTCGCCAGGATGTTGACCCAGGCCCTGGTCAACAGCCTGTTCACGGCCGCGGTGCTGGGAGCGGCCCTCCGGGTTCTCGAATTCGTCCTCGTCGCGCTCCTGCACAGCCACACGGCCAGAAGACTGCGGATGGTGCGCCGACGGGGCCGGTTCATTCGCGAGCGCGCGATCCGGGCGCTGCGCGTCGCTCTCGGCGTCTTCTGGTTCTGGCTTTCTCTGCGACAGTTCCAGGTCGCGGAAACCTTCGACGATTACGCGACCTCGATTCTCGCGGCGCCCATCGGAGCCGGCGACTTCAATCTAACGCTCGGGCACCTCTTCGGCGCAATCCTGGTCGTGGTCGTGTCGGTCTACCTCGCGCGGATCGTCCGGTTCGTCCTCGACGAAGACGTAATGCCCCGCACGAGCCTGCCCCGCGGAGTCCCCTACACCGTCTCCGTGCTCGCCGGGTACGGAATCATCCTCCTGGGGTCGTTCGCCGCCGTGGCCGCCGCCGGGATCGACATGAGCCGCTTCGCCCTGGTGCTCAGTGCCCTCAGCGTCGGCATCGGAATCGGGCTCCAGGGCGTGGTGAACAATTTCGTGTCCGGCCTGATCCTGCTCTTCGAGCGCCCTCTCAAAGTGGGAGACACCGTGGAAGTCGACGACGTCCGCGGCGAGATCCGCCGAATCGGCCTGCGCTCGACGACGGTGCGAACCTGGGACGGTTCCGAGTCGGTGATTCCGAACGGACAATTCATCGGCGACAAGTTCACGAACTGGACGCTCTCGGATCAGCTGCGCCGGATCCAGATCGACGTGGGCGTGGCCTACGGCACCGATCCGGAGCGGGTGGTCGAGGTCCTGAAGGAGATTGCGGAGGCAAATCCCCGGGTAATGGAAGCCCCCGCACCCCGGGCGCTGATGACGGCCTTTGGCGAGAGTTCCCTCAATTTCCAGCTCCGGGCGTGGACCGAGGACATGGGCGACTGGACCGGGGTCCGGAGCGAACTCACCATCGCCATCAACGCGAAACTCGCAGAAGTGGGCATCGTGATCCCGTTTCCTCAGCGAGATCTCCACTTCAAGCAGAGCGGCCCGGCAGCCGGAAACGACACGTCCTAGCGACTCAGGGCGTTCGTTAGCGGCGGAGCGGGAATGCTGCAGACCGAGAACCGAAGATCCGTCTCCTGGCACCAGGATACACCCAACGAGCATGCGATCTCCCCGAAGTGGCCATCACCAGGATCGCCAGTCGGGACCCGTAGCGATCCGCTTTCACTTTACCTCGTATCTGCGGCGCAGTCCGGAACACGCGAACAGAACGAGCGCGAGCAGCAGAATGCCCTGGGCGATTCGGAACGTGTCGATGTACTCGAGACCCAGCGAGAGCAGACCCGAGAAGCCGTAGGCCCCCACGGCGAGTCCGAGCCCGAAGCCGAGCGTCAGAATGCCCCACCACTTCGGGTGCCGCGGGAGCCCGACGATCTCGTTCGTTTTCATCGATGTCAGCGCCACGCACTGCATCAGGAAGAAGCCGATGCAGAAGGCGGAGACCGAAGCGACCAGGAGAGAGTGCGTGAGAAGCACCAGCGCCACTGCGCTGCAGCCGAGCACGTAGTTGAACAGCAACGCGAACGAAGTCCCCAACCCGCGGGCAAGCAGGCCGCTCGTGGCCGCTCCGAACAAACTGCCGGCGCCCACCAGCGCGAAGAAGTGCATGGACGCAGAGAGACTCACACCGAGGTCGCGGTGGAGATAGTCCGAAAGAAAGAGCATGTGCGGGGTGATTCCCACCGCCGCGAGCACGTAGGACGAACCGAGCAGAGCCAACGGCCAGCGCCGATCGGACTCCAGAGCGGGAGCCGCTTCCCGTGCGCGGTGGGGCGCACCGGGTGCCGAACCGGCGAGCACCCAGGCCAACGCTATCACGCCAAGACCGAGGCCGGCCTGAAAGAGCCACCCCGCCATGACTCCGGACACCAGGAAGAGCGGCAGCACCAGGCTCACCAGCGCGATCGTGCTCCCGGCGCCGGAGAAGACGATCCCGTTCGAAACCTTCTTCCAGGCATCGGGTACAGGGGCCAGCGCCACCGCCGGGGTGTGGATCACCAGCGCGGCCCCACCAAAACCCGAGATGGCGCGTCCGATCGCAAGCCACGCAAAGCCGAAATCCCAGGCACACATCACCAAGCCCGCCGGCACGAGGATCAGGGCCACCCGCAGGATCCACCGGATCGAAATCCGTCGGGGCAGCTCGAGCGCTGCCACGCAACCCAGGATGTAACCCAGGCAGTTGAAGCCGCCGAGATAACCCGCACCCGCCTTGTCGACCCAGCCTCCGTCAATGAGCGCGGGGATCAGCGGCGTATAGGCGTAGCGGGCGAGACAGAGCCCCGATCCGATCAGGGCAAAGCCGGCCAGGGTCGCATAGGCCGGATGCTGGATTTCCCGCTCCATCGTGCGGCTGTGCCGATTAGCCCAATACCTTTCGGGCGATCTCTCCGAGGAGCGCGATCCGCTCGGGGTTGTGGCCGTTCACCGGGAGATCGACGGTGATCCCGTCGAGCCCCATGGCAACCGCATCGGAAATCCGTTCGCCCACGGTATCGGTGTCGCCGAAGATCAGCGCCTTGCGAATCGTTTCCAGGGCAACGTCGTTCCAGCCCTTGACCTTCGCCATCGTCTCGAGGTCGGCTTCGGCTTCCTCCAAGGTCGGTGCCACCACGATCATCAGCAGCTTCGTCACCGAAATCTCGGAGCGGTCGCGCCCGAGCCGGTCGCAGTGGGCGGCCAGGGCTTCGAGCTTGCGGGGAATGTCCCGGTCGCTGCCCACGAGGTTCGACTCATCCGCGTACTGCGCGACCATGCGAAGCGTCTTCTTTTCGCCCTGCCCCCCGATCATGACCGGGATCCTGGAAACCGGCGGCGGAGAATTGACGGCGTCAATCGCCGTGTAGTGCTTGCCGCGAACGGTGGGACGCTCGCCCCGGAGCATCGGCACGATGATCTGCAGCGCCTCTTCGAGCTTTTCGAAGCGCTCCGTAAAGGTGCCGAACTCGAACCCCAGGGCGGCGTGTTCGGCCTCGAACCAGGCCGCGCCGATGCCGAGCGTGGCGCGGCCGTGCGACACGTGGTCGAGAGCGGTGATGGTCTTCGCAAGCAACGCGGGGTTGCGATAGGTGTTGCCCGTCACGAGCGCCGAAAGCCGGACTTTCTGTGTGTGTTGTGCCAACGCCGAGAGCATCGAGTAACACTCGAACATCGGTTCTTCCGGAGAACCAATCATCGGCAGCTGATAGAAGTGGTCCATCACCATCACCCGGTCGTAGCCCGCATCCTCGGCGGCCTTGGCCTGGGTGACCACCGTGTCGAAAATCTCGTCGGGGCGCGTATCCGGGTACGTAAAATTGGGGATCTGGTAGCCGAGTCGATTCATGGGATTCCTCTAGAACCGCCTGCGCGATCGGGTGCTTTGGGCGCGGAACACTCTATGCCAATTCCGCCGCCAAGACGACGGAGAGACCCCGACGCAAAACGTCTCGCACGAGATGACGCCGTCGGGTAGGATGCGCTGCATTGGAGCGAAACCAGCCCTATCGGGCAGACCCCCGAACGCCAAGGCGTTCGCACCCATGACCCCAGCGATCTTTCCGGCGGAGCCTTCATGATCAAAAAGCGCAGCTTCAAGGCCGGCGAAGTTCTGCTTCGGGAAAAAAGCCTCGGGGAGACCGCCTTCATCATCGATCGGGGGCGCGTCGAGGTGACCGAGCGCGTGGGGGACCGCGATGTCCACCTCGCATACCTCGGCTCGGGCGATACTTGCGGGGAGATGAGCATGGTGGACGACAAGCCTCGCAGCGCGACCGTGACCGCACTGGAGGACACGGACGTCAGCGAGATGGATCACGACGGTCTGTACGAGGCGCTCCAGACCGATCCAGAAGTGGCACTCGGCCTGCTGCGTACGCTGTTCGAACGGCTACGCGAAGCCAACGCACGCATCCTTCAACTCGAAGCTGCAGCCGCGCCGTCTCGAAGCGTCGAAGCGGAGCCCGAGGCGCTGCCCACGGTGGTTCTCGAGGCACTGACGGCCGAAGCGAAGGCCGCGCTGCCCGGCGGCTCCTGCACCGTCGACAAGTTTCCATTTCGCATCGGACGCATGAGCCACAATCCGCTGGTCCACAATGACCTCGAGCTATCGGATTCGATCCCCTGGCAGATCTCGCGCCATCACATCGCCCTCGTCGTACAAGATTCTCGCGTCGGCGTCGTCGACCGCGGAAGCCACCTGGGAAGCAAGGTCGACGACACCCGATTCGGCGGAGATCACGCGCCCGGCCCCGTCTTTCCGGAAGGCAGCGAGAGCACGCTCGTGCTGGGAACGAACGACTCCCCGTACGAGTTCAAGCTGGTGGTGAAGCCCGGGTAGGGGAACGCTCCTCGGCGGCGGCGATCCGCCCGGGCGCGATTGCGCGCCGACTCCGTCCTTCCGGCGACCACGGGTTCGCGCTTCCTCAGGAAACCCCCCGGGCCGTCCCCGTCGTCGGAGATGGCGCTCCGAGACTTCGGCCAAAAAAGCGGACGATCCTGCGCGGATGTGCCCCGGAGAGCCACGATCTTGCGGGGTCGCCCCGGACCGGATCTCCGGCCCGGATCCGAGCCCCATGGAATTCCAGACGTCGGACCCGAGATGGGATTACAATCGGGAACCCTGGATTGGAGACCGATGCAATGACCGCAGAAGAATCGACCGCCAAGAAGACGGTTTCCCAGCACTTCGGCACCTCCGAAGTGCTGCTCATT
>JAYZFQ010000070.1:0-14127 GCA_036336695.1 Myxococcota bacterium
ACCGCCAGGAGGCCCGCGTTGGCCAGGGCTTCGGGGTAGAACGGGTTCGCCTCCAGGGCGCGGTCGATGGCTTCCCGCGCACCCACGAGGTCGCCTTGCCGGGTTCTCACCCCCGCGAGTTCGTTCCAGGCCCCGGCGTCCAGGGGGTGGCTCCCTAGCCAGGCTTCGAGTTCCTGCGAGGCGCCACCGAGATCTCCTCGGGACGCCGCGACGGCAACCGCCCCGAGTCGTGCCGAACGCAAGCCCGGACGCAGCGCCGCCGCCGCGGCGAAGCGCTGCTCCGCGGCATCGAGATCTCCCGCTGCGAATTCCCGCTGCCCCTCGGCGGCCAGCCGACGGGCCCAAGCGCGGTCCGCTTCGGCGAACCCCAGCTGTGCTGCCAGCCGCTCGCGGCGATCTGCGCGCCCCGTATCCCCCGAAGCCCGGGCGATCCGCGACTCAAGCCAGAAGCCGACTCCGGGCATCGCCCCCGCCCGGGAGTTGCTCGCGATCCCCGCGAGCAAGCGGAGCACAGCAACGGACTGCGCGGCCCCACGAACGCCGGAAGCTCCGCGCTCGAGGGCCGGGAGATCGTCCCGCAGGAGCGCCTGCCCCGACAGCGCGCCCCGCACACCCCCTGCACTGGACAGCCACCGCGAGCCGAGATCCTGGGGGCCCTCCAGGCCGAAGTCGCACCACGCGAGTCCGGCACGGCGCAGCCTCGCCTCCAGCTCTTCGGGGGAAGGCACCGAAAGGGCTGTCTCCGAGCCGACGAGCAACAGGTTTTCAGCACCCCACCAGAGCCCGCCTTCCGGGAAAACAGCAAAGAAGGTCGCCAGGATCGACGCCAAGGCGTCCGGGCTGATCCCCGCGATCGGAACCCACTGGGCGACGATGCCGCCCGGCTCGAGGGCCAGCGCCATCCGCTCGAAGTACTCCACCGAGTAGAGTCCCGTCGCTCCGACCGACCACGGGTGAAGCGTGTTCGCCGCAATCACGTCGACATGATTCGGGTGGCCCGCGAGGAAGACCCGCGCATCGACGTTGTGGAGTTTCGTAGTCCGACCCAATGCCTCCCCGTTGTCCGGCTGAAACAAGGGCGCAGCGCGAATTACCGGCTCGGCGATTTCGACGCACTCGACCCGCTCGAGGGGAAAGCGTGAGGCCGTTCCGAGGGTGATCCCAGATCCGAGGCCCAGCTCCAGAAACGTGTCGGGTGCCGGGTGAAGGAGAAGCGGCAAGACGGCGAGGAGCATCTCCGTCCTCCGGGCATCTCCAGCCGTCGAGGCCTCGGGTTCGCCATCTACCCACAGGAAGCGGTCTCCTTCCGCGCTCGTCACGACCACCTGCGCCTGTGCGTCCTCGGCAACGAAGATCACGCCCGATCCCGAGCGCCCCAGGGTCACGGCCACGGCCAGCACCGCCGCGAACCCGCAGACGACCACGCTCAGCACCCGGTCGCGCACGGGATGCCGCGTTCCGGCCCGCCCCAGGCAGACCCAGCCGACGGCCGCGTTCAACAACGCGAGCCCGCCCCCTGCGCCCAGGGACCCGACGGCCGGCACCAGGGCGAACGGCACGACCAGGGCGCCCGCGACCCCGCCCAACGTATTCGCCGCACTGACGGCTCCGAAACCCGCCCCGACACCGGGCCCTCGCACGCCCAGCCGCACGAGCAGGGGAAACGCCGCGCCCATGAGCAGCGCCGGCGGGAACACGGTCAACGCCACCAGGGCCAGGGCACCCGGCACGAGGCCCACCGGTGAAACTCCCGGGGCGGGGGCGAGACCTGCGATCCCCAGCAGCACCCAGGCTGCGATCACGATCTCGACCCACCCGAAATCCCTGGCCGGCTGCCGGGACCGCTCCGCGTGCCGCGCAACGATCAGATTCCCCAGTGCGAGCCCGGCCAGAAACAGCGCCAGCACGCTGCCCCACGCCACCAGGGACGATCCCAGGCGCAACATTGCGAGGCGCGCGGCAAGCACTTCCGTGCCGAGAGTCGCGGCCCCAACGACGGCGGCGGCCACAAGAAACCCCGGATGAACGTGATCGCCGCGTTCCACGCCTCTCAGCGCGGCGCGGGCCGGGCCGCTGGCGGCGAGAACCAGCAGGCCCAGGCCCACCGCGACCGAACCGGCGAGTTGGACGCTCGCGGCGAGTCCAATGTTCGGAATGAGCACAACGGCAACCGCCACACCCGTGACGGCGCCCAGGGTATTGGCCCCAACGATCCGCCCGGACTGCCGCGGCGCCCTCTCCGGCACCGAAGCCGCGGCCCGCAACAAAGCCGGCAGCGTCCCACCCAGCAACACCGTCACGGGCAACAGGAGCGCGGCACACGCGACGAACAGTCCAGCTCCGTACGCACCGTCTCCCGCTGGCGCGAGGCCGCGCAGCGGAAAGGTCGAGAGCCCGGCGGCTGCGCCCGAGAGCAGTTCGAGCCACGCGTACAGGCGCAGGGGCGACGCCACGCGGTCAGCGAGCCGACCGAATGCTGCGGCCCCGACCGCGAGACCGGAGAAGAAAGTCGCCACCACCCACGAGACGCCCGCGAACTCGCTGCCGGCCAGCAGGGCCACCTCCCGGGTCCATACAACCTGGTAGGCGAGTGCGGGCACACCCGATATGAAGGCAAGCCCCGGAATCCAGCGCGGCGAGAGCGTCAAGTCGTCGCTGGCGCTCCTGCCGGGAAGGGCTCAGGAGAGCCGAACGGCAGGGACTCGACGTAAAGCGACGTCGAGGGGAACGCAAATCCCGCGCCGTGCTCCTCGACGATACGCTTGATGGCGTACGCCAGCTCTTCCTTCAACGCGAGCCACTCCCCCCACACCGTCGTCTTGGTGAAGCAATAGACCATGAGATTGACGCTCGAATCTCCGAAGGAATCCAGGAACACGAACGTCGACACCTTCGCGGGATCGGTCTCGAAACCCTCGTGTTGCTGGAGGAATTCGGAGATGTCCCTGACGATCGCCTGGATCTGCGACGCGTCGGAGCGGTACTCCACACCGATGGTCCAGTAGATGCGGCGCTGGGTCATCCGGGTGTAGTTGATCAGCGGCCGATCGGCGAGGAAGCGGTTGGGAACACTGGTCAGGGTTTTGTCGAAGCGCCGAACATGGCTGGCCCGAAGACCAATCCGCTCCACCGTCCCATCGACTTCCGAAGTCTGAACCCAATCTCCGCGCTCGGCTGTTCGCTCGGTCAGCAACACGACACCCGACAACAGGTCCGAGAAGAGCTCCTTGGCGCCGAGCGCAATCGCCGCGCCCAGGATCCCCAGGCTCCCCAGCAACGCGATCACGTTGAAACCCCACTCTTGGAGCGCCGCGGAAACACCCAACAGGATCACGAGGCCGCGCAGGCACGTCACCACGAAATCGCGCAACGCGCTCTCTCCCGACCGATGGGAAACGCGGGGCAGGAGCCGTGTCACCAGGGGGTCGACCATCCGGAGCAAGGCCCAGAACAGCGAACCCAGCAGGAGCGTCCTCACGATCGATCCAGAGGGCAGATCGGCGAGCCCCGACATGCCGGCGAGCAGAACGGCGACGTGAAAGGCGATCGCCAGTACCACCAGCCGCAGCGGGAGCGCTACCGCCTCGAGGCATTCGAGGAAGAGGCCGTCGCCACCCAGGCGGCGAAAGCGACGGGCGATGGCGACCATCCCGTTCGCCAGGTGGCCCCGCAACCACCAGGCCCCCAGCAGAACAGCGAGGCCCGCGCAGACCCCGACCAACGGCTGGTTCGGGAACAGCCCGTCCCAGAACCCGTTTGCCCTGCTCACGATCTGTTGCAAGAAGTCCACCGGTTCCTCCCCAACTCCCGGCGCCCTCCGCAAAGTCACCACGCTCCGCTGGGCGCTGGAGGTTTCGAAGGCAGGCTATCACGGAACAGCGCGGGGAGACGCGGCAGCGAAACTCCGACCAACGGGCGTATAGTCCCGCACGATGACGGACCCCGAAGCGGATCCCCTTCGCGAAGAACTCGAGCGGTGCGTCGGCAAACCGCTGAGCGACTCGGGGCCGGCGCTCTCCCCCGACGAAGTCAATCTTCCGATGATCCGCCACTGGGTCGATGCCCTGGACGACCGGAACCCGGTCTACCTGGACGGGGAGCGCGCCGCATCTTCGCGGTTCGGCGGCATCGTCGCCCCGCCCGCGATGCTCCAGACCTGGACCATGGCGCGCCCGCAGATCGAGGGAATCGCCGAACGCGGCGGCTCTGCCGGAGAAATCTCGGCGGACAGTCCGATCACGCGCCTTGCCGAGGCCGGCTACACGGGCACCCTCGCCACGAATTCCGAACTCGAGTTCGCCCGTTACCTCCACCCGGGCGACCGCCTCCAGGCCACGACCGTGCTCGAGTCGATTTCCGAACGGAAACGGACGGCCATCGGCCAGGGCTACTTCGTCACCTGGGTGACGACCTACACCGACCAAGACGGGGCCACCGTCGGGCGCCAGAAGTTCCGGATCCTCAAGTTCGACCCCGGGAGCGCAGGGGCCGCGGCCTGATGCGCCCTGCGACCGATACGATCCGTTTTCATGACCTCTCGGTCGGGGATGCGATCCCGCCGCTGGAGCTTCCGGTGACGGCCACCGTGATCGTCGCGGGCGCGATCGCGTCTCGCGATTTCATGCCGGTGCACCACGATCGCGGGTACGCCACCGCCCAGGGCGCGCCAGACATCTTCATGAACATCCTCACAACGAACGGCTACGTCTCCCGGTTCGTGACCGATTGGGCGGGACCGGAAGCCATGTTGCAGAGCATCTCGATCCGGTTGGGCGCGCCCGCCATCCCCGACAAGGTGCTGCGCTTTACGGGAGAGATTGCGGACACCCGAGAGGAGGCAGGCCTGGGAGTCGTAGCGATCGCGGTTCGCGTCGCAAACGATCTCGGTGATCACGCCACGGGCACCGTCGTCCTCAGCCTGCCCCTCGAAAAGAGTTCCTAGCGCCCCGCCAGCGCGACCACGAGGCGATAGAAGAACTCGATGCCCCGGCGCAAACTCGCCGCGGGAATCCGCTCGTCGGCCCCGTGCGCGCGCCGTCCATCCTCGGTCGTCACCGAGAGCGGGCCAATCCCGTAAGCCGCCACCCCGCGCGCCCGAAAAAAGCGGGAATCGGTGGCGCCCCGCGACATGTAGGGCACGATCGGGATTCCCGGCGCCATCTCGCCAACCACCGCAGCAATGGCGTCCGGCCCGGGCCCATCCAGCGGTGAGCCCGCCCCGAAACCGAACTCGCTGGGGGCGGACACCGCAATCTCCGGATCTTCAATCAGCCGCCGGAGCTGGTCGCGCACCGCCTCCGGAGACTCACCGGGAAGCAGCCGACAGTTGATCAGGGCCCATGCTTCGGCCGGCAGTGCATTGGCTCGCGTTCCGCCCGCCACCTGAGTCGCCACACAGGTCGTCCGCAGGCTTGCTGCAAGCGCCGGATCCTGGTCCAGCACCGCGATGGCATCTGGCGGCGGGTCGGACGGCGCCGCCAATACCGCCCGTATCGCGCGGGCCTGTTCCGGCGGGGCCGTCGACTCCCGCGCGGCGAGGTTCACCCGCGTGACGGGCAGCAAGCGCACCGGAAACACGTGACCCGCGATGCGGTCGAGAGCCGCCGCCAGGCGGTAGATCGCGTTGTCCGGCAACGGCACCGAGGAGTGCCCCGTCGGTCCCCGAACCCGTAGCTCGTAATCCTGGTAGATCTTCTCCGCCGTCTGGAGATCGACACGGAGCGGCCGGCCCGCGTCGTCGAGCCGAATGCCACCGCCCTCGTTCAGGACCACTTCGGCGGCAACCGATTCCGGCTCGTGCTCCAGGATCCACTGGATGCCCCGTCCTCCGGACTCTTCGTCCCCCGTCCACGCGAGAATCACGTCCCGGGACAAGGGAACCCCCGTCTTCGCGAGAAGCAGAAGCACCTGCAACTCGATCGCTGCCATGCCCAGGTCGTCGAGAACCCCGCGTCCGTAGAGGAAGCCATCGCGCTCGGTGAGCTTGTGCGGCTCTACGGTCCACCCCTGTCCCGCCGCACCCACAACGTCGATATGCGCGAGCAGGAGCAGGGGTTCCGCCGACCCATCCCCCACGAGACGCGCAACCAGGTTTTCACGACCCGGCGCGAACTCGGTTACCCGGTAGGGAATTCCCGCCTCGCGCAACTTCTCGACGCCGATCGCGACCGCGCGCGCCTCGTTGCCCGGCGGATTGCTGGTGTCCGCCGCCACCAGGGCTTCGAGCAGTCCCCGGACCTCCACCGTCGCCGCGTCGAAATCCGGCTCTTCCGCGCGGACTCCGCTGGCCCCGAGCCAGACGGCAATCAGGAGCCCGAGTGCGCGCAACGCCAGGGACATGGACACCCCCCCCTGTCCGCGGAGTCTACGCCATTCCACCGCGGAGCCTGCAGTCCCTGTCCCTTTGCTCTCCTCACCGGTGCCGGGAATCGGTGACGAGCCCCAAAAAGGCGAGGACCGCGAGTCCGCTCGCAACGCCGAAAACCCACGGATACCCGGTGTGCGCTGCCAGGATCCCCAAGGCGAAAACGCCCACGGTGAAACCCACGTTGAAGGCCGCATTGAACAGTGCCATCCCCTTGCCGCGCTCATGTGGGGCGAGATCCTGGACCGCCAGGGCGTTGTAGGTGGGATAGAAGAGTCCGTGCCCGATGCCGAAGGCAGCCCCCACCAGGACGAGACCGGAGGAGCCGAGCCCGACGGCCAGCGCCGCCGCCGCGGTGTAGAAGACGAGCGCGACGGCCGCCACGCGGCGGCGTCCAAGCCGATCGGCGAACGGCCCCAGCCCCAATCGGGCCACGATCGCCGCAACGGTGTAGGCGACGAACAGGCTCCGCACGTGTTCCATCCCGAGTTCCAGGGCGAACGGCTGGGAAAAGGTGAACATGACGCCGAAGACCGCTCCCGCCAGCGCCACCACGAGCCCCACCCGCCCCGCCTCGGGCCGCCGCAGCAGGTCGCCCAGGCGCGAAGCCGCGGCAGGCGTCGCGTGAACGGGTCGTTCGCGCACACGAAGGGAAAGCAGCGCGGAGATTCCGGCCGCGAATGACGAGAACAGAAAGGCCGGTTCCCACCCGTACCGGTCTGCGATCGCTTCCACCAGCACCGGCGCCAGGGCGTTGTTCGACAACATCGTAAGCCCAAAGATCCCGAGGGCCAACGCCAGACGTTCTGGCGGCGCCTCGTCGACGGCCAAGGCCGACCCGGCCACGAAGGCCATGGCGAACGCGAGCCCCTGGAGCGTCCGCAGCAGGTAGATCAACGGACCCAGCGAGTCCACGAACACGAACCCGGCGCATGCCGGCGCCATGAGCAACGCGCCCGCCGTGAGAAACGCCCTCCGGCCCCGCCGGTCCACGATCGACCCCATGAGCGGCTGCAGGAGAACCGCCGCCAGGAAGAAGACCGCACTCACCCGGCCGATCTCGGCCGGCCCCGCACCGAGTTCCACGCTCATGAACTTCGGGAGGAGGAAGAACGACGAGAAGGAAAGCCCGAAGAACGCCTGGGCCGCAAGCAGAGCCACGAAGCTGCGCGTGAACAGCGGCGGCATCGAAACCGGAAGGGAGGCGCTCAGATGCGCTAGTTCCCCAGCAGACCGTCAACGAGTCCCTTGGCGGCATCCCCCAGCTCGCCGGCACCCAGTTTCTTGTCGATGAGTTTGTCCAACTGGTGCTGTGCCTCTGTGCGCGCCACAGCGGAAACCGTCGCCTCGACGAACGCCGCGACGATCACCTTCGCAATTTCCGCGGGGCTCGCACCCGCGCTCCCCCCGATGTTCGAACGCGTTACGGGCGCAAGATTCGTCTCGTAGTTCTTGCCACCCACCGCAGAGACGTCGGCGCTGAGTTTCGTACCGGCGACTTCGAACCGACGGATCTCGATCCGAATGGGCGGCCCGGACGAGGCCGCAGGCGCCGAACCGCTCGAACGGTTGATGTTGTCCTGCAGCGCCTGGAGATTGCTTCGGCCGCTCGAGTCGAGCACGAGATTCACGCTCGGTTCGGCTACCCGAACCTCCGTCAGGACGATCGGTTTTTGTGACGCGAGCGATGCCGGGTCGATTCCGATGGTGATGTGACGAAAAGCTACGGCGTCTCCCGAAAATCCCCGGGGATTCCCGATCCGCAGGCCACGGATCGTCCCTTTCGCCTCCCGAAGTGAGAGGCTCACTCCCGAAACGCTGACCGAGGTTCCGGTCACCGCAGAGCCATTGCTCTCGATCGCCCGAGCGACGATCTCGTCCAACGAGGCGAGGAAGTAATAGGCAGCCCCACCGATTGCCACGATGACCACCAGGCCTGCCAGAAGCAGTTTTCGAGACATACGCCAGCCCTCTCTGCTGCGATCGGGCGAAACCCGACCGGGCCCGCGACTCTACTCCGGTCCCAGCACGTCCGCCCGAAAGGCGGGAGCCCGAGCCCCCACCGGCGCCCACTTCAGTAGAATCGTGAACGTGGACCTGGCTCTGATTCCGCAGGCGACCCCCGAGGATCCCCGCTCGGTCCACACCGGATTGCACGCATCCCGCCGGGCATGTCCCTGCGAAGCCCGGGGCCGCGTCCGGACCTGCTTTCGGACACGAGCCGGAGGTGCGACGCGCGAGCGGATCCGCTCGAGTTGGACATGATCCGCGCCACCCTCGCGCTCTCCGCCCTCCTACTCGGGCCCTGGCTCTTTCGCGCGATCGCCCTGTTCGAGAGTCCGCGCGCGGTTCAATGGAACGATCTGCGGGGCTTCACGGCCGATGCCGCGGTCGCCCTCGTCGCGCTCGGATTCCTATGGCCCCTGTCCCGTTGGGGACGCTGGCTTGGAACTCTCGGGGTCGCCGTGCTCACCATCGGGTACTACGCGAACTACGAAACCATCACCGCACTTGGCACCATCGCATCCCCACTCGACCTCAAGTTCCTGGTCGACCCGACCTTCCTCGGCGGGTCTGCACTTGCCCTCGTTCATCCCATCATCTGCGCTCTCCCCGTCGTCGCCGCGGCGCTCCTGGCCTGGTTTGGCCTTCGAGGCGGCGGCGCGGCGAATGCACTCCTCTGTTTCGCCGGGGCCGGAGTCCTCTTCGGAGCCCTCTCTTTTTGGCCGACGGTTCCGAGCCTCGCGCCCTGGCGCCAAGCAAACGCAATTCAATACAACGTGGACTGGCTCGCCTTCCGCGAAATCGACGGCGATCGCGGTAAGTTCCAAAATCCCTCGACCGCCATGCGCGAACTGCTGCCGGCAATCGGAGCCGACCTAGACGGGGCGCCTCGCTTCAGCCTCCCAGGGAGCGCCAAGAACGTCCTCCTCGTCATCCTCGAAGGCGTGACTGGGGGCTACCTCCCGACGGCCGCCCAGCACCATGAACGCCTCCCGTTCTACCCGTTGGCGCGCCTCGACGAAACGTTCGCGGAGAACGTGGGCTACGCGAGCTTTATCAATCACCAGCGCCGCACCAACCGCGGTCTCTTCGCGCTGCTCTGCGGCGAGTACCCGCGTCTCGTCGTGGGAACACCGAAGATGTCTCTCGCGCCCCTGAATCCGTGGCGCGAGTGCCTTCCGGAAGTGCTCCGCGAAGCGGGATACCGGACGGTGTATCTCCAATCGGCCCCGCTTTCCTTCATGCAGAAGGACCGCTTCATGCCGTCGATCGGTTTCGACGAAACCCTCGGCCACGACGCCTTTTCAAACCCGCACTTTCGCACCTTCTGGGGCGTCGACGACCGGACCCTCTTCGACGAAGCGATCCAGCGAATCGGCCAACTGGAAGCGGGAGAGTCGCCATGGTTTCTTACTATGTTGAACGTGGGGACGCACCACCCCTACACCGTGCCGGAATCCTTCAAGACACCCTACGACGACGAGTTCCGGCGCGCCTTCAATTACCTCGATCACCACTTCCAGCGCTTTCTGCGGGAGCTCGACAACCGGGGAATGCTAGAGGACACGCTGGTTCTCGTGACCTCTGACGAATCCCGTGGTGACCTGCGTACCACCGCGGACGGAATGGCTTCCGGCCTGACGGAGAACTGGGGGTTCTTGGTTGCAATCTTGCCGGAGAAACACCGACTCCTTGTCGGCGAGGTCTTCGCCCAGAGCGATATTCCGCTCTCGATTCTCGACTACCTCGGCTTGGCCGCGCGGGGCACCGACTTCTTCGGGCGAAGCGTGTTCCGGCAATACGGAACCGGGCGCCCCATCTTCTACGGAAACGTGAACTACCGCACGCTCGGAGGCGTGAAGGCCGACGGCTCTATCGTCCAATGCCGCCACGAGGGGAGAAGCTGCGCCCGGTATCGCCCCAGCGCCGGGAAGCTCTTCACGGATGAACTTCCCCGCATCGCGGACGATCCGGCTTTCTCCGAAACCATCCGGGAGATCGCGCGCCGCAGCCTCCCTCCCACGGAAGACACCGCGATGGTGATGCCCCTGCTCTTCGATCCGGTTTTCCAAGTGCGCCACGACAACTTCCAGATGGTCCAAGGCATCGCCCAACTGGCCCTCGAAACCGACGAGTGGTACGAGGTGGACCTGGAGGCCGAAGTCCGTGGGCGGGGCGCCGTGGACGTCTACCACAAGCTGACTGTCTCCCGGAAACGCCCGGTCATCGAGGTAAGCACCCGGATCGAACCTGGCCAGACGTTTCGCCTACGTTACACCGTTGCAAGCGACGCCCGACTCCCCACACAGACCCTACGCACGCACGCACGCATGGCGGACGGGATGCCAGCCGATCTCGTGTTCCGCAAGCGGCGATTCGAACTCGTACGTGGTGGCGAACGCCCGCCGGCCGGTGCACAGGTTCTCGAAGCCAATCTACAACCGCCGTCGGAAAACGAGAACGCCGTCAAGATCAGGGTTGTCCCGATCGAAAAGTATTACTCTTTCCTGCGCCGGCGGGACTCACGCGGAATCGACCACACGGAAAAAGAGACGGAAGCCCCGTAAACGTGGCGCGGCAACGCTTCCTGGGGTGGCGTGTGGTCGGCGCCGCTTTTATCGCGGAACTGGTGTCCATGGGCGCCAGCTTCAGTGCGTTCGGCGTTTTTGTGCTGCCCCTTGCAGAACACTTCGAAACAACGCGAGGGGTGATCGCGAGCGGCATCGGCGTCATGCTCCTCGTCACGGGACTGCTCGGGCCGCTGCTAGGTCGCATCATCGACCGCGGTCCCGTCAAGGCCATGATGCTGGTGGGCGTCTGCCTTCTTGCCACCGGCCTGTTCTTGACCTCCCGCGCAACGACCCTGCTGCAAGCGGGTGCCGCATTCTGCGGCCTCGCGGCCGTCGGCACAGCCATGTTCGGACCGCTACCTGCCATGGCCATCGTCAGCAATTGGTTCGTGCGCCGTCGGGGTCTCGCGCTGGGGATCACGGTAGCCGGTGCCACTGCGGCGAGCATGCTCGCACCGCCGATCGCTGCGACCCTGGTCGACACGGTGGGCTGGCGTAACGCAATCGCAGCCCTGGGAATCGGTGCTGCGGTGGTGGCCTTGCCCGTCCTCGCCCTCTTTATCATCCCGCGCCCCGAAGAGGTGGGACAAGCGCCGGACGGAGACGCGGTGGATCCCTCAGCGCCCGCGACAGCAAGCGCAGGTCCGGAAACCCGAGCGCTCCTGCGCGATCCCAGGCTCTGGTGGATCAGTTTTGGCTTCGCACTCGTCTTCGCTTCGCCCATCGTAATCGGAATCCACTTCATCCCCTACGCCGAGGACGCGGGACTGTCCCGACTCCGTGCGGCGACCTTCTTTAGCGTGATGGCACCCTTCTCGCTCCTGGGGAAAGTCGCCTTCGGTGCGATCGCCGATCGCATCGACGTACGGCGAGCGCTCTGGGTCGGCATCGCCCTGATGAGCGGTGGCTGGGTCGGACTGTTGGCGGGCCCCACATTCCCCGTCCTCCTTGGCCTTGCCACCCTCTTCGGCTTGGGCGTAGGAGCCCTCGGGCCCATCCAGGGCGTCATCATCGGTCAATGCTTTGGGCGGGGGGCCTTTGGCCGAGTCATGGGGATCGGCGGACTGGCCGGGCTCCCTATCATCGCAGGCTCTGCCCCCTTGGTCGGTTTCCTTTTCGACGCAACAGGCACCTACGAATCCGGCTTCACGCTCCAACTGGCAGCACTCGGCGTCGCGGCCGTGTGTTTCGTCTTCGTGCGCGTCCCGGCTTCAGAGCCGGTCTACACGACCGTAGGCACGTGATGGGGCGCCTTTCTGCTCCGGGACAATGGGCGGGCCAGCGGGTCTCCCTCCACCTCATGATCGGAGCCGGGGGCTTCTCCGCCCTGTCGTGGGAGGCCATCTGGCAGCTCCAAGCATCGCTGGCTTTCGGCATCTCGGCCGCCGGCACGGCGCTCACACTTGCCGCGACTATGGGCGGCATGACCCTCGGCTCGCTTGCCGCCGGCGCCTGGCTGCGAAATCACGAGAACACGCGCCAACCCCTGCGCCTGTATGGCCTGCTCGAACTCGTGGTCGGCGTGTCCGGCCTTCTCGTCGTGCCGGGTTTTCAGTTGCTCGCGCACCTCGACGCCGTGGTGTACGCCGCCCTGCCGGGCGCCGCCCCGTTTCTCCACGGTGCGGGCATGGGCCTGCTCATCGCTCCGGCGAGCATGGCCATGGGCGCCAGCATTCCGGTCTTCCAGCTCGTCGCACGAGCCCACGGCACGGGGATCGCAGCGCTCTACGCGAGCAACACCGCGGGCGCCGCCATTGGAGTGCTCGCCCTCAGTTTCTTCGTCCTGCCCCGCTTTGGGGTCGCGCTGGCCTGCCTGCTGTTGGCCGGGATCAACGGAATCGTCGCTGCGCTGGCCTGGCAGCTCCGGGCGGCACCCTCCACGACAGGGCCTCCAGCCCCACACCCGGGCGCTCCAACGCTTTCGCCGGGAGTCGCACTCTGGGTCGTCGGCTTCACCGGGTTCACGACGTTCGCGCTCGAAGTCGTGTGGTTTCGCGCCATGCGCGCCGCGTTCTGGAGTACGTCGGGGACGTTCGCCATCCTCCTCGCCGCCGTGCTCGTGCCCCTCGCGGTGGGCGCACGGATGGTCCCCGCACTCCGGCGACGCGGGGTCGGTCTCGGTGCACTCCTCGCCGGTTCCGGCGCTGCGGTCCTGCTCGCCACACCCTTGATCGAGCGTTTCGATCTCGCGATCGGGGTCTCACCCGTCTATGCCATTGCTCTCGCCACCTGGTTCGGCCTGTCTCTTGTGGCGATCGGACCCGCCGTCCTGTGCCTCGGAACGGCCCTGCCCTGGTGCCTCGAGGACAACCCGGCCCCCCGCGACACCGGGCGCCTCTACGCGGCGAACGCATTCGGCTCGGTCACGGGAGCCTTGTTCGCCGCCTGGCTGCTGCTTCCGACCCTCGGTGCCTCCCGCAGCGCATGGGCCATCGGCGCCGGGATCATCGTCCTCGCCACGGCGATCTCGCGTCGAAGACGCGGCTGGATCCTGGCGACGGGCACGGCGAGCCTGGCCGTCGCGGTGGCCGTCACCTCGAGCCCCGGACGCGATCGCGTCCAGTTCAGTCGCGGGCTCGACGGGCACACGATCCTCGCCCACGACGAAGGACCCGACTTCACGGCCTCGGTCGTGGAGGGTCCGGCTGGCGAACGACTCCTGTTCATCGACGGATTCGTCGCGACGAGCGACCACCGCGGCGGATCGCACTACATGGAGTGGATGGGGCGCCTCCCTGCCTTGCTCCACCATGCGCCCCAGCGCGGACTCGTGATCTGCTTTGGCACGGGCCAGACGGCAAATGGCCTGCGCGAAGAGGGCGTCGCCGAACTCGACGTGGTCGAGCTCAGTTCCGCGATCTTCGATCTCGCGCCCCATTTCCCCAGCAACCGCCAGGTCCTGGAAGACGCGCGCGTCACACCCATCACCATGGACGGGCGCGCGTGGCTCCGCCGCACCGACCGCCAGTACGACGTGATCACGCTCGAACCGATGCCGCCGAACTTCGCCGGGGTGAACGCGCTCTATTCCCACGAGTTCTACGAGATCATGGCGAAACGACTCGCTCCGGGAGGGATCGTGGCCCAGTGGCTTCCGATCCACATGCTCACCACCCGTCACGCGCGGAGCATCGCGCACACCTTCCTGGCCAGCTTTCCCGACGCCATCTTATGGTTCGACCCCATCGG
>JAYZFQ010000071.1:0-36496 GCA_036336695.1 Myxococcota bacterium
CACGAGCGCTTCCCCGTCCGCCGAGAAGCGGGCCGCGATCTCCTGTTCGACTCTCGCCTCGATCCATTCGCTGTCCCGTCTCTGGCTATCGGCAAGTTCGGCCAGAACCCTGAGGAGTTCCGGGTTGAAATCGCGCGCGAGTTCGGCGAGAAGTGCCCGAACCCGGTTGCGCGTGTAGGCTGGCGAGGCGTTACTCGCATCCTCTCGCCAGTTGAGACGGCGCGACCGGGCAAAGCGTTCGATTTCCTCCCGGGACACCCCGAGGAGCGGCCGCACGACGTCCAATCCGGGCACGAGATCCGCCCAGCGTTCGGGGATGCCTCCGAGGCCATCGGGACCCGTCCCCCGCAACAGCCGCAGGAACACGGTCTCGGCCTGATCGTCCCGGTTGTGGCCCGTGGCGATTCGGGTCGCCCCGACGACTCGCGCGGCATCCGCCAGGGCCGCGTAGCGCGCCGAGCGCGCCGCCTCCTGGAGCGTGAAACGCTCCCGGCTCGGACCCGTTCGGTCGCAGTCGGGCGGTGCCTCCCGAGTCTCGACACGCACCCGCCACGCGGCACCCAGTTCGGCCACCAGGGCGGCATCGCTATCGGAAGCCGCGCCCCGGAGCCCGTGGTTCACGTGCCCGATCGAGAGTTCCAGCCCAAAGGGACCCGACAACTCGTGCAGGGCGGAAAACAGGCTGACGGAATCCACACCGCCGGACACGGCCACCAGGACCGGGGTGTCCCGGATGCCGAGCCGCGTCAGGCCTGCGGCGAGGCTGCGGAGTAGCACGCCCCCATGGTATAGCCTCCGGGCCATGCCCCCCATCTCGTTCGACGCGGTCAGTGCACTCGATCGCTCCCACCTCGTCCACCCGATCTCGGAATTCGCACGGTCCGAGGGCCGTGGCGCCCAGATCTTCGTGGGGGGACACGGCGTGGAACTCGAGCTCGCCGACGGCCGCACGGTCATCGACGGCTTTTCCGGCCTCGCCAACATCAACGTCGGTCACGGCCGCACCGAAATCGCCGAAGCCGTGGCCGAGCAGATGCGCGCCCTGGCCTACTACCCCTCCTTCTGGGATTTCGGCAACGCCCCGGCCGCACGTCTGGCCGGACGCCTCGCCGACCTCCTGCCGCAGGACCGCGGACTGCGTCACATGCTGTTCGGGACCAGCGGGAGCGACGCGAACGAAACGAACTTCCGCCTCGCGCGGGAGTACCACGCGGTGCGCGGCCACCCGGAGAAGCAACGCATCGTCTCCCGGCGCTGGGGCTTTCACGGCACCACCCGGGCCGCGGGCAGCGCGACGGGAATCACGGCCTACCACGTGAACGCTGCACCCACACGGGATCACCTCCATGTGGCCCCCCCCTACTGCTACCGCTGCGAGTTCGGAGCCGTGCACCCGGGGTGCGGCCTGCCCTGCGCCGGCGACCTGGAGCGGACTCTCGAGCGCGAGGGGGCCGGCACGATCGCAGCCTTCGTGGTCGAACCCGTGCTGGGCACCGGCGGCATGGTGGTGCCCCCGCCCGACTACTTTGCCGAGATCCAGGACATCTGTCGCCGCCACGACGTGTTGTTGATTCTCGATGAAGTGATCACGGGTTTCGGGCGCACGGGACGCTGGTTCGCCATGGAGCACTGGGACGTCCAGCCCGACCTGGTGTCGCTCGCGAAGGGAATTTCCTCGGGATACCTCCCGCTCTCGGCTGCTGTGATGTCGGAGCATGTCTACGAGACCCTTCGGGATGGAATGCCGCGAGGCCTGCCCTTCATGTACGGGCTCACGTCGAACAACCATCCCGCCTGCTGCGCCGCGGCCCTGGCGAACCTGGAGATCCTCGAATCCGAGGGGCTCGTCGACAACGCCCGGGAGGTGGGTGCCTACCTGCTGGAGCGCCTGGTCGAGAAGTTCTCTGACTCGCCGATCGTCGGAGAAGTCCGCGGCCTGGGGATGCTTACCGCCATCGAGATCGTCCGCGACCGCGCCACGAAGGAGCCGTTTCCCAACGTCGCCGACGCGCACTGGATCGGCGACGCCTGCTTCGAGCGGGGGCTCATCGCGCGTGCCCTGTTCCAGTCGGTCGCCCTCGCGCCGCCCCTGTGTGCGACCCGGCATGACGTCGACCGGATGATCGCCATCCTCGCGGACGTCTGGCCCGAGGCAGAACGCCGCTTCGCATCAGCGGCCTGACCACCGCGGGAACTAGGCGCCCAGGGCGCTCGCGGTTCCGAGCAGCACGCGGGTTCCGTCGTCCTTGTCCACCCACACGTCGCAGTGGACCCGGTGGGCCGAGCCCTCGGCCACCTCTTCGCGCACCTTGGCTCGCGCCGTGACGGTCTCGTCGACCCACAGGACGTTCGTGAGCTTGACGGACATCCGCCCCCCCTGGCGCCAACCCATGCCGAACGCGCGCTCCATGACTTCCGAGACGAAGCAGGTCGACATCATTCCCTGGACCACGATGTTCGGAAAGCCCAACTTTCGCGCCTGCTCGGCGTCCGTGTGGTAGTTACGGCCCGGCCCGGAGAACATCCAGCAGCGGCGGGCGTCGATCGTCTTGGTACACGGCGCGAGGTCCCTGCCCGTTGCGGTGGGAAACGGGGGGCGAACGCGATTTTCCTTGCTCCGTGCCGTCGACCCAGCGACGACAAATCCTCCCGCCTCCTGCGGCTCGGAGCGCTCCGCCGGGAGAAAGGATTGAAACGTCCGCCCGCGAACCAGGAGCCGGCCCTCGGCGGCGTCGAGGAGGTCGGTCTCGTTCACCACGTAGTCGCGTCCGCGCTTGTGGAACCGCTCGATGATCGTGGAACGCGTCAGGACACGGCCGCCCACCGGAATCGGGGCGAAGAGTTCCCAGTCCTGCTGCGCGTGGAGATTGCCGAACAGGTTCTTGAGATACCACTCGCCGACGTGCTTGTAGCACTCGGAGTGGTGGAGGAGCGGCGGCGCCCACTCGTCGTGGGCGGGGTTGTGGTCGTCCAGGGCATCGGCGTAGAAGGCAACACCCTCCCGGGTGATCTCGTATTCGTTGCCCCCGCAGTGCCGGCCGACGTAGGCAGGTTCGCCGATCAGGTTCACGTCGCGCTCCCTTTCTCTGGTGCCGGTCGAGTCTATCATTCGAGCCATGTCAGCGTCCCTGCACCGAACTCCACCGCGCGCTGAGCCGGCCGGGCGGAGCAGCTCGTCATGAGCGCTCCGGGTAGCGAGGCCAACATTTCCTACTGGGTCCGGGAGCACGCGGAAAAACGCGGGGCCCGGACGGCGGTCGTCGACCCGACGCACCGGCTCGACTACGCAAACCTCGAGGGACGTGTCCGGCGCTGTGCCGGATTCCTGGCCGATCGGGGCATCGGTCGGGGCGATCGCGTCGCCCTCGTGCTGCCCAACAGTTCCGCGTACCTCGAACTCGTCCTGGGTGCGGCTCGGCTCGGAGCGATGGCCGTTCCGCTCAACGCCCGGCTCACACCGCGGGAGCTGGGTGGCTTGCTCCAGGACGCCGCGCCGAGGCTGCTCGTGTGCGATGGCGAGCGGGTCGGGCAGCTGCCCGGGGCGTGGTCCGTGCTCGGCGCGGGAGACTACGAGGCGACACTGGCGGGTGCGTCTCCCCGCGAAACGGTGGCCCCGGTGTTGCCCGAGGACCCCGTCATCCTGATGTACACCTCGGGAACGACGGGCACGCCCAAGGGCGCGCTCCTCCCGCACCGGAAGACGCTCTTCAACGCGCGCAACGCCGAGATCTTTTTCGAACTGTCTGCCGAGGACCGGGTGCTCGTCGTGCTGCCCCTCTTCCATTCCTTTGGCTTGAAGATCCTGGCCCTGCCCACGCTCTACGCCGGCGGCCAGGTCGTCCTGGAACCGCGCTTCGATGCCTCCGCGGTGTGGGACGCCGTGGCACGCGAGCGGATCACCTTCTTCGGCGGCGTGCCCTCGATGTTTCGTGCGTTGCTCGATGCCCTCGGCGACGAGCGCGACCGCTCGTCCCTGCGCTTTCTCTTCACCGCCGGCGCAGCCATCCCGGTGGAAGTCGTGCACGCATTCCAAGCCCACGGGCTCGTGCTCAAACAAGGCTTCGGACAGACGGAGACGTCGATCCTCTGCTGCCTCGAAGCCAAGAACGCGGTGCGGAAAGCGGGAAGCGTCGGGACGCCCGTGCGCCATGCCGAGGTTCGCCTCGCCGCGCCGGAATCCCTGGCCGCGCCCCCGGACCGCTGGGAAGACGTACCCCCCGGAGAGACCGGCGAGATCGTCGTGCGCGGGCCGATTCTCATGACGGGATACTGGCGCCGACCCGAAGCGACCGCCGAGGTCCTGCGCGGCGACTGGCTGCGTACCGGGGACCTCGCCCGAGCCGACGAGGAGGGCTTCATCACCCTGGTCGGACGCGCGCGGGACATGTACATCTCCGGCGGCGAGAACGTGTACCCCGCCGAGGTCGAAGCCGTCTACGCCGAGCACCCGGCCGTGCGGGAGATCGCCGTGGTCGGCGTACCCGACGCACACTGGGGCGAGGTGGGCCATGCCTACTGCGTTCCCGAAACCGGCGCGGCCTGGGACGAGGCGCAGCTGCGTGCCTGGGGCGCCGGCCGTTTGGCAGACTTCAAACTTCCCAAGCGCTTCTTTGCCGTGGATGGGTTGCCGAGAACCGAAACCGGGAAGGTCATGAAGCACCGGCTCGCGCCCGGCGCCACCTCCCCTTCAGCGGAGACCTCACCGTGAGCGCCGGCACCCGGTTCCTGCTCCTGGCCGCGGCGGCCACGGTGCTGCTCTATCCCCTCGCCTACGCGGATGTCTACGCCGGTGACGCCGTCATCCACCTGATCTACGCCGAAAATGCGGCCCGCGGACATTTCTACGAGTTCAACCTCGGCGAAGTCACCGCAGGCGTGACCAGCACGGGCTACATGCTCCTGCTCGCCGGACTCTTCCGCCTCCTGCCCGCACCCCTCGTCCCCATCGCGGCGAAGTTGTTGGGAGCCTTGGCCTGGTTCGCGTCGCTCGCGTTCGTGTATGCCGCTGCGCGCCGGTGGCTGCACGACTGGCGTTGGGCCGCGGCGGCGGCATTGACCTGCGGCCTGTTGCCCGGCTCGGTCCACAACGCGAACGTCGGCATGGAAACGCCGTTTTTCCTCTTGTGGACTGCGGGCTGGCTCGCCCTCGCGGCGCGCTGGGACTGGTTCGACGGAGCGGCGATCACGTGGCGCCGGGAACTGCTCGCCGGCGCCCTCCTCGGTTTCGGGTTCTGGCTTCGGCCCGAAGCCGTCCTCGTGAGCGCGGCCGCATTTCCCGTGCGGGCATTGTCCGTCGCGCGCCTGAAAGGTCCCGGAGCCGTCTTCGGCGCACTGCTTCCGGGAGCTGCCGCCGCCCTTGCGGTCGCTGGGGTGGCGCTCGGCTTTCACTACTACCACTCCGGCCTCTGGCTGCCGACCTCCGGGCGTTCCCGGATGTACCTCGCCACCCTCACATCCTGGCGCCTGGGACCGTTCCTGTTCGATCCCGCCTTCGCAAAACGCCTGCTCGCGTATGCACCACTCACCGCGCTTTTCCTGCTTGGAAGCGTCCGACTCCTCAGACAGCGTTCGGGTTGGGGCCGATTCGTCGTTCTGCTCTTCGTTTTCGGCTTCGGCGTCTACAGCTTCCTCACGGGGGCTCACCACCTCTCGCGATACACCGCGTTTCTCTTCCCGGGCTTCGTTCTTGTGGCCGCGGCAGGCGCCCAGGGGTTTGCTGCCGCCTTCCCGGTCCGACGTCGACTGATCCTGGGTTCGCTGGCGACGATCGTGGCGGTTCTGTTCGTGGCGGAGGGAACCGTCCGCGTCTTCAATCTCGACCCACGCGGCGAGGACCGCCTCGGTCGTCGCGGCACCTTTGGCGAACTGCGCAACGCCCCCCTGGCGCGCCAAGCCCACAGCGAGGCGTGGCTCGAGCGTCTCGGGCAACCCCGGGAGCGCCCCATCGTATTGGCGATGCAGGAGGTCGACCTGCGTTACTACCTCGACAACCGCTTCGTCGTCCGTTCGCTCGACGGTCGCGTCGACCCGCTCCTCCTCGAGTTCGCCGCTCCGGACTACGTGGACCACATCGGGTATTTTCGTGCTCGCGGCGTCCACTTCCTTCTCGACGCCCCGAACTACATCCCCGAGTACAAAACGCGCTTTTCCATTGCCTGGCTCCGTGGTCTCGACCCAGGCGCCCACGGCTCCCACGAGGGAATGCGCTTCGAACGGCTGAACAACGCCGCCGCCTGGCGGCTGCGGGAAAACCGCAATCGCTGACCGGCAGCGGGCGCTGCCACTCGGCGACCGCCGTCGGATCGCCTATCATCGTTTCGCATTGCCGATGGATGATCCTGCCGAAACGATCAGTGCGGAAGACCAGGCGCGCATGGTCCGTGCCGCCGAATACGCGCACCGCTGGCACGCGACACAGACCCGGAACAAGACGCAGATCCCCTACGTCAGTCACCTGATCCAGGTCGCAGGGCTCGTGCTCGAACACGGTGGGGACCCGGACCAGGCCATCGCCGGTTTTCTCCACGACGCGCTCGAGGATGCGCCCGATCCGGACGAAGGAGCGCGGCGCAGAGAACAGATCGCCGATGTCTTTGGTCCCGGAGTCCTCGAAATCGTCGAGGACTGCACCGACACCGAGGCCGACGAGTCCCGGGAGAAGAAGCGGCCCTGGCGCGAGCGCAAGCAGCGCTACCTCGCCCACCTCGCCACGGTTTCGGACCGCAGTCGCCTCGTCGCCGCGTGCGACAAGCGCCACAATCTCCACGCAATCGTCTGGGATGTGAAGACCCACGGCGATTCCGTGTTCGGGCGCTTCAAGAGCAGCAGCCCTGAAGACCAGGTCTGGTACTTCAATGGCATCCTCGAAACGGTGCGGGACTCCATCCCGCCGCGCCTCGGCAACGAACTCGCGGATCTATTGGAGGATCTGCGTGGGATCGTCGCGGCACGGCGCACCTGAGCGATTCCAGGCACCGGGCTGGTAGCGGTGGGCAGACTCGAACTGCCGACCTACGGCTTATGAAGCCGCCGCTCTAACCGACTGAGCTACACCGCCACCGTGACCCGGTCCGCAGGGACCGGAACCCCCCGGGTGGTGGGGCAGTTTAGCGAACGAGTTCGGCGTCGCCGTCCGGCGCCGGCGGACCCGCCGGGGCGTTCTCGCCCGAAGCGATGGGCGGGAAGAGCGCCGTCTCGATCGCGTCGACGCGGTCCGAGAGGGCCTTGAACTCTCGGCTGGACGGCCCGGCCCCGCCGGAGCCCGCCTTTCCATCCGCCGCTCCGGCGACCCGTGGGGCGCCGCCGCCAGCGCCAAACGCGTAACGAACCACCTTCTGGGCGAGCGTATCGAGCTGCGGAATGATCTCGGCGAGGCTGCCGGACTGGATGAAGATCCTCCGCGCCGAGGCCTCCTCCGCCTCCCCCGGCACCACTTCCGCACAGCGCATATCGAGACTCGCTCCGTCCCCGAAGCGAGTGAAGGAACCGTAGAGTACGAAGTCGGCCCCCTCCGCCTCGGCGGTCTCCCGCGCCGCCGCGATGTCCGCGGGCGGCGCTTCGGACGACGCCTGGCGCACGACCACGACGTCCTCGTACTGGTCGAGTCGCGCTGCGATCATCTCGGCGAGCCCGGACTGGAGGTAGCTCGACTCTTCGCCGGCCGCGTGCACGGCGAGGGGCAGTAGCGCGATGCGCACGGCGGCGGCCTGGGCGGGAAGTGCCAGGAACACGAGGGCGATCGCGATCGGTCCAATCCGCACGAGGCAGCGTGCTCCTGTCTGCAAGGGCTTCGGACGCCGCAAAGGGGTAGCCGGACGCCCGAGATGGGTCAAGCGAATCCCGCCGTACGATCGTCCTCGGCGACCTGGCGCAGCTTGATGGCGGCCTCGCGGAGCAAGGACAAGGCGACCTCGCCCAGGGGGTAAGCCGCGTTGTAGGCGACCTCCTCGATCCCCGCGTTGATGATCATCTTGGTGCACATGAGGCACGGGGAAAGCGTGGTGTAGAGACTCCCCCCGCGCACGCTGACGCCATGGTAGGCCGCCTGGGTGATGGCGTTCTCCTCGGCGTGGGAGCAGAGGCATTCGTCGAGGCGGGTTCCCTGCTCCACGAAACTGTTGCAGCGCGGGCAGCCCCCCTCGTTGCAGTTTCGCACACCCCGTGGCGTCCCATTGTACCCGGTCGAAATGATCCGGCGGTCGACGGCAATGACTGCGCCGACCTTGCGCTTCACGCAGTTGCTGCGCGTCGCGATCACCCGAGCGATGCTCAGGAAATAGGCATCCCAGCTGGGTCGTTCAAAAAAAAGGTTCTCCTGTAGAACCTCCTGGAGTTTCTGGCGGAAGTCTTCGAGACTGCCCGCGTTGTCGACGACGAGATCGGCGAGCTCCCGAACGGCGAGCAGTTGCTGGGCAGCAGGGTCGTCAGAAGCGAGCTCACGTCCCTCGAGGGCTTTCAGGGCTTCCAGGGTTCCGGGGTCGCCGGGCCGGCCGCGGGTGCGGATGCGCTCGAGACGGACGGCGTCGTCCGCCGTCACCCACAGCAGCTTGAAACCGTCCCCGCGGCTACGCAATACCTCGACCTCCGCCGGGTGCCGCACGGAATCGATGACGTAGTTTCGCTCGGGCAGCATGCGGGCGACGAGCCGATGGGCCAGGCCGCCCTCGCCTTCGGCGGCGCGTAGCGCGCGCCCCGCCTCGATCATGCGCTCTCGGGTCTCCTCGACGCCTTCCGAGCGGAGTTGGTCCCGAAGCACATCGGAGAGCGACAGCACGTCGAAACTGCGTGCCGCGAGGAAACGGACCGCCTCGCCCTTGCCGGCGCCATTCAGGCCCGAGACTCCCAGGATCATGCGCGCCCCCGTTCTCTTCGGCTCAGGTAGCACACGCCCCGAAGGTCTGGCAGCCTGCGCGCGGTGCGGGCTTTGGTGACCGGCGCAGGCGGCTTCGTGGGGAGGCACCTCGTGCCTCGGCTCGAATCCGGGGGGTACGCGGTGCATGCGGCGGACCTGGAACTGGATGTCGCGGACCCGAACGCGGTAGCGGCCGCGGTGCGCGATGGGGCCCCCGAACTGATCGTCCACCTCGCCGCGATCAGCTCCGTCCCCGATGCCCTGCGGGATCCGGGGCGCGCCTACACCGTGAACTTCCTGGGCACCCGCTCGGTCCTCGAAGCGGCGCGGAGCCACGCCCCCCAGGCCCGGGTCCTCCTGGTCTGCTCCGCCGACGCCTACGGTTCGGCGCGAACTGGCGCGGCCCCCTTCGACGAGACCGCCCCCCTGCACCCGGGGTCGCCCTACGCACGCACGAAGGCCGCCGCCGAAGCACTCGGTCGCGCCTACGCCCAACGGGGACTCGACGTCGTCTGCACCCGCTCGTTCAACCACACCGGAGCCGGACAGACCCCGGCCTTCGTGCTGCCGAGTTTCGCGAAACAGGCGGCAGAAATTCGTGCGGGACACCGCGAGCCGGTGCTCCACGTGGGGAACCTGGACTCCGTTCGCGACTTCCTGGACGTGCGGGACGTCGTCGACGCCTACGTACGCCTCTCCGATCGGGGTGTTCCTCCCGGCGTCTACAACGTCGCGAGCGGCCGCGGAGTTCGGATCGGGGACGCGCTGGACAAGATCCTCCAGGCCGCCGGCGTGACGCCGGAGATCGTGGTCGATCCCGACCGCTTCCGAGCGACCGATGTGGCGGTGGGCGACGCCTCCCGTCTCCGCGCTGCTACTGGCTGGGAACCGGAAACGCCTCTCGCCGACACCCTGCGGGCGCTCGTCCAAGATTGGCAGAATCGGATCGGCGCTCCATGACGTCGGGCGCCCGCCGAACTCAACGCGATGCGAGCAACGCGAGCCACTCGGTCCCGCTGGCATCCGTGCGGGTGCGCTCTGCACGGGCACGCAGGCCGACCTCGGTGAGGGCGCAGTGGGTCGGCTCCCGGTCCGTCCCCAGGAGGCCCGACAGCACCACCCGGGCGCCGGCGCCGGCCCGCGCGGCCATTGCGCCGAGGTGCGGAAACATCTCGCTGCGCAGGAGATTGGCGACCACCAGGTCGAACGCCTCGGTGCGTGTCGCGGTGATTTCGCCGGTGAAGGTATCGACGCGATCGAGGAGACCGTTGACGCCCGCGTTTTCCCGGGTCGCTCGAGTTGCGTCGGGGTCGGTGTCGAAGGCGACGGCCCGCGCCGCGCCGAGGCGCAGGGCACTCAGGGCCAACACGCCCGTTCCGCTCCCGACATCGAGCACCCGGGCACCCCGCGGTAGCGGCGCCAGGGCGTCGATCCATTCGAGTGCGAGCCGCGTGGACTCGTGCCCGCCCGTCCCGAAGGCCTGGCCGGGATCGATGACGAGTTCCGTCTGGCCGGTCGGCGCTCGCCCGGGCACGAAAGACGGCCGGATCCGCAGGCGATCGGACACGTCGATCGCCACGAGCCCTGCTTTCCAGGCCTCCGCCCAGTCCGCCGCCGGAACCCGCCGCTCGGTCGGCGCGAGGTCGTGGGCCACCAGGCAGGCACGCACACGCTCGGCGTTGCCCGAAGTCACGTAGAAGATGACTTCCCCCTCCCGCTCCTCGAGACCGGCAGCCCCGCTCTCGAACGCTTCGGCGGCCGCCAGCTCGAGGCGATCCGCGAAGGGTGCAAGAACGACCCAGGCGGTAAAACCGCTGCTCGTCTCGCTCCTGTCGCTGGCGTCCTTGACCACTTCGGGTTGCTACCTCACCCACCTCGCGTCCGGCCAACTGGAATTGCTCCGCGGACGGCAATCCATCGAGCAGCTCCTGGCAGACCCGAGCACGGCGCCGGAGCTCCGCGAATCCCTGGACCTCGTCCAGCGCACGCGGGCCTACGGCGACACCCTTGGGCTGGCGGTCAACGGCCAGTACAGCAGCTATGTCGCCTGGCCGGGCGACCGCGTGATCACCTCGGTGGTGGCAGCCCGCCCGGGTAGCGTAGAGACAGAACCCTTTTGGTTTCCGATCGTTGGGAGCGTTCCCTACAAGGGATACTTCGACCCCGAGCGAGCAGCCCGGGAGGCCGAGCGGCTGGCCGGGGCGGGCTACGACGTGTGCCTCGTTCCGGTCCGGGCCTACTCGACCCTGGGCTGGTTCGACGACCCGGTTACCTCGCCCATGCTCGCCATGGGGCGCGGCCGCCTCGCGGAAGTCCTCCTGCACGAACTCGTTCACGCGACGGTCTTCGTGCCCAGTCAGCCCGAGTTCAACGAGGGCATCGCAACCTTCATCGGCGAAGAGGCCAGCGTCCGATTCTTTGCGGATGCCGGCGAGGCGGAGTCCGCCGCGCAGCGGCGGCAGGAGGTCGACGAGGCTCGCCGCATCGACCAGGCACTCCTGGCCTTCCGCGACGCAGTCGCGAAACTCTACGCCGAGACCCCGCCCGGCCCCGAGCGCCAGGTCGCGCGCGAAGCCCTCGAGGCGCAAACGCGACGGGACCTCGCGCGCCTACCCCTCAGGACACGGGACCCGGTGGTCCTCGCCGAAGGGGCCCGCCTGAACGATGCCTGCCTTGCGCTCGTCGCCACCTACACGGCCGATGTCCCGCGTTACGCGGCGCGCTTCGAGGCGGAAGACCGGGACCTCGTCCGGTTCCTCGTAGAACTCCAGCGCGCGGCGGGGTCCCCAGATCCTCGCCGCGAGTTCCTGGAGCCGATCGTCACCCCCTAGACCACGTCGAAGTCAGAGAGCGCCGAGAAGCTTGTGCGTCTGGGGAATCACACGCACATCGCGGAGCACACCTTGGAGACGTCTTTGCCAGGCCAGCAGCTGTTGCGCCGCCGGCGCTTGCTGCGCCGTCCCGCATGGGGTGACCGGCTGGACCACGAGCAGAACCTCCGGCGAGACACGCGCGACGTGACGCGCCATCTCGTCGAGCTCCTCCTCGCGACTCCCCGCGGTGACGACGACCTTCACCATGACCTCGGGGGCGGCCCGGGCGACGCGAAGGAACCGCTCGTGTTCCGGATGGAACTGCTCCTCCGCGCCCCTCCCCTTCCGGGCCGCGCGGCGAACCGCACTGCCGAGCTTCCAGTCCATCGAAACCACATCCACCGCATCGATCACGGCTTCCAGCCCTTCGGTCGCAAGTCCGTGGGTTTCGAGGTGGACCCGCGTGCCGCGCGCCTTGAGCGCACGGGCGAGCGCACCAACCGCCTCGGGCTGGAGCAGGGGCTCTCCACCCGTCAAGCTCGCGAAGCGATGACGTTCCGGTTCCAAGGCCTCGGCGGCAGCCAGGGCATCTTCCAGGGCAACCGGGTTCGGCACGGTGCGAAAGTCGCCCGTTCCCGGGGCGTTCTCGAGACGGCACTCGGCGGCCGGCAGCCAGGTGTGCGCGGAATCGCACCACCCGCAGCGCAGGTCGCACCCCCCGAAGCGCAGGAAGAGCGTCGGGGCGCCGACATAAGGCCCTTCCCCCTGCACGGAGGAAAAGATTTCGACCAGGTTGGCTTCGGACACGTCCCCCAGACTTCCTCCCGGGCGGACCGCCTAGCCCTCGAGGATGGAGCGGCCCATCCCCAGCGCTCCCACGACCTCATCAAGCCGTTCCGGATGAGCGGCCATGTCGCGAATGCGCAGGCGCGCCACGTGGTCCTCGTCCCGGTGCGGCTCGATCCACTCGTGTTTGGTGGCGAGATGCGTCACCATCGCGCCCAGTTCGAACCCTTGCCGTCCCCGGCCCTCGTCGGCACCGAGAAGCACCAGGTTGTCTCCTTCAACGTAGGTCACGGAGACCTGCGCCCCGAAACGTTCGCGGGCAAGCCTCCCGGTCATGTGTGGGTCGATCCCGGGCGGCACCGGGACAACCACGAGCCCAAACCCGGCGGCGTGCACCACACGGAAGTCTCGCTCGCTGACATAGGCGACCTCGGCAGGAAGCGGCGGAAGGGGCGCCGCAGCAGACACCTTGGCGAGGTCGCTCGGTCGACCGGCGAGCAGGGGCTCGACCTCCCGGCGCTTTTCCCCCCTCGCCAGGCGCCGCTGATCGAGACGATGCCCCCACTAGCGCCCCCAACGCACGGAATCGTGCTGTGTGAACCGACCCGTGGCCAGTTCGACCAGCTTGTCCGAAAACCGGCTGCGTCGTACGCGCCGCGACAGCACCGCGGGAACCGACGAACCGCTTCCCGGCTCGACTTCGACGTAACCTTCGCCGATGGCGCTGCGAAGCGACTCCAGGTCTTCGGGCGGCCACTCATGGTGGTCGTACCAGTAGAGACGGCCGGCGTAGAGGGCTGCGGCCTGGATCGTATCCCGGGCGGGCTTTGCGTGGAAACCCACCACGTGGATCTGGATGTCGCCACGCAGATCCGTGGCGACGCTCCGGAAGAACGTCATGAGGTCTTCCTGCGGGTAGATCCAGAAGCCGTCGAGCATCCGGATGTCTCGCGCGAGTAGCAGCGCGCCCACGATGCTGCTGCGGTCCGCGTGGGCCACGATGGCAGAGCGTTTCCGCGGCGGCATTCGCACGGGCGCGCTGTCCTGCGTTTCTGCGCGCTCCGATGCCACCTCGGCGGCACGCGCTCGCTGACGCTGGTCGCGTTCGCGCATCCAGTCGTCTTCCTCGGGCTCTTCTTCCTCTTCTTCGTACTCCGGCGCCGGCACATCGAGCGCCCCTTCGTCGAGCGGCGCAAGAGTCGCCGCGGGATCGTGAGCGTCTTCGGCCACGAGGTCTTCGTCGACCTCCGCCGTGTCTTCCGTCTCCCCAACCGGATCCTCGGAGGCCGCGTCCGGGCGCGGCTCGCGCCCGGAGGAACGTCGACCCCGCCGCCGACCCCTGCGCCGGCGCCGCGGGCCACCGTCGGCTTCGGCGGCCTGCGGGTCTGCCGGTGTGTCGTCGTCGAGATCGAAGAGAGAAACCTCGTCGATCGATGTTTCGTCCGCGCGGGTCGCGTCTCCTTCGTCCCGTGACGCCGCCTTCTCTTCGGGGACCGGCCCCCGCGTATCTCCGGCACCCCGCCGGCGGCCGCGCCCGCCGCGGCGGCGCCGGGGTCCCTCCTGCCGCTCGGGGGCAGGGTCTGCCGCCTGCGGCCGATCTGTCGGCGCTAAAGACACGGAACGGGCAACCGCTCCGTCCGTTTCGTCGCGGAGCACGACCTGATTCCTGCCGCGCAAGTCATAGAAGGCATGGTCCAGCGTCAGGACCCCGAAGAGTTGAGTCACTTCCGGGTCAACCTGCTCCGCGGCAATCGTCACCCGCGGTATGAGAGAACGGATTTCGCCCTGGGGGAAGAGATGGGGGAGCAGAGCCTGGAGCCCGGGAAGTGCATCGAGCAGCGCGCCAGCGGCCGGAAGATCGAAACGCTCCCGCACCAGCGCCACCACGGGTCGGCCGCTCGCATCGAGTCCCACCCGATCGATCACGTCGGGATCGGCACCCGAGACCGGCCAGGGACAGCTGGCGTGGAGGTCCGCCGCTGCCGCGAGGGCGCCGATCGCCTCGCCCCGCAGGCCCTCCTCGCCCGATTTCACCCGCTTGTCGTTGAGTCGCTTGCGCAGCTGGCCCTCGAGGCGATCGAACGCTCCGGCGAGCCCCGCTGCATCGAGCCGTGCCGTCGACTTTTCGGGAAGCAGTGTGTCGATGGCAACGCCCCCAGACTCCGGTCGGAGGAGCGCGGAGCGGCGCGCCAACAAGACCAACTCCGCTCCGGAGTCCGTGCCCCGCACGACGCCACCGTGCTTGGCCGCCAGGCCCTCCAGGGCAGCCAGCGCGCGGCGGAAGCGTGCCGGTCCACCGGGAGACGTACACGCCTCCGCGAGCAGGTCCGAGGGAACCCCCTGGACGGCTTCCGGACGCTCGGCGGGAACCGCTTGGCCGGCACCGTCGCTGCCGGGGATCGCCTGGGCGGCGAACTCGAAACCCGTTTCTCCGATCCAGAACAGTCTCCGGCGCGCCGCTGTCGACCATTGCGGTGAAATCGCCAGGACACGCCCTAGGGATCCGTCTTCCTCGCCGCAGCGAACCGCGTAGGCCAGCGCCGCGAGGGCTGCGTCGCCACCGTTTTCGGGCGAGAACCCCACCAGGATGCGATCGCCCGCTTCTGTCTGCCCGGTCCCGAGCGCGGCAAAGCTCGGGGGCACGCCTTCCACCTCGACGGACTCGAGGCGGTCTACCGGGACGTGGCTGCCCTGGACCAGCCGCTCGAACCAGAGTCCGGCATCAATTTCAACCGATCGCGAGTCTGCGGGTCGCCCCCGCCGCTTCCTTCCGAAACGCCTTCTCAAGTCGAATCTCCTCCTCGCCCGTGGCGAGTCACAACGTCCGCTTCTTCGCCCTGCCCCGCGCGTTCCACGGCGGCGAGCGCCGGCGCCAGAACGGTCTCGAGCATGCTACGGGATACCGGGTTTTCCGGTTCCCGTTCCCGGAAGGCCCGCGCCGCCGCCAGGCAGTCGCGCGCCTCCTCGTTTCGATCCTGCTTCCAGAGGACGTAGGCCGCCTCCTCGAAGCGAGCAGCGGTCTGCAGCGGATAGTCGCCGACGCGTAGCTCCGTCAGCGCGTCCTCGAGGACCTGGTCCGCCTGCTCGCTCCGCTGCGCGGGTGACACGATGATGGCTCCGCCCTCGGCGATCCCCTGGATTCGCTCGCCGAGTCCTTCGAGGAATGCCTGCTCGGGCGGCCAAGGCCCGAGTTCGCCGGAGCGTACGCGCTCGGCGACCCGTCGCAACGCGCTCGGCTCCTCCGCATCCCCGAGGGCCTCCCGGGCCAGTTCGCCGGGCGTCGATCCGGTCTCCTCGGGGCAGAGAGCGCTGCGCCATTCAGAAAAGCCGCGCGGGAGCGGACGGTCTGCCGGATGCGCTGCCGCGGCCCGGGCAATCAAGGCCCGGACGGCATCCGGCTCGGCCGCAACCGGTGCCCGGGGCCCTTGGCGGGTGAACTCCTTCAGGAACTTCCGCACGCGGCTACGGCTCGCGTTGAACACCCGGCAGTCTGCGATGCCGCGCGCGTCGTCGAACACGACCTCGAACATGCGAAGGCCGCCCGCGGGATGAGAGGCGACCAGGTAGGCGCCCCGCCCGCCCCGCGGATCGAGGGGCGTGACCCAGCCTTCCTCCGCGACCTCCTCGACGGGCGGAAGCGTCACCACCGTGGCCTCGGGGGTTGCGACCGGCACAGCCACACCCCGCGACCGGAGCTGGTGGTGGGCGCGTCGCAGCAGCTTGCGCGCCGGCTTCGCCAGCCCGTCCTCGGCCACAGCGAGAACCGCCGCCGCCCCGGCGTCGGCACCCTCGGACCAGGCCGTTACGAGTTCCGCGGCGTCTGCCGGCTCGGCCTCGAGCAACCACCGCAACACCGCCGCCGCCCGGTCGGTTCCCAGGAGATCGAGCAGCTGGGTGGGGTCGCCGTTGGCCGGCCGGATCGCGTCCGCATCGTCCGGCAGTGCGCTCGCGGCCCGCTCGAGGGCCTCGGGCAATCCGACACCGGTATCTGCTGTCATCGCTGCGTTTCCCTCAGCACCCAATCGAGGTAGGCGTTGCTTCCGCCGGTCGCCGCCAGGGCCACGACCTCCGGGAGGTCTTAAGGATGAAGCGCCTCCACCCGCGCCGCCAGCGCATCCAGGTGCGCTGCCCGGGTCTTTGCCACGAGCAGGAATTCCGCGTCGTCCTGGACGCTTCCCTCCCAGCGATAGAAGGAGCGCACCCCCGGCACCACGTTGACGCAGGCAGCCAGGCGCTCCTCCACGAGGGCGCGCGCCAGGGATTCCGCACAGGCAGAATCGGGGGCGGTCACCAGCACGACCCGGACGTCGGTCACTCGGGGGCTCCGAAGCGCCGCTTGTGCTCTTCGATCGCGAACCGGTCGGTCATGCCCGCGACGTAGTCCGCGATTACGCGGGCTTCGCCATCTTCGGAAATGCGGTCACGCACCTGGTCCGGGAGTCCGCCGGCGTCTTCGCTGTAGGCGCGAAAGAGATCGCCGATCACGACTTCCGCGCGTTGATTCGAGGCCACGACGTGCGGGTGGTGGTAGAGCTCCCGGTAGAGGAATCGCTTCAGCTCGCGCTTGCGCTTCTCGGTCTCCGACGAATAGCCGACCAGTCGCTCCCGGTGCCGCCGCACGGCGTCGGCCGAGGCCGGATTCGCGATCGCGAGCCGCTCCGCCGTCGCTTCGACGAGGTCCGTCGAGAGTTCGTTGATCAGGAAAACGATGACCTGTGCGTGCAGGATCCTCTCGGGAACGGTCCCGAGCCGGTCTCGGACGGCCCGTGCCCCGTCGCGCCAGAGCGAAACGGCCTCCAGGCGCTCCGGCGAGAGCAGGCCGGAACGCAGTCCGTCGTCCAGGTCGTGGTTGATGTACGCGATTTCGTCCCCGAAGTCGGCGACCTGACCTTCGAGGCAGGGCTGTGCCGTGGCCTCGGGAACCGGCACCGGATGCTCCCAGTGACACCCGTGCTTCAAGATTCCCTCCCGGGTTTCCCAGGAGAGATTCAACCCGCGCCAGCTCGGGTAGCGATCCTCGAGCAGGTCGACGATCCGCAAGCTCTGGCGGTTGTGGTCGAAGCCGCCGTACTCCTTCATGAGTCGCGCCAGCACCCGCTCTCCCGCGTGACCGAACGGGGTGTGTCCCAGGTCATGGGCGAGAACCACGGCCTCGGCCAGTTCCTCGTTCAGCCGCAGGCTCCGGGCGATGGTGCGCGCGATCTGGCTGGCCTCGAGAGTATGGGTGAGGCGGTTCCGGTAGTGATCGCCCTCGTGATACACGAACACCTGGGTCTTGTATTCGAGGCGCCGAAAGGCACGGGAATGCACGATGCGGTCCCGGTCGCGCTGGAATCCGGTGCGGTAGCGGTGCTCGGGCTCCGGGTGGACGCGCCCCCGTGATTCGCCGCTCTTCACGGCGAAGGGCGCGAGTCGCTCCGACTCCTCGAGTTCGAACGCTTCTCGCGTACGAACCCGGCTCACGGGGACCGGGCCCCCTCCGCCGTCTCGAGTACCCGCTCGAGTTCCTGGCGGGACGCCGCATCGATCTCGCCCAGGGGCGAATCCGGGTCGCCCGCCATCAGGAGCCAGAACGCCGCCCCCGCCGCCCCGAGGGCCGTGAGCAGTGCCAGCCAGCGACGCGGTCGCTTCCGGGTGCGCCGCCGCCGCGCTCGGCTTGCCATGGGCCGACGTTAGGGAGACTCCCGTGGGGCGTCAACGGAGACGCAACCTGCATCTCCATGATTCGGCGACGCTTTTTCGAACAGCCCGGGTAGAATGCCCCCATGCTCCCCGCTGATCTTCCGCGGCGTCTCCTCCTGGGTCCCGGACCGTCGAACGTCCACCCCCGCGTCCGCGAGGCGATGGCCCGCCCCCTTGTGGGACACATGGACCCGGCGTTCTTCGAACTGCTCGACACCGTCCAGAGCTCGCTCCGCACGCTCTTCGGAACGACGAACCCGCTGACCCTGCCCCTCTCCGCCACGGGAAGTGCCGGCATGGAGGCCTGCTTCGTCAACCTCGTCGAACCCGGCGATGCAGTGCTCATCGGGGTCGCGGGGGTATTCGGCAATCGCATGGCCGAGGTGGCGGCTCGCTGCGGCGCAGCGGTCAGCCGGGTCGAGACGCCCCTGGGCAAGCCATTGGACCCGGAACCCATGCTCGAAGCCATCGCTCGCGTCCGTCCGCGCATCGTCGGCTTCGTTCACGCAGAGACGTCGACCGGCGTACTCCAACCCGTCGAGGAAATTGCCGCCGCCGCACGGGAGGCCGGTGCGCTCATCGTGATGGACTGTGTCACCTCGCTTGGGGGCGTCGGTGTGGCGCTCGATGAGTGGGGTGCGGATGCCGCGTACAGTGCGACGCAGAAGTGCCTCTCCTGTTCACCGGGTCTGTCACCGGTCAGCTTCTCGCCCCGAGCCGTCGAGCGGGCGGCAGCCCGGAACACCCCGGTGCAGAGCTGGTTCCTGGACGTGAATCTACTCGCCAACTACGTGGGCGAAGCACGCGTCTACCATCACACCGCCCCGGTGTCGGCGATCTTCGGCCTGGCCGAGGGACTCCGGCTCATCGAGGAAGAAGGCATGGAGGCACGAACCGAGCGCCACCGCCGTGCGGCCCACTTCCTGATCGAGGGAATGGGGGAACTCGGTTTCGAGCCGCTGGTAGAGTCCGCCTTCCGACTGCCGAGCCTCACGACCCTCACCCTGCCCGAGAAGGTCGAGCGGGTGGAAGCGACCTTGCGCCGCCGGTTGCTCGAAACCTACAACATCGAAGTCGGCGCTGGACTCGGCCCTCTGGCGGGCAAGGTCTGGCGGGTCGGCCTCATGGGCGAAAACGCGCGAATCACCAACGTCGAGGCACTGCTCTCCGCCCTCCGCCGGGAGATGGGCTAGCGCGCCCGTCCTAGCGGAGCTGACGCGCGAACAGATCCTTCACCCGCTCCCAGGCATCGGTCGCCGCACTCTCCACGTAGCTCTCCCGCTGGTCGCAGAAGAAACCGTGATCGCAGTCGGGGTAGACCACGACTTCGTGGTCCGTGCCGGCCTGCTCGAGCGCTGCCCGGATCGCGTCCACTTCATCGAGGGGGATGAAGCCGTCTCGATCCCCGAAGAGGCAGAGGATCCTTCCGCGAATCTTTTCCGTGCGTCCGAGGGTCGCGTCCTGACCGCCCGGACCCTGAGGCGCGGCGATGCCGCCCCCGTAGAAACTCGCGGCGGCCGCGAGATTCGTCTCGCACGCGGCCAGGTAGGTCATGTGTCCACCGATGCAGAATCCCATGGCCCCGATCTTGTCATCCCGGACATCGTCCCGGCCCCGCAGATAGGCGAGCGCCGTGTTGACATCGGCGACCATCTCGTTGGCGACCAGGGCCCCGAGGAGTTGCATGCCCTGGGCCATGCCGTCCTCGTCGTACCCGTATTCCACCCCGGGTCCGGTCCGGTGGAAGAAGTCCGGAGCCAGTGCAACGTAGCCTTCCCGCGCCACGCGCTCGGTCACGTCCCGGATGTGCGCGTTGATGCCGAAGATCTCCATGAAAACGAGGACGGCCGGGTGCGGTCCGTCGCCTTCCGGCACCGCGAGGTACCCGCCCATGGCACCCCCGCCCTCGAAGGGAATCTCTACTCGTTCGGTGCGAATCGTCATCGGTCGGGTCTCCTCCAGTCAGGTGTGCATGCGCGGGAGCGCCGGGGTCGTCTCCAGGACCTCTGCCTCCCGTTCGGCCAGCTCGCGCAGACGCTCCCGCACCGTCGCCTCGCTCGCGAGGGCCTCGGCGAGGTCGAGGTAGATGCGGTGGTGCCGCGCCTCATCCGCGAGCAGGTCCTTGTAGAGTGCGGCGAGTTCCGGATCGCGAACTGCCTCGGCCAGCAGACCGAATCGCTCGCAACTGCGCGCCTCGATCAGCGCACCGCACAGCAGTGTGTCGACCAGCAGCTCCGGCTCTCGGCTCCGCGCCGCCTGCCGCAGGAGACCGGCGTAGGGGCTGGGTTTCTGGCGCCCGAACGCGACACCGCGGCGCCGCAGGAGTTGGAGAACGGTCTCGAAGTGGGTGAGTTCTTCCCGCGCCAGGCACGACAGGGGCTCCTGCAGGAACGCATGCTCGGGGTAGCGGAACAGCAGCTGCACCGCCGTCCCGGCTGCCTTTCGCTCGCAGTGCGCGTGGTCGACGAGCACCGCGTCCAGGTCGCTGAGCGCCAATGCCAACCACTCCGGTCGGGTCGGAGCTGCGAGGTTCAGCATGGGGCCGGAACGTAGGCCGAGCGGCCCGCTCTGACCACTCGCCGGTGATAAGATCCAGCCCATGGAATACCGCAGACTCGGCGGCAGCGGGCTCCGGGTGAGCGAGGTCTCCCTCGGATCCTGGCTCACCCTCGGCTCGAGCGTGGACCGGGAGGCAACCCGGAAGATCGTCGAGCACGCCTACGACCTGGGAATCAACTTCTTCGACACCGCCGACATCTACGCGAAGGGAGAGGCCGAGGAAACCCTCGGCGCCGCGCTCCGTGGGATCCCGCGTCCCTACATCGTGCTGGCAACGAAGTGCTTCTTTCCGCTGTCGAATGACCCGAACGACAAGGGGCTCTCACGCAAGCACATCTTCGAAAGCGTCGAGCAGTCGCTTCGGAGACTCGGTACCGACTACCTCGATCTTCACCAGTGTCACCGTCCCGACCCGGAGACACCGATCGAAGAAACGGTCTGCGCCTACGAAGACCTCGTACGCCAGGGAAAGCTGCTCTACTGGGGCGTCTCGGAGTGGACTAGCGAAGACATTGTCACCGCCTGCCGTATCGCCGATGCGCGCAACGCCTACCGGCCGGTATCCAATCAACCGCAGTACAACATCTTTCGCCGGGGCATCGAACGCAAGCACCTCCGGGTGTGCGAGGACGCCGGTGTGGGTCAAATCGTCTTCAGCCCCCTCGCCCAGGGCGTACTCACCGGAAAGTACTCCGGCGGCACGATCCCGAGCGGCACCCGCGCGGGAGACGAGGAGCGCAACCGCTTCATGGGCGACTTCCTGAAGCCCCAGTGTGTGGCCCAGGTGGATCAACTGAAGCCCCTGGCCGATGAACTCGGGATCAACCTGGCGCAACTGGCCTTGGCGTGGTGCCTGCGTCACCCGAACGTGTCGAGCGTCATCGTCGGCGCCACACGCCCGGAACAGATCGAGGACAACGCCGCCGCCGCGGGTTTCCGCCTGCCCGAGGAAATCGTCCAGCGGATCGACGCTCTCACGTCCGAAGCCCGCTAGTCGCGACTTCGTTCAGGCCTTCTGCTCGGGTGGGTATGCTTCTACCCGAGGCGGATCGCCCACCGTGGGGTTCGGCTCGTGCAGGAGGCGCTCCGCGTCGCTCAGATCGGCCGCGGTGAACTCGCGGGTCGTCAGACAGAATTCGACCATGATGTCGTTCGGGTCGTTCACGTAGATGGAACGGCACCAGCCATGATCGATCTCCCAGCAGAACAAGCCGTGTTCCCGCCACCGCGCGAGGTGACCGTCCAGCTCTTCCGCGCTGTGGGCGGTGAACGCCACGTGGTTCGCCCAGCGCGGCAGGCCGAGTCCGTCCGAGATGGCAGCCGACCAGTCGGCGGGGAGCGCAGGGTCGTGGATGTCCCAGAAGGCGATCATGCCGTGGCCGCCCGTGTCGTAGAAGAGGTGTTTCGCGAAGCCAGCGTCGCCAGCTTTGGCAACCTCGACCTTGGAGAGCTTGAAACCCATCGGCCCGGTGTAGAAGGCGTGTGTCGCTTCTACGTCGCGGGTCGCGAGGGCAACATGGTGAATGCCCATACAGTTGCTCCTTCTCGGGTTTTTTATCATTCCCGCCGAAACGTGCCAAACGCCCGGCCCCACCGGCGCTACTGTCCCTTCGTGTGGAAGCCCATCCTTCTCCTGGCTCTGCTCGCTGGCGGTATCGCCACGGCCTGGGCAACGGGGCTGTTCGACGAGTTGACACTCGAAGGTGTGCGGAACCTCGTCGAGGACGCGGGCTGGTGGGGGCCGCTGGTGCTCATCGCGCTATTCGGACTCGAAGGGCTGGGGATTGTTCCCGCGTTTCCCTTCCTCGTGACGGCTGCGGCCGTATGGCCCCCCTTCGAAGCCTTCGTGATCAACATGATCGGTGCGCTCTGGGCAAGTGTCGTCGGTTTCACCTACGCCCGGACGCTTGGCCGGGAATTCATTGCCGAACGGCTTCCCGAGCGCATGCGCCGCTTCGAACGCCGAATCGAAGAGCGGGCGATTCCCACCGTGATCGGCATCCGCCTCATGTTCTTCGTTGCACCGTATGCGCACTGGGCACTCGGCCTCTCTCCCGTGAGCCTGCGCGCCTACCTCGTGGGGACCACGATCGGCTACGTGCCCTGGGTCATCGCTTTCACGTTCTTCGGCAACGCCATGGTCGAATGGGGGAGCCGACAGCCCCTCGAAGTCTGGATCGGGATTGCGGGCGTCGGCCTGCTGACGTTTCTGGCCGTCCGGACGTGGCGTGCCCGCCGCAGGGTTTCGGACCGGGATTCACCCCCGGGCTGAAGCTCAGCCGAGGAACTCCGCGACCACCCGGTTGAACTTCTCCGGGTTCTCCCAGAACATGAAGTGGCTCCCGCCCTCTTCCGCGGCAAAGCCCTCCAGCTGCGCACCGGGAATCTGCGACTGGATCCATTCCTGGGACGCAAAGGGCACCACGCTCGCCCGGCCCGCGATGATCAGCGTCGGGATGTCGATCCGGGGAATCAGGTCGCGCCAGTCGGCCATCGCGGTGTCCTGAAGCAAGGCCGCCGCTGCCATGCGAGGCATGCGCAGGTTTTCCTCGACAATGAACCGGCGATCCGCCGGCGAGACACCCGGGGACAGCATGCCCTCCACAAAGGCGGCGGAAAAATTGCGGGAATCTGCACCGATGAGCGCGTCGCAGTTGCGGCCGAGTTCCGCGCCGTCCGTGATGCACCCGGCCCGGTCCCGCGCTTCGGCAGACCATCCCGGACGGGCCAGAAGGGTCGGCGGCTGCTCGGCAATCACGAGCTTGGAGAAGCGGTCGCGCCCGAAGAGCTCGAAGTGGCTCCACAGAACGGCGTTGCCCATCGAATGCCCGAGAACGGCCAGGGAATCCAACCCGAGGGCCTCGAGCACTTCGTGGAGGTCACAGGCCAGACGCGAAACCCGGTAGCCATGGGTGGGCTTGTCCGATTCGCCGTGGCCGCGCAGGTCCAACGCCATGACGCGGTAGCGGTCCGAGAGTCCATCGAGTTGGTGGCGGAACATCGCCGCCGTCTGGGACCAGCCGGGGATCAGGAGCAGCGGCGCACCCGCGCCGGCTTCCAGCAGGTTCAGGCCTACGCCGTCGGAGGTCGTCAGTCGCTGTCGCCGAATTTCTGCCACGGCTGGAGGCTACCGGCGACCGAGGCGAGGAGCGATTCCCCGGAGAGCGATTGACCTTCGTGACACCTCGGGGTATCAAGCCTCGACATACCGGTGTCCGGGTGCCCGTCACGGGCGAAGAGGGAAGGCCGTGAAATTCGGCCGCGGTCCCGCCACTGTGACCGGGAAGCCCCACCGGCAGGCAGCCACTGGGCCCCCAGGGCCTGGGAAGGCGTCGGCGAGGCGCTTCCGATCCGCGGATCGGAAAGACCCGGAAGCCAGGAAACCTGCCCGGACTCCAGAGAAGCGATCGGCTCTTCGCGGAGCGAGGGCGTTCGAACATGACAGGACCGAGACGGTGCACCCGCGCGGGCGCCCGGGCACTCCTTGCCCTCGCGCTACTGGCCACGGGTGAGCGATCCGCAGCCCAGGAACCCACCCCGGCGGATCCCGGCGCACCCGTCGTCGACGTGGGGGAAGTCGTCTCCACTGCGACGCGCACGGAGCGCGACCTCCTCGAACTGCCCGCCAATGTGAGCGTGGTCGACCGCGAGGAAATCGACGCCAGCGGGGTGGCAACCATTCCCGATCTGCTCCGGCGACAGCCGGGGCTCTTCGTGACGAGTACGACCACCAATCCCGCGGGTGTCCAGGTCGAGGCTCGCGGTTTCAACAACGGCGGAGCGCTCGGTTCGAGCCTGCTCGTGCAAATCGACGGCCGCCGGGTGAACCAGGCCGACACGGGGAACACCGACTGGGCCCAGATCCCCCTCGACCGGGTCCAGAGCATCGAGATCGTCCGCGGGCCGGTCAGCGCCGTGTACGGCGACAACGCCGTGGGGGGCGTGATCAACATCCGGACGCGGCCCCGAGAAGGCCCTCCCGAGGCGGTCCTTCGCGGGCGGGTCGGCCGCTACGCCACAGGGGGTGGAAGCCTCACAGCATCGGGCACGGTCGGCCCCGTCACGGGGCAACTGTTCGTTGGGGGCAATACGACCGATGGCTACCGGAAGCGGAGCGCCTTCGACGGAACCGAGTACAACGGAAGCCTCGAGTGGACCCTCGGCGACCGGCTCCGCCTCGGCGCCCAGGGTGGCTACATCGAGGACCGTCGCGAGTTCCCCGGTTCCCTGACCCAGGCGGAGATCGATGCGCTCGGCCGCCGCGCGGCGTCGCCCCGGAGCGAACGGGACGACGCTCGGGTGGAAAACGGACACGTCCAGGGCTGGGTCGAAGCGGTCCTGGGGGAATCGATCCAGCTGCGGATCCAGCCCGCGTATCGAAACCAGACGGACGTGGCGACGATCACTTCGATCGCCTTCGGCACGACCGACATCCACACGGACAAGCTCTCGGCGGGCGTCGACACCCAACTCCAGTTCGACGCACCGATTGCCGGGCGGCCGAGCCGTTTTCTCGCGGGCTTCGACTTCCTCCATGAAACGACCGATCGAAACATCACGTCCGGTTTCGGCACGAGTCTCTCGGACAATACGCGTGACGTCTACGGGGCCTACATCCAGGAAGAACTCTCCCTGAGCGACGGTCTCCTGCTCACGGCGGGAGTGCGCGTGGACCGCGCCGAGTACACGCTGGAAATCGCCGATCCCGGCCCGCCGGTCGACAGCGCCACGGCGAAGCCGCGTTTCACGGTGTGGAGTCCGCGGGCCGCGGCCACCTGGCAGTTCCTTCCCGACACCAGCAGTTACGTCTCCTACGCCCGCGGGTTCCGGCTACCGAATTTCGATGAAGATGCGCCGCTCCTCGGCTTTCCGCCGGGCGCCCCCCCAACGATCCCGGGACTGAAGCCGCAGGTTTCGGACTCGGTAGAGGTGGGCATCAAACACCGGGGAGAGCGTTTCAACGCCGCCTTGGCCCTCTACTGGATGGGTGTCTCGAACGAGATCCTCTTCGACCCGATTACGTTTTCCAACGCGAATCTCGACACCGTGCGTCACCAGGGCATCGAAGCCAGCGCCGCGTTCCAGGTCCTCGACTGGCTCCAGGTCTACGCGAACTACACACTCTCCGACGTCAAAATCCTCGAGTCCGACAACCCGGCCCTCGATGGCGCCCGCATGCCGATGGTGCCCCTCAACCGGGGCACGGTCGGCTTCCATGCCAACTTCCCCTACGCCCTCGAGATCGATGCCAACCTGAACGTCGTGGGGTCGCGCATTCTCGCCAACGACTTCAGCGAGGCGCTCCCGCGCCTCGACCCCTACGCGGTGCTCGACCTCCTCTTCGCCTGGCGCCCGAAGCTCGGCGAGCACGTCGAGGCGGCCTTCACGCTCGCCCTGCGCAACGCCACCGGCGAGGAGTACGACGGCTTCGGCGCGGAATTCGGGGGGACGGCCTTCTTCAACCCCGCGGCCCGGCGCATCTGGGAAGCGGGCATCACCCTGACGGTGCGGCCATGAAGGCTCTGCTCCCCGGTCTCGTGCTCGTCCTGTGTTGCACCGCGGCCACCGCGCCCCGCGCCGAACCGGCCGCCGTCTTTCCTCCGGCCCAGGTCGCGGCGAATCGGGGGGAACCGGCGCGCTTCGTCGACGGAACCCCCGAGAGCCCGAGCGCAGCGGCACGGCTCCGAGCGATCCGGAAGCGCATCCAAGCGGCCCTCGTCTATCCCCCGCTGGCGCGATCCGACGCCCTGGAAGGCAGCGCGCGCGTCCGGTTCGATATCGGGCGAGACGGAATCCCCCGCGATGTCGTCCTGTCACACTCCTCCGGTCGGCCGAGCCTCGACCGGGCCGCGCTGCGTGCGGTGGACGACGCGGCACCCCTCCCCTGGGTCTACGGGCGGCTCGAGGTCCCCGTCCGCTTCTCGCTCGAGCCGCGCCAGTAGAGCACCAGCTGCGCGTCCGGGTCTTCGGTGGCCGGCGTGGTGAACCGGTGGGGGTCCGGCAGGAAGCGCGACGCCGAGAGTGCCGGGACGTTGTTGTGGTGCACATCGCGGACGGGCAAGCGTTCGGCTTCCCACTCTCCTTCCGACAGGAAGGGACGCAGCGCCGCCAGGCTGCGGGGCCAACGACGTCGCGGCACGACGACGTCGGGCTCCAGGTTCCGCTCCCGGGCCAGGTTGTTGAGCGAAAGCCCCACGATGACATGGCTCCCGAGGTAGTACATGAAGGCGTACTCCTCGTAGTTCGTGGCGATGACGAGATCTTCGGTGCGAGCGTTGCGAGCGGCGATGGCCGGAATCGCGAAGTCCAGGGGTCCGCGGTAGGGCGTGCGGAGTTCCGCGATGCGGCCGCCGAGGGAATCGGCGCGAACGGCGAGACCCCCCAGGAACACCGCGATGATTGCGAGGCTCGCGAACACAGCAGTCCGGTTGCTGCGCCGTACGAGGGAAAACAGCCCGAAGCCATCGAGCAGCAGCGCTCCGCTGATCGCCGGGCTGAGCACGACGAAATACCGCTCGAGCGGAAGGGGGTTCAGGGCCCCGAGAGCGACATAGCCCGCGACGAACGCCAGGAGACCGGAGGCCACCGCCCTCCCCGTCTGGGTCCCTGCGCCCAGGAACGCCGCGGCGGCCCGCGCAACGAGCGCGGCCGCCAGGAACTCGTGGTGCAGCAGGTGAACCGCGATCACGCCGGCGTTCGCGAGATAGCCGCGCCAGCCGAAGTCGAACCCCGCGGAAAAGGCGGCCGCGGTCTCGGGGATTTCGAACCAGAGGACGAAGGGTCCGGCGGCGATCGCGGCGACTCCAAACGGAATCAGGTCGCGCCAACCCGTTCTCCCCCGCCATGCCGCCCACGCCCGCTCCAAAGCGAGCAGCACACCGAAGTTGAACGCCGCCTGGAAGAAGGTCTGGAAGAGCACCCAGAGCAAGACCGCCAGCGCAATGGCCCAGCGGCGGAACGAAACGTTCCCGCCGGTCGCGTAACGGAGGTGGAACCAGAAGATCGCGCCGCCGAGCAGCACAACGAGCGGGTAGTAACGCACCTCCCGCAGGTGCAGGACAAGGGAGACGGAGAGCGCCGCGAGGGCCAGGTACGCCGCCGAAAAGCACAGGACACCCCGGGGCGAGCCCCGGACGAAGGGCAGAAGCGCCCAGAGCCAGACCCCGATGCCGAGTGCTCCGGCCAGGGCGAAGGGAAGCCGCAGTCGAAGGGTGCGCGCGTAGGGATCGTCCGACCCGCGCGCCCAGAGCAGCCCCGGCACGGCGAAGTAGAACTGCCCCCAGGTCGTCCCGATATAGGCGTCGGGACCCTCCTTCACCCCCACGGCGATGTTCGGCCCGAACTGGTAGACGACGTTGCGCGGCCCGTGGACCTTGGGGTAGCCGTAGTCCCGCACCCGCTCGGCGAACAGGGCCGTCTCGGCCTCGTCTGCCCACAGGAGCGGGTAGGAGAGGTGCCGGAACAGCGCGATCCCGAACAGCAAAGCCGCTCCGATCAGCAGGGCCCAGGCAATTCCGGTTCCGCGGTGCGTCATTTTTCCCACAACTCGGAGTCTTCCTCGTGGATCCCGACCCATGTCCATGGTATTGAAACAGGGCCTCAGCGGTCCCCGTGGGACTGCCGTTCACTCAGGGGGGTGCGTGGGCCGCATCAAACTTGCGATCGTCGGTGTCGGAAACTGTGCCAGCTCGTTGCTCCAGGGCATCGAGTACTACAAGGATCGGTCGCCCGAGGCCAGCAGTGGACTGATCCACACGGAAATCGGCGGCTACGGCCCTTCCGATATCGACGTCGTCACGGCCTTCGACATCGACGTCCGCAAGGTCGGCAAGGATATCTCCGAGGCGATCTTCGAAGCGCCGAACTGTACCGCGGTCTTCTGCCCCAACGTCTCCAAGACGGGAGTTCGGGTCCGGATGGGCGCAGTGCTGGACGGGGTCGCCCAGCACATGGCCGAATACCCCGAAGAACGAACCTTCCTGCTTTCGGACGAGGCGGAGCCGACCGCCGAAGAGATCGTCGATGCCCTCCGACAGTCCGGGGCCGAAGTCCTGGTGAACTACCTGCCGGTCGGCTCGGAACAGGCCGCCCGGTTCTACGCCGAGTGCGCGCTGGAGGCGGGCTGCGCCTTCGTCAATTGCATCCCGGTCTTCATCGCGAGCGACCCGGTGTTCGCGGAACGTTTCGTCGCAGCCGGACTCCCGATCGTTGGCGACGACATCAAGGCCCAACTCGGAGCCACGATCACCCACCGGACTCTCACCGACCTCTTCGCCAAGCGGGGCGTAAACCTGGCACGGACATACCAGCTCAACACGGGCGGAAACACCGATTTCCTCAACATGTTGAATCGCAACCGCCTCGCCTCGAAGAAGGAGTCGAAGACCGAAGCGGTCCAGTCGGTGGCCCGCACCCGGCTGGCAAACGAGAGCATCCACGTCGGGCCGAGCGACTATGTCCCCTGGCAGAACGACAACAAGGTCTGCTTCCTCCGCATGGAAGGAGAGTTGTTCGGCGGGGTGCCCATGAACCTCGAGTTGCGCCTGTCCGTCGAAGATTCGCCGAACTCTGCGGGCGTCGCCGTCGACGCGATCCGCTTCGCGAAGCTCGGTCTCGATCGGGGGATCGCGGGGCCGCTCGAGAGCCCTTCGGCCTGTCTCATGAAGCACCCTCCCCGCCAGTTCACCGACGACGAAGCGTTCCAGATGACCGAGGCCTTCCTGGCCGGCCGGCGCGACCGCTGAGCGCAGCGCTTCGCGCGATCCTCTGCCTCGCGGCGCTGCTCGTCGGCGCGTGCGCCGCAACCGGGACCCCGCCGGCTTCCCAGCGGATCGCAGTCGATACCGCCCACGCCCCAACGCGCGGGAACCCCGACGCCCCGGTGCTCCTGGTCGAATTCGCTGACTTCCGTTGCCGCTACTGTCGCAAGGCAGCGCCGATGGTGGAGCGAGTCCTGGCGACCTACCCCGACACCGTCCGCCTGGCGTTCATCCATTTTCCGGTCGTCTCCCCCGATTCCGGGCGGGCGGCCATCGCCGCTGAAGCCGCGCGAGAGCAGAACCGGTTCTGGGCCATGCACGACGCCCTCTACACCCTCCAGGGACGACCCCTCCGCGAAACCGACGTTCGCAACGCGGCGGCGTCCCTGGGTCTCCAGCTCGACCGCTTTTCCCAGGACCTACGCAACCCGGCCCTCGTGGCCCGGGTGCAGGCCGACCAGGACCAGGCCCGCGCCCTGGGCATCTCGGCGACCCCGAGCTTCGCCGTAAACGGGCGCCTCGTGGTGGGCGCCGTGTCCTACGAAACGCTGACCGCCCTCATCGAGGCGGAGCTGGCCGCCACGCGCGGGGAACGCTCGTGAATCGCGCACCCCTGGCCGAGGAGGAAATCGCGCAGCGCCTGGCCCAGCAGCCGGAATGGGAGCACCGCGGGGATCGCATCGCGCGCCGCTTCCGCTTTGCCGATTTCGTCACGGCCTTCGGCTGGATGGCAAGTGTGGCCCTCGTCGCCGAACGCCTGAACCACCACCCGGAATGGCGCAATGTCTACGGGGAGGTTTCCGTCGAACTCACGACGCATGACGCCGGCGGACTCACCGCCCTCGACTTCGAGCTCGCTGCGGCCATGGATCGACTCGCGGGCGACGGCTGACCCATGGCTCGCAAACGCGCTCCGCACGCGTCGGGCCGACTGCTCGAACTCGAGTTCGACTCGCGCGTACTGCGGGACAACCCACTGGGCGACCCGCACGTCCGGCGCCTCCACGTGTGGCTCCCGAAACAGTACGACGTCGGGGGATCCCGGGGACGCGGCCGACGCTTCCCGGTGCTCTTCGACCTCGTCGGGTACACCGGCGCCGGGTTTTCCCACACCAACTGGCGTGCCTTCGACGAAAACGTTCCCGAGCGCGCGGCACGGCTGATTGCCAGCCGCAAGATGCCGCCGGCAATCCTGGTCTTCCCCGACTGCTTCACCGCCCTCGGAGGCAACCAGTACGTCAATTCTTCCGCCATCGGCCGCTACGCCGACTACCTGGTGCGGGAACTCGTTCCCTTCGTCGACCGCGAGGTCCGCACGCTCGCCGCGCGCGAACACCGCGGCTGTTTCGGAAAGTCCTCGGGCGGCTACGGGGCGATCCTCCACGGCATGAAGCACGCGCGGACCTGGGGCGCTGTGGCCAACCACTCGGGAGACGCCTATTTCGAGTTCGTGTACCGCTGCGAGTTTCCCGCGATGCTCGACGTCCTGGCCCGCCACGCGAAGCCCCGACGCCGACCGGGGCCGGTGGACGTCGCGCGTGCGCGGCGGGCCGCCGCCAAGGACGGCCGGGTCGGCCGCTTCCTGGAGCACGTGTGGGCGAAGGAACGCCTGAGCGGCGCAGAGATCAACGCGCTCATGATGCTCTGCATGGCGGCGACCTACGATCCCGACCCGGCGACCGAGAATGGTTTCCAATTGCCCGTCGATCTCGAAACGGGAGCCTGGCGTCCCGAGCGATGGCGACGCTGGCTCGCCCACGACCCCGTCCGCCTCGTCGCCCGCTACCGGAAGAGCCTCGCGTCGCTGCGCGGACTCTGGATCGACTGCGGTTGGCGCGACCAGTACCGCATCCACTACGGAACGCGCCTGCTCTCCGAAGCGCTGCAGCGCGCTCGGGTCCGCCACGTCTACGAGGAATTCGAAGACGATCACTCCGGCATCGACTACCGGATGGACCGCAGCCTGCCCTACCTGGCCCGCGCGCTGGCGCCTTGAAACCCGGGGGACTACCCGGCGGTCTTCGCGACGTAATGCCGCACCAACTCGTACCGGTCGTTGCCCCAGAACATCTCGTCGCCCACGAAGAGGGTGGGCACGCCGAAGACGCCCCGAGCCACGGCGGCACGGCTCTCGCGTTCGAGACGGTCCGCGAGTTCCGCAGACTCGGCCTGGGCGAGTGCGGCATCGCCCTCCAGGCCGGCGCCCTCCAGCAACGCGCGCACGACACTGGGCTGGGACACGTCTCGAGCCTCGGCCCAGCGCGCGCGGTACGCGGGGTAGTGGAATTCGCGGAAACGTCCCGCGTCCTGGGCCACCAGGGCCGCGCGCAGCAGTAGCCCCGAATCCGGGCGGCGCTCGGGTTGTTCTGCGGCGAATTCGGCGCCGACGAAATCGGCCCAGTGGCGCAGGTCATTCGCGTAGTTCGCCTGTTTTCGGGCCCCCAGCTTGGGCCGCCCCGCCCCACCGGGGGGCGGCTCGTAGAGCACCTTGAGGCTCACCGGCCGGAAGTCGATCTCGACCCCCAGGTCCTGAAAATGCGCTTCGACCCGGCAGCTGCCGAGATAGGCCCACGGGCAGGCGTAATCGAAGAAAAACGGGATTTGCATCGTCTCTCCAGACAAAAGGGGAAGCCAGGGTACCCGCGCTGCCAGTCCGACGGAACCGCTGCGGCCCCCATGGTGCCTCATTCCGTGAGCGCCCGGCGCCCCGGAAAGGACACGATGTCGACCCGAGTCACGATTGCCCTCCGGATCTGTTCCGTCTGCCAAAGCCAGTTTGGCGTCTCCCTGTGGCCCTGGCGCGGTACACCGCGCCTGCACCCCCATGGGATCTGCCGGCACTGCCTGGAGCCGGCCGATGTGGCTCCGCCGAGTGTCCCCGCGCGAGCCGCCCGGCCCGCGCGCCGAACGGTCTCGCCCCGGTCACGACACTGGCAACAGCCCTAACTGGGTCATCAGGCCCAGGGTGTCCGAGTAGCGCCACGCCCGGCGTACCTGTCCCTCGCTGATTTCGAAGAGCGTGCAGTTCTCCACCTGGAACCTTTTTCCCGTGGCGGGTTGCCCGAAGAACTCGCCGTCGTTGGTTCCGGCGAGCGTGTAGCGGAGGGTCACCGAGGTTCCCGCGGCATAGAGATCCAACGGCTCCAACCGGACATCGCTGGCGGCCAGCCACCAGCGTTCGAGTTGGGCAACCTCTTCCTCCGGCCCGGTCGTTGCCGGCTGGCCGTGCACGATCGACTGGTACTCGGCGTGGAGCAGCGACCGGTAACCAGCCGCATCGCGTGCGTTGTCGCATGCGATCACGTTTCGGACGATTTCCTCTCCAGTCGGGTCTGCCATGAGTACTCCTGTTTTCAGGCTCCGGTGCGGCGCTCGCCCACCCGGTGCACGAGGATGCCGGCTCCGGCCTCGTCTCCGCGCCAGACGTCGCCCGCCACGACCAGGATGCAGTCCCCGGGCCCTGCCCAACCCCGCGCCTGGACCTCCCGGTCCGCGCGCTGCACCAGCGCCTCGCCCGTCGGAATTTCGTCGCTCTGCACCGGAGTTACGCCGCGATAGAGGAGCATCCGGCGGATGGTTCGCGGGTCGGCGGCTAGGGCGAGGACCGGCAACAGGAAGTCGTTGCGGCTGATCATCCGGGCGTAGTGCCCGGTGCTCGAAGGAACGACGACACAACGCGCTTTCGCCGAACGGGCAGCGCTCCAGATTCCGTGGACGAGCGAACGCCCGGGACCCGGTGCAGCCGCATGGGTCGCTTCCAGGTCGCGGCCGGAAGTCACCCGCATCCGGCGCATCGCGGTCTCGGTAGCTCGGTTGATGCGCGCCATGGTGGCGACCGACTCCGCCGGGTACTGACCCACGGCGGTTTCCCCAGACAGCATCACCCCGTCCGCTCCATCGAAAATCGCTGTCGCCACGTCGCTCGCTTCTGCCCGCGTCGGTGTCGGCGCCGCGATCATCGATTGGAGCATCTGGGTCGCCACGATGCAGGGAATCCCGGCATCGCGCGCGACCGCGAGCAGGTGCTTCTGGATCGCGGGCACGAGGGCGATGTCCATTTCGACGCCGAGATCGCCCCGCGCCACCATCAAGGCATCGACCTCCTCGACGATGGCCGCAGCATGGTCGACGGCGCCGGGCACCTCGATTTTCGCAACGATCTGAATGGGCCGTTCCGCGCTGTGCGAACTCGCCCGTAAATGCGCGTCGAGGGCCCGCACGTCGTCGGCGTTTCGCACGAAACTCATCGCAATCCAGTCGAGTTCGTGCTCGACGGCCCAACTGGCGAACTTCCGGTCGTTCTCCGTGGGCATCTCGATGGACAGCTCCGAGTCGGGGAGGTTCACGCCCTTGTGGGAACTCACCCGTCCGCCGGTGGTGACTTCGCAAAGCAATGCGTCGTCGCGCTTTCCGACCGCCTGGAGCCGCACGGCGCCGTCATCGATCAACACGCGCTGACCGGGATTCACGCACTCGACGATTCCGGGCCACGTACTCCCGAAGCGGGCCGCTTCCCCGCTCTCGGCCGGGCGGGCGGGCACGAGTTCTCGGCAGATCGCCACGGGTTCCCCTTCGGCGAGGCGGATGCCGTCCCCGGGGACCTCGCCCAGCCGAATCTTCGGCCCGGGAAGGTCCCCGAGCACGCCCACGGGAACGCCGAGCCGGTTCGACACGGCGCGGATCGCTGCGAGCGTCCGCTCGTGGTCCGAAGGCTCCCCGTGGCTGAAATTCAGGCGAAAGATCTGCGCCCCGGCCTCGATCAGCTCGGCGAGACGCTCCTCGGACGCAGAGGCGGGTCCAGCGGTGGCGAGGATGGCCGTCCGGAAGTGCTCTGACGAGGAATCGAAAATCCGTTCGAACTGGCCCAGTGCACAACCTTTCCGCGAGAAGTCCATTCTCGCGGGGCGCGAGGCAAAAGATCAATCGAAATCGCAGCTCGTTGCCGCTGCAGTCACACGCTCAACGCGGAACGGCCCCCTGTGCCCGCAGCCCTTGCTCGATCCCTTGCGCGGCGATTGCGTGCGCCTCGTGGTTCGGGTGCTGATCGTTTGGATGCACCCAGAGCTGCGTCCGATCCACCTCTCGAAACCCCTCGAGCAGATCGATCACCGGGATGCCCAACCGCTCGGCGGCCCCGGCGATCGTCGCATGAACCCCCTCGAACGGATACGCGCCATCGAGCTCCCACATGTTCGGAAAGATCACGAGCACCAGGGCGAAACCCTCGGCATCGGCAAGCCGCTTGGCCCGGGCCAGGGCCCGTTGGGCGGCGAGCCAGCCCGGCGCGCTTGGTCCGTAGGTCCGGCGCCGCTCCTCGATGACCCGGCGCATGGTGCGCGGCGCCAGGACGCGCTGCTTTACGTGACCAGCAAGCCAGAAAACCTCGGCCAATCCAGCCAGCCAGGGCGGGCCGGCTGTCACCTGCACACCCGGGAGAAAGCCGCCCACGTCGTTCACGACGAAGGCGATCAGCACGAGATCGGGATCGAAGCCGACCCCCACGTGCTCGAGCAGCGCGACCTCCTGCGGGGTGGAAAACCCGGGAATGCCGAGGTTCAGCACCTCGATCTCCATCCCGCGCGCATCGGCAAGACCCGCCTCGAGACGTTCGAGGAAGAGGTGCTCGCGCCGTACCCCGTTCCCGAAGGTGTAGGAGTCGCCGAGCCCGAGGATTCGAAACACGCCCGGCGGTTTTTCGCGGGTCGTCTCGTCGCCCCGCAGCCCGAGTGCGTTCGTGCGGTAGGTGAGCGTCCCGTCGTCGTCGAAATAGCCCTCGGGGTTCGAGGCGAAGGCGTGAACGACCTCGGCCTGGGGCCGCAACACGAACGGTACACCCGGGAAGTGCGGCTCGGCGCGGATCGAAGCCGGCACCTTGACGACGTTCAGGGGCTTCACCGGCCCGACGAACAACCGCACGAACGCCTCGGCAACGAGCAGCACGAGGAGAACCGATCCGAGCGCCAACACGAGCCGCTTCGCCATCGCTGGGCGTCCTCCACTGCCGTGCCTGGCCCGCGCGACCCGTTCGGGCTCGGCCGAACCACTCCGGGATCCCGGCGTCGAAATGGCGTCCCCAACGGGACTCGAACCCGTGTTGCCGCCTTGAAAGGGCGGAGTCCTAGGCCGCTAGACGATGGGGACGCGGCGCTTGCCGCGGGGACTATCGCGCAGACCCGCTCCCGGCTCAATCGGGAATTTCGATTTCCGTTGCGCGCCAGAGATACCACGATCCGACGCTCCGGTACGGCCGCCAGGGCTCCGCAAGATCTTGGAGTTGCGCAGGCTTGGGGAGATCCGGGAGGTCATAGACCCGCTGGGCACCTTTGCGGATCCCGTAGTCGCCCGTGGGCAGGACGTCGGGCCGGCCCAGGGAAAAGATGAGCAGCATGTGGGCGGTCCACTCTCCGATCCCGCGTATCTGGGTCACCGCTTCGATCACCGCCGCATCTTCCATCCGGAACAGGCGGCGACCGTTCACCGCGCCGGCTTCGAACGCCTCGGCAAGGGAGCGCAACGCGGCGATCTTCTGGCGCGAAAGCCCCACTGCGCGCAGTTCCCGATCGTGCGCCACGCGCACGGCCTCGGGGCGGGGGTAGCGCCCCCCGTAGGCAGCCCGGAGACGGCCCGCAATCGCCGCGGCAGCGCGACCCTGGAGCTGCTGGAAGACGATGGACCGCACCAGGGAGCCATACGGATCCCCTTGGGGACGGATGCGGCACGGCCCAACCGCTCGGATCACCGCACCGAGCCGCCGGTCGCGCCGAACGAGCGCCCGCCGCGCTCGCTCGAGCAACGCTGCATCGAGGCGCTGGCCCACGGCCGGCAGCATAGCCGGAGGCCATGCTGCAGAACCCCTCGATTTTCCTGCCCCATCGACCGATACGCCCGACGGAGAGGTTCCGCCCCGATGCCGTCCCGAAAGGACGGAGAGGTTCCGCCCCGATGCCGCCCCAAGACTCGACACCCACACCCCCGCCGGCTCAGGGGCCCCGGGTCCGCCCGGGCCTCGATCTGGAGGAACTCCTCTCCCTCCTCGCGCGGCGTGG
>JAYZFQ010000072.1:0-6847 GCA_036336695.1 Myxococcota bacterium
AATGGCGCTGACCAGCCCGAACTGCATCCCGATCTCGCTGAAGCTCAGGTCGTGGACGCGTCGGAAGAAGGTCGGAATCCACAGCCCGTACCCGGTGCCTGCGAAGGAGGCGAACCCGGTACCGAGGGCGATCAGGCGAAACGTCGGCATCGCCCAGAGTGTCCGAATCGTCTCCCGGATGCTGGGGGAGTCCGAAGTCGGAGGCTTCGCATCGAGTCCGCCGCGCAGTGGTTCGCGAACGGTGAGCCGCAACACGATGGCGAGCAGCAGGCCGGGGGCACCGACGACGACGAAGGTCCAGCGCCAGCCGATCTCGCCGACGAGAATTCCGCCCACGACCAGGCCGAGGAGTTGTCCGAAGTAGACCCCGAGTTGAAAGACCGAGAGTGCGCGTGCGCGACTCGCCGGCGGGAAATAGTCCGAGATCAGGGAATGGGATGGCGCGGCGCCCGCTGCCTCGCCGATGCCCACACCGATACGCGCGATCGCCAATTGCAAGGAAGTGCGCACGGCTCCGCTGGCCACGGTGAACGCGCTCCAGACCGCGACGCCGAGGGCGATGATCGAGCGCCGGGAACCTCGGTCGGCCCAGCGCGCAATGGGGAAGCCGAGCGTCGTGTAGAGCACGGCGAACGCGGGGCCGATCAGGAAGCCCATCATCGTGTCCGATGCGCCGAGTTCCTCCTTCACCGGCTCGAGCAGGATCGTGAGCACGTAGCGGTCGAGGTAGTTGAACGTGTACGTCAGCAGCAGGATGCCCAGCACGTACCGGGCATAGGGCCGGGACGGCACGTCGGCGGGGGAGGGGCGCTCTTCCACGTCGGTCACACGCTACACGGCTCGTGAGCGCGCTCAAGTGGTGAAATCTATTTCCTACTCTATAAGTATGGATTTATTGGGAATCCTGTCGGTGTGAGTTAGAATCTCCAGCATGTCGGCACCCGCTGTTTTTGAAATTCCCAAAATCTCTCTTGATGACGGGATTTTGCGCTTCATTCATTCCGGCGCGGCCGAGGCCCTGGGACCGGAAGAAATCCTTACTTGGGCAATCAAGAATTTCTGCCCTCGGATTGCGCTCTCGTGCTCCTTCGGGGCGCCCGAGGGCCTCGTACTGCTCGACATGATGCACCGCATCGATCCGGCGTCTCGGGTGTTCGTGCTCGACACCGGGCGTCTTCCGCAGGAGACCTACGACCTGATCGACCGGGTGCGCGAACGCTACGGCAAGCGGATCGAGGTCGTCTTCCCGCGCGCGGAGGACGTGGAGGCGATGGTACGCAGCCGGGGTCTGAACCTCTTCTACGAGTCCGTGGCTGCGCGGCAGCAGTGCTGCCGTGTGCGAAAGGTGGAGCCGCTGAAGCGGTTCCTCGCCGAGTCGGGTCTGGATGCCTGGGTGACCGGTCTGCGCCGGGACCAGAACGTCACGCGCGGCGATACCGCCAAGGTGGAAATCGACGCCGGAAACGGTGGGATCGTCAAAGTAAACCCGATCGCCGACTGGAGCGAAGACCAGGTCCGCGACTACGTCGCCGAACACGGGGTCCCCGTCAACCGCTTGCACGCCGCGGGCTACCCGTCCGTCGGATGCGCTCCCTGCTCCCGGGCGGTCGAACCGGGGGCCGACCCGCGCTCGGGCCGCTGGTGGTGGGAGAACCCCGAAACGCGGGAATGCGGGCTGCACCTCGACGAGGAAAACGAGGGCTCCGGGATCTAGGGCCGTTCCCCCGGGTTTGCGGCCGGGATCGGTGGTCCAGCCGCAGGCGTGTTGCGCTCGGTGCGCAGCTCCGGCAACGCCCAGGCAGCCGTGTCGTGGGAAGCGTCAAGGCCACCGTGCGATCGGACGATGAGCGGGTTGTCGGGGAGCGCCTACCCCCCGGAGGCCCCAAATGAGAGTCCTCGAACGTGCCCGGGTGACCCTGGGCCTGCTTTCCCTGGCGGCGAGCCTCGCGCTGCTCTCTCCCGGTGTGCGTGCCGAACCCGCAACGGAAGCCGGCAGTTGCCGGGCTTCGACCTCCAGTTCGGATGCCGAGGTCCAGGCCTTCGTGGAGCACCTGCGCCGTGAGCGCAGCGTTTCGGCGGACTCCGCCGGGGAGATCGTTGCGCTGAACAACCGTGGCTACAACTACGGTCCCCCGCCCCAGGTCGAACTCGACGAGATCCTCGTCGAGCTGCGCAACCGTCGCTAGGAGCCGCCTCCCGCGAGTTGCCCGTTCCCGGTGAATGCCAAAGCCCGGGTTTGGCGTAGACGCCGTGGTCTGCCTAGTCTCCTGGGGGTGCCAGGGGCTGCATGAACCCGAAGTCTACCCTCGACCTGCGCACGCTCACCGCCTTCGCGGCGATCGGTTGGGCCACCCTGTCCCTCGTGTTGTCCGTGGCAGCCCTGGGCTCGGGGGAGGTTTCCCTCGATGGGGCGATCGCCAGGGGGGGAAGTTCCGGCGGTGCTCCCACGGAGGCCGCGTCGGCGCCAGAGCCGGTCGGGCCGGCACTGGCCAGCCGTCTCGCCGCGTTTCCCGGTGTGCCGGGGCGCGAAGCGCTTTCCGTGCCCTTCCAGATCCTGCTCCTCGGTCTCGCTGCGCTGTACGTCGTGACGGGGGCGATCGTCTGGTGGGTGCGGCCGGAGCGCCGGGGCGCATGGGCGCTGTTGCTCTTCTGTTCCACGCTGGCAGTGCAGATCACGCTCGCGATCGGCTCCGGGGAGGGGTTCGGGGCAGGCTGGCGCCTCGCGGTCAACCTGCCTTTGGTCGGCGCGACCGCGTTCCACCTGTTTACGTCGTACCCGATCGAGCCGGCTTGGCGGGTGCGCCACCCCCGTGCCCAGTTGATTCCGTACGTCGCAGCCGGCGGGTTGGTCGTCCTCGCCCTCGTCCAGGCGCCGCTCGGGCTGCTCCCGGCGGTTCCCTGGACGGCATCGCTTTCCTTCACCCTGGTCATGGTTCTGGCTTCGCTCACGGTCCTCGCGGTCGAACGCCGGCGCCACGGCGCAGGCCCCATGAAATCCGTGGCAGACGTGGTTCTCGTCGCGGCCCTGGTGAGCTTCGCCCCCGTTCTCGTGCTCCTCTTCCTCCAGTGGGCGCTGGCGGAACCGTTCCCCTACGCGTTGTCGCTGGTGTCCGTGTTCGTCTTCCCGCTGGTTGCGGGCTTCGGCATCGTCCGGCGCCAGCTTTTCGACCTGCGCAACGTCGCGCGCTCTTCCGTTGCCTACGGTGCAGCGACCCTGGGGATCACCGGGCTATTCGCGCTGGTGATCACGTCTGCAGACACGCTCGTGGCCCGCCTGGGTGTCGGCGAGCGCCCGGTGCAGCTGGCACTCCTCTTCGTGGCGCTGCTTCTCTTCGACCCGGTGCGCCGCCGCATGCAGGCGCTGGTGGACCGCTTCTTCGACCGCGACCGAGCCGCCTACCGCGTCGCCGTCCGCGAGATCTCCGACGCGATGGTCTCCATGGTTTCGCTGAACGAGATCTCCGACCGGATTCTCGTGGCACTGACCGACACCATGGGCGTCGAGCGCGCGATGGTGCTCCTGGCGGACGAGGAAGGGCACGCCCTGCGCGCCATCGCCTCCCGGGGGCACTGGGACGAGACGGCGCAGGGCCTGGAAATAGCTTCGGATCACCCGATCTGGAAGCAATTGTGGATGCGCCGGGAAGATCTCACGCGGGCGGACTTCGACGACGAACCGGACGTGGAAATCCGCGAGAGTTGTCGCGATGTCTTCGACACCTTCGAAATCGAACTCCTGGTTCCAATTCTCTTCGGGGTGGACCTGTTGGGGGCCATCGCCGTGGGTCGGAAGCTCACCCTCGACCGCCTGGGGGCCGACGACCGCCTGTTGTTGCGAACGCTTGCCAACCAGAGTTCGATCGCCATCGAGAACGCCAAGGCGTTCGACGAGATCGCCAAGCTCAACGAGACGCTAGAAGCCCGGGTGGAGGAGCGGACGCTCGAGTTGCGGGAGACCCAGGCCCAGCTCACCCAGGCGGAGAAGATGAAGTCGCTGGGCCAGCTGGTCGCGGGTGTTGCCCATGAGCTCAACAATCCGATCGGCTTCGTCCACGCGAATCTCCAGCTGCTCGACGAGCAGATCGCGAAGCTGGTCGACGGCCAGCGCAACGAGGACGACACGCGTCGCGCCCAGGAGGCCATCGGAAAACTCCTCGAGCGCAGCCGAGAGGGCACCACGCGGGTCAAGAAGATTGTCCAGGATCTGCGCAGCTTCTCCCGGATGGACCAGGCCGATCTCCAGGATGCGGATCTCCACGAGGAGATCGGCCGCACCCTCCGACTCATGGAGCCGCGCTTCAAGGACAACATCCGCGTGGAGACCGATTTCGGGGACCTGCCTCGGGTGCGCTGCTATCCCGGGCAGCTGAACCAGGTCTTCATGAACCTGCTCATGAACGCCTGCGATGCGATCGAACGCGATGGGACGATCCGGATCCGAACGCGGCCGATTCCGGGCGGTGTCCGGCTGGAGTTCGCGGACGACGGACCCGGCATCCCCGAGGACGTGAAGAGCCGTATCTTCGACCCGTTCTTCACGACGAAGCCCGTCGGTGTCGGTACGGGCCTGGGGCTCTCGCTTTCCCACGGCCTGATCGAACGCCATGGGGGCCACATCGAGGCCATCTCGGAACTCGGGCAGGGCAGTCGGTTCGTCATCGAGCTTCCGCTCGTCGCGGCTCCCACGGAGGACGCGGCGGTCTGATATCCTGGGCCGCTCTTTACATCACCGGAGGGTGCCCCGATGCGTCTCGGCATGTTGGCAGGACAGTTCGGACCGAAGCTCCAGATTCCGTTTGACCTGATCGAGGAGGCTGAAGGCCTGGGGTACGACTCGATCTGGACCGCGGAGGCCTACGGAAACGACGCGGTGGTTCCCCTCTCGTTCATCGCTTCCCGAACCCACAAGATCAAGGTCGGAACTGCGATCATGCAGATGCCGGCGCGGACGCCGGCCATGACCGCGATGACGGCCATGTCGCTCGATGCGCTCAGCGGGGGGCGCTTCGTCCTCGGCCTCGGGCCTTCGGGACCCCAGGTGGTCGAGGGGTGGCACGGGGTTCCCTACGGGCGGCCGCTCACGCGCACGCGGGAATACATCACGATCGTGCGCGAGATCCTGCGGCGGGAAGCCCCCCTCGAGCACAAGGGCTTCCACTACGAGATCCCCTTCATGAGCGAGGGTGCATCGGGCCTGGGCAAGCCGCTGAAGAGCATTCTCCGCGGACGAGCCGACATGGAGATCTACACGGCCGCGATCAGTCCCAACGGTCTCCGCTGTGCCGGGGAGGTCGCAGACGGCGTGATGCCGGTCTGGATGAGCCCCGAAAAATCGGACCTTGTGTATGAGCCCGTCCGAGAAGGCATCGCAAAGGCCGGTGGCGGCAAGGCGATCGAGGACTTCGACGTCGCGCCGTTCGTGAACGTGGTGATGGGGGATGACGTCGAGGCCTGCCGCTTCCCGGTGCGGGCGGGGCTTGCCCTCTACATCGGGGGCATGGGGGCACGGGGCAAGAACTTCTACAACGATTACGCCAAGCGCCTCGGCTACGAAGAAGCGGCCGTGAAGATCCAGGACCTCTACCTCGACGGCAAGAAGAAGGAGGCCATGGCCGAGGTTCCGGATGCGCTCGTGGACGAAACCGCTCTCGTGGGCCCGCGCGAGCGAATCGCCGACCAGCTGGAAGCGTGGAAGGCGTCGCCCGTGAAGACGATGCTTCTCGGGGTCGGCCAGCCCGAGGCACTGCGCGCCGTCGCAGAACTCGTGCTCTAGTCCTTGGCGTCGGGGGAGCATCGCAAGCGCGTCGTCGAACTCGACAAGCGGCGCGTCTGGCATCCCTATACGGAAATGACCCGCTACCGCGAGCGGGTCGACCCGTTCGTGATCGAGTCGGCGTCCGGCTCCCGGCTGCGCGATGCGGACGGGCGCGAGTACCTCGACGGGAACGCCTCCTGGTGGACCTGCACGTTGGGGCACGGCCATCCGCGACTGGTCGCCGCGCTTACCCGACAGGCGAGCACCCTCGGCCACACCGCGTTGGCGGGGATTGCGCACGAAAACGCCTCCGAACTGGCCGAAGCGCTGTGCGCCGTCGCGCCGGACGGCCTGGAGCACGTCTTCTTCAGCGACAATGGCTCGACGGCCGTCGAGGTCGCAATGAAGCTGTGCCTGCAGTACTGGGCCCAGAACGGCCGCCCAGAACGGCGTCGTTTCGTCGCGCTCGATGAGGCCTTTCATGGCGAGACCCTCGGCGTGACGGCGCTCGGGGGGGTGGAGGTCTTCCGCCGGCCGTTTCGCGACGTGCTGCTCGACTGCATGCACGTTCCGCCGCCGCGCCATCCCCACGATCCCGCCGCCGCGCGCGAGGCACTCGAGAGAACGCTCGCGGAAAACGCGGACACGCTCGCCGCCGTGGTTCTCGAACCCGTGGTGCAGGGCGCCGCGGGCATGCAGGTCTACGCGCCCGAATATCTCCGCTTTGCGCGAGACCTCTGCGATCGGCATGACGTCTTCCTGGTCTGCGACGAGGTCTTCACCGGTTACGGGCGCACCGGGCCCATGTGGGCTTCCGAGCACGCGGGCATTGCACCGGACGTGCTCTGCACGGCCAAAGGCTTCAGCGGGGGGATGTTGCCGATGGCCGCGACCCTTGCGACGCCGCGTCTCTTCGACGGCTTTCTCGGCGACCCCGAGCGGGCGTTCTACTACGGGCACACCTTCTGCGGCAATCCGCTGGGATCGGCGGTTGCGCGCGAGGTGCTGCGCGTGTTCGAAGACGAGGCGATTCTTGCCAACGCCGAGCCGAAAGCCGCCCGGATTGCTTCCGCCTTCGCCGCCCTGGAGTCG
>JAYZFQ010000073.1:0-21101 GCA_036336695.1 Myxococcota bacterium
AGCGCCACGCACTCCCCCGCCACATCGAGCAAAAGCACGCGTTGCACGGCCGCGGCGATGGGAACCCGCAACGTCGTGGTGCTGCCGCCGCCGACGGTCGTCGTGAATTCCACCGAACCGCCGAGGGACTCCAGTGTGGCTCGGACGGCGTCCATGCCCACACCCCGCCCGGAAATCTCGGAAACGCGGTCGGCGGTGGAAAAGCCCGGGCGAAAGAGGAAAGCGGCGAGCTGTTCTGCCGGGAGATCTTCCGCGATATCCGGGTGCACGAGACCCGCTTCGACGGCCCGCTGCCGCACGGCGTCCAGATCCATTCCGGCCCCATCGTCCCGCACGGAGATGCAGATGGCATCTTTGTCCCGCCGGGCATCGATGCAAACGTTTCCCACACCGGACTTGCCCGCGGCGACCCGCGCTTCGGGCAGCTCGATGCCGTGATCGACGGCGTTCCGGACGAGATGGACGAGCGGATCGGAAAGGCGGTCGAGAATCGAACGGTCGAGTTCGAGCTCGCCCCCGCGGATCTCGACCTCGACGCGCTTGCGACCCGCCTCGGCCACCTCGCGCGCCATTCGCGGCAGGGGTTCGACGATCCGGAGCAACGGCGTCGTGCGCAGCTCCAGCGCCCGCATCTGGAGTTCCCCGACGACGCGATCCATCCGGTCGAGCCCCGCGGCGAGCTGGGTGGCGTCGCCGCCCTCGCCGGGTTCCGCCGCGGTCCGGACCTGGCTCGAGTTGAGAATCACCTCGCCGACTGTCGAGAGAAACCGATCCAACGTCTCGGTGGATACGCGCACCGAAGGCGGCGGTCGCGGTGTGTCGAGAGCTTCGGAACCGGTTGCGGCCGCCGCAGGAGCGACGGCCTCAGGCCTTTTTTTGGAGACCCTCCCAGGCATCTTGGACGGAAGGCGCGTCCACAGCGATCTCGGGATCCGCCGGCGCCGCTCCGGTGCGACGGACGGTCTCGACCATGCCTTCCAGGCCGCCGAGGGCCTGGAACAGGCGCGCGAGTTCCGCGGCGTCCAGTCCGATCTGTCCAGAACGGAGGAGTTGCATCCGGTCTTCGAAGCGGTGGGAAGCAGCCGTGATCGAGGGGTACTCCAGCGATGCCGCCATTCCCTTGATGGAATGCGCCATGCGAAACAAGAGGTCGATCGACGCGACGTGTGCGGGATCCTTCTCGAGTTCGAGCAAGGCCCGGCTCATCTCTGCGAGATGCTCGGAAGCCTCCTCGAGAAAGACCTCCCGGTACTTCCCCATGTCCAAGGCTACTGGTCTCCCTTCTCCAGCACCCTGCCCAGGGTCTCGATCACGCCTTCGGGAAGGAAGGGCTTCGCGATGAAGTCCTTTGCTCCCGCCGCAAGCGCCTCCTTCACCAGGGTCTCCTGACCCAGCGCGCTGCACATGACGACACAGGCCGTGGGGTCCTCTTCGATGATCCCCTTGACCGCATCGATTCCGGACTTGAGCGGCATCACGATGTCCATCGTGACGATCTCGGGTCGGTAGTTCTTGAACTGCTCGATTGCCTCGATCCCGTCCGAGGCCTCCGCAACCACTTCATGACCTTCCGCCTCGACGATCTCCCGAATCATCTGCCGCATGAAAGCCGCGTCGTCCGCTACCAGAATTCGCGCCATCTTCTCCCCCTGATCACGCGCTCCGTTCGAGCGCAGCATCGATCGTCTCTCCCGCGCGAGCGAACAGACACTCGGGGTCGAGAACGAACACAACACGGCCGCCGATCGACCGTTGTTCTGCAATCGGCGACGGACCCTCGGCCCGCGCCGCCTGCCCTGCAACGAGTCCGAGAATCCGGTCGACAAAGATTCCAAACCGCGCGCTGCCACCAGGCCAGGGCGTCATCAACAGCGCGTGAGCGGGCTCAGCTTCCGGCTCGGGCATGTCCAGGAGCACCGTGCGCTGCAGAATGGGCAGCGCGTCTCCGTGGTGGTTCATCACGCCCGCGACTTCGCTGGGCAACGTCGGGATCGAGACGAGACCCCCGATTTCCGACACCTCCGCGACGCAGGCGATCGGCAGGGCATAGATGCTGCCGCCCACATCGAAACTCAGGAGACGATTCTCCTCCTCCGCGGTCCCCACCGGCTTCACGGGGTGTCCTCGCCCTTTCGAGACCCGAAACGGCGCACCACTGCCTCGAGTTGGTCCGCGAGTTCATTCAGCTTGACCGAACCCGCCGCCATCTCCGTCATCGAGGTCGACTGGCGTTGCGAGGTACGGACGACGCCTTCGATCGCAGCACAGTGGCCCTCGGCGGTTTGAGACACCTGGGCCATCGCACTCACCAGCCGGTCGATGTCCTGGGTCTGGGAGTCGGTTCCGAGAAAGATCTCCTCCGCGCGCGTCGCCGCCTCGCCAACGGCCTGCCGGATGTGCTCGAGCGAGTGCGCGATCGTGTCCACGTCCTCGCGCCCCTCGCGGACACCGAGACTCGACTCCCGCATCTCGTCCGCCACCTCGTGGGTGTCGCCCTGGATCTCGGCAATGAGCTTCGCGATCTCCTCGGCGCTCTCCCCGGCACTCTCGGCGAGCTTGCGAATTTCCTCGGCAACCACGGCGAAGCCGCGGCCGGCTTCCCCGGCGCGAGCCGCCTCGATCGAGGCGTTCAGCGAGAGCAGGTTCGTCCGGTGTGCCACGCTCGTAATGAGCGCGGTGATCTGGTTCACGTGCCTTGTCTTCTCTTCCAGGGCGAATACCCGTTTGACCGAGACCTCCACCCGTTCGAAGACGGTCCGCATCTTCTCGATCGCGAGCCGGGCCACGTCGACGCCGGAGTTGGCCTTCTGGTTGGCCTCCGCCGCGAAGCCGAAGGCCTCCCGCGCGCGGTCGGCGTTTCGATCAATCGTCGAAGCAATCTCGTGCAACAACTTCGACGCGTCGGCCAGGGATCTCTGCTGCTCCGTAACGCTGCGTGCCAGTTCCGACACCGTCGCGGAAATTTCGTCGTTCTCGGTGCCGAGGGTTTCCGCGGCGCGGCGGAGTTCCCCGGCCGCATCGGCAACCCGGCCGTTGGTGTCCTCCACCTGCTCCACCAGCTGGCCCAACTCGGCGGCCATGCGCTGGATGCTGTGGGCGAGTGTGTGGGTTTCGTCCGGAAGACGCCCCGCGACCGGAAGCCCCGACGCTTCCTGGAGCCGGCCCCGGGCGACGGCGTCGGCGGCGCTCCCGAGCCGAAGCACGCGGCTGCGCAACGGGAGCGACAGGAGGCATCCCAGGGCAGTGCCGACTCCGAGCGCCAGCGCGACCGCGAGCCCGGGAGCCACGGCGATGCCGCCGCGTTCGAGTCCGAACGGCAGGCCGACGGCGACCCCCCCTACGAGGAGAGCCGCTGCCACGCACTTGTGGGTGAGAGACACGCGCACAGCGGGTGTATCGGCGCAAACGCCCCCCGCCTTGAAACGCCGGAGTGCTGAAATCCTGAGAAAAACCGGAAACTTGCCGCACGGTTGCCAGACCGGCTGGCTCAGCGCTCGAAGTGGCGCCAGCCCCGGGAGCGCGGCGGGGCCCCCGCCCCCACCCGGCCGATCTCGGTCACCGGCACCCCGAGGCGGCGGGCCAGGCGCGCCGCCGAGGGTCCCGCGGGCCGGAGCGTGAAGAGCAGCTCGTAGTCCTCGCCGCCGCCCAAGGCCAAGGTCACCGGGTCGAGGCCGAGCGCGGCGCACCCCCGGCGCAGGCCCGGCGCCAGCGGCAACGCCCCCGGGTCGAGACCCGCCGAGAGTCCCGCGACCTCGAGCACGTGGGCCAGGTCCGACTCGAGCCCGTCCGAGACGTCGATACACCCCCCGACGCCGCGCACCCGCGCCAGGACACGACCCGCCTCCAGGCGTGGCGCCGCCACGTAGCGGGTCCGCCCCCCACGCCCGGCCCGGGCCCGGTCGAGGGCAGCCGCGCCGAGCGTCCCGGTCACGAGGATCCGGTCCCCGGCCCGGGCCCCGGCACGCGTCAGCGCCGCGCCCCGGCGAACCGCGCCCAGCACCGTGATTGCGAGGGAGACTTCGCCGGCCTGGGAACAGTTCCCCCCCACGAGGGGACACCCGTGCCGGGCCGCCTCGTGCAACAACCCCCCGAGCAACCCGTCGACGAAGCGCACCGGCAGGTCCCCGGGTGCGCCGAGCGCAAGCAGGCACCCGGTGGGCCGCGCTCCCATGGCGGCGAGGTCGGAGAGATTCGCCACGAGGGCGCGTCGGCCGATGGTGCGCGGACTGTCGTTCACGAGCCGAAAGTGGACGTTCTCCACGCAGGCGTCGGTCGAGACGACCACGTCCTCCTCCGGACGCGAGCGCAGCAATGCTGCGTCGTCCCCGATCCCGAGCACCACGGAACGGCCGGTAACCTTCGCCGCCGCGCGCTCGATTCGCGCGATGAGTCCCCGCTCTCCCAAGTCACGCAGCCGCACCGCGCCAGCCTACAGCAGGTGCGCGTGGGACAGCGATCCTGCTGCTGCGGGGAAGCCGGAGAGAGGCCCCGGTCAGCTCGGCTTGACGACCAGGGGACGCGCCGCTCGGGGTGTCCGACGCGGCGGACGCCGGCGCGACGCGCGCGGTGCCGGCGCGGGCTCGAGCGCGACCTCGAGCACTTCGTCCATGTGCTCGACGCCGATGAACTCGACGCGCCGCTTCAACTCGGCCGGAACCTCCTCGAGATCGCGCAGATTCTTCTTCGGCAGCACCACGCGCTTGATTCCCGAGCGCATGGCAGCCAGGACCTTTTCACGCACACCCCCGATCGGAAGCACGCGGCCTCGCAGGGTCACCTCGCCCGTCATCGCGATTTCCGCACAAACGGGCCGCCGGGTTGCCAGGGAAACCATCGCCGTCGCGATCGCGATGCCGGCAGACGGCCCATCCTTGGGAATTGCACCCGCCGGGACGTGGACGTGGACCTCGTGGCTCGAGAAGACCGCAGCGTCGAAACCGAGCGTGGATCCGTGACTGCGCACCCAGGTAAGCGCCGCGTGACCCGACTCCTTCATGACGTCCCCGAGTTGACCCGTGAGCACGAGCCCCTTGCCGCGTGTCAGGGTCGCCTCGACGACGAGCACCTCTCCGCCGCACTCGGTCCAGGCGAGGCCGTTGGTCACGCCGACATCTGCGGTCTGGGAGATCGGCTCTTCCGTGTAGACCGGCGGGCCGAGGTACTTCTCCACGCTGCGCCGGGTCAGAGAAATCGGCGATGCGTCTCCCTCGGCGGCACGGCGCGCCGTCTTCCGACAGATCGCCGCAACCTGGCGCTCCAGGCCGCGCACCCCCGCCTCGCGGGTATAGTCGGAGACAACTCGCGCTACCGAAGCGTTCGACCAGCGGATGCGCTCGTCGGGCAGTCCGTGTTCCCGGACCTGCTGCGGAATGAGATAGGAGCGCGCGATCTCGACCTTCTCCTCCGGCGTATAGCCGGACAACCGGATCACCTCCATGCGATCGCGCAGGGGCGCCGGGATGTTCTCCAGGTTGTTCGCCGTAGCGATGAACATGACACGAGACAAGTCGAAGGCGACGCCGAGGTAGTGATCGCTGAAGTGGGCGTTCTGTTCCGGGTCGAGAACCTCGAGCAGTGCCGAAGACGGATCTCCACGGAAATCTGCACCGAGTTTGTCGATCTCGTCGAGCATGAAGACCGGATTCGTGGTGCCGGCCTGCTTCAGGCTCTGGATGATCCGGCCCGGCATGGCGCCGACGTAGGTGCGCCGGTGCCCGCGAATTTCCGCCTCATCGCGCACACCGCCCAGGGAAATGCGCACGAACTCCCGACCCATCGCCCGCGCGATCGAACGGCCGAGCGAGGTCTTGCCTACGCCGGGAGGCCCGGAAAAACAGAGAATCGAACCGCGCGAGTCCCCGCGCAATTTCCGCACACCCAGGTACTCGAGAATGCGGTCCTTGATCCGATCCAGGTGGGCGTGGTCCTCATCGAGGATGCGCTTGGCGACGACGAGATCGAGCCGATCCGGCGATTCCTGGTCCCAGGGCAGTTCGACCATCCAGTCGAGGTAGCTGCGCACCACGTGGGCTTCCGGCCCGTCCGGGTGCATCCGCTCGAGACGGCGCAGCTGTTTCATCGCTTCGGTGAGCGCTTCGTCGGGGAGCCCCAGTTGTTCGAGCTTCAGCCGGTATTCGTTGCTTTCTTCCGCGCGGGGATCCGTCTCGCCGAGTTCGGCCTGGATCGCCCGGAGCTGCTCGCGCAGGTAGTGCTCGCGCTGGCCCCGGTCCATTTCCTCCCGGGCCTGGCTCTGGATCTCCGCCTGGACCGACGTGACGTCGAGTTCGCGGCGAAGAATCGCGTCGATGCGGCGCAGGCGCACCAGGGGATCGACGGTCTCGAGCAACTCCTGGGCCTCGGCCGAACGCAAGCGCAGGTGCGAGGCCACCATGTCGGCAAGCCGGCCCGGATCGTGCACGTTCGCGGTGACGGACATCACTTCGGGCGGCAGGTTCCGGAGGGGCAGCAATTCCTCGACATGGCCGCGCACCGTGCGCAGCAGGGCTTCGGTTTCCGCCGACCAGGAGACTTCGCCATCCCCGGGAATCTCGGACACGCGCACCCAGCGCGAGCGCTCGTGCTCCAGGAATGCATCGATGCGGGCCTTGCCGAGGCCCTGCACCAGGACCTTCACCCGGCCGTCTCCCATGCGCAGGATCCGCATCACGGCCGCAATGGTGCCGACGGCGTGCAAGTCGTCGGGCGCGGGCTCCACGACGTTGCCCTCGCGCTGGTTCACCAGGAGTACCAGGCGGTCCCCGGCCATCGCGTCGTCGATGGCAGCGATGGAACGCTCTCGAGTGACGTAGATGGGGAGCACCATGTGGGGAAAAACAACCAGTTCCCGGAGCGGGACGGTCGGCAATTCCTCGGGAACGGCAAAGGACTCGGAGTGCTGGGTCATGCCCCGTTTTCGACCGGGATCCGCCTGGACTTGAACGCATCCGACGGAAGAAGGCGGGAATTTGGCCCGACTGGCGCTGGCACCGAAAGCGAACGACCCGACGGGGCGAATGCGCCGCCCGTCGACCGGCAACAAGAACGGAACGCGAACTACTCGACGGGGCGGATGCGCCGTCCGTCGACGCGCAGCAGGAACGGCCGCTTGCGCGCGTTGCCGTCGCTCCGCATCCGGATCACGCCGGTCACCCCGGGGTAGGCTGTGACCGAGAGCACACCGTCGCGCACGGCATCCCGGGTCGCTCGCGCCCGGGCGAGCTGCACGAGCACGAGGTTCGCCGCGTCGTACGCCTGGGCGGCAAAGATGTCCGGGCGCGCCGCGTAGGCCTGCTCGAAGCGCGTCGCGAACTCGCGCACGGGGGCAAGCTTGCTCTCGCCGTAGTAGTGCACGGTGAAGTAGGCGCCGTCGACATGCTCTCGAGCGATCGCGGTGAGGTCCCGGTGGTACCAGTCGTTGGTGCCGAGCAGGGTCGCCCCGACAGCCTCGTGAAACGCGAGTTGCGGCGCGATCAACACGACCTTGGAGTGGGACTCGGGAATGAAGAGCGCATCGAAGTCCACGATGGGAGGCAGCGCCTCCTCGTCGGGCCCCGTCATCGCACGTGCCTCTTCGCGCAATTCCGCCGCCGCTTCGGCGGGCAGTCGACGCGCCCGGCGCTCGAGTTCCTCGCGCGCCTTCAGGGCCTCCTTCTCCTCCGGGGTCAGGAGCGAATAGCCGACGAGGCGGCGAATCGGCTTCTGGAAGTCCGTCGCGTCCGGGTCGTAGGAAGCCACACCGACGATCCGGCCGCCCTGTTGCTCGACCGCGTTCCAGAAGAGCTTGCGCAATCCCAGGCCATAGGAATCCCTGGGGTAGAGAATGGCGAACCGCTGGGCCCCGAGATCCTGGATGGCGTAGTGGACGAGGGTCTGCACCTCCTCTTCCGGACGGGTGCGAACGCGGAAGACCTGGGAGCGCGCCGCCGCCACTTCTTCGCGCGCCGTCAGCGCCAGGAGCGGAACCCCCGCGGCCTCGGCCGCCACCGCCGCCGCCTCGCACTCGGCCTTCAGGAGCGGTCCGACGATCGCCACCACGCCTTCGGCGGCGAGTTCCTCGACCGCCCGCGCGGCCCGGTCCGGCCGCCCTGCCGTATCGCGCACCAGGACGCGAACCCGGCGACCGCCAGGCGTGTCGCCGAAGACCCCGGCCGCGAGCAGAACGCCCTGGAGGCTCTCCTCGCCGAAGCGCGCGAAACGACCCGAAAGGGGGAGCACGACGCCCAGGGTCCCGACGGCCCCGTCGGCCGACGGCACCGGGCGGGAGAGCGCCTCGGCGAGGGTCGGCAGGGCCGCCGCGTCCACCGGGCCTTCCTCCTGGAGGCGCAGCCGTTCGGAGACCGTGGCGAGGCGGGCCCGGTAGGCGGGGGCGAGGGGCAGGCGCGACGCGCGCTGGACGAGCGGCTTCGCCGCGTCGAGGTCCCCCGCGTCGAGAGAGCGATCGGCCGCCTCGAGCAAGAGACGACCCGACGGAATCTCGCGCCCGATCTGGTCGGCGGCACGGACCAGGTCCTGGCGGCCGAGGGGGGGTAACTGCTCATCGATCTCGACGTCGACCAGGGCCAGGGCGTCCTCGTCGGTCTCCGCACCCCGCACCTGGGCCAGCCAGCGCAATTTTTTTACCGGGTCGTTCGTCGAATCGGCAAATACGCGCAGCGCCACCCGGCGCTCGGTGCTGGACAGCCGGGACAGGCGGACCCGGCGCATCCGGCTCGCCGCGGCCGCCTGGTTGCCCCGCGACAGTTCGATGCGGGCCATTGCGACCCGGGCCGCGTCGACCCGGTCTCCGTTGGGATGGTTCTGCTCGACCCATCCATAGCGGCGCAAAGCCGTGTCGACGTCGCCTTGCGCTGCCGCGATTTCACCGAGACGTACCGCCGCATCGTCGGCGAGCGGACTCTGGGGCCGCTGGGCCAGGAACGCCTCCAGCTTGCGCTGGGTCGCGGCAGGATCGTCCGCGAGAGTCGCCAGGGCGGCGGCATAGGCGCGCTTGTCGTCTTCCGTCGCCGGCGGACCGGCGGGAGGGCCTTGGGTCGCGCAGCCCAGCCCGAGGACCAGCACGATGACCCAGCCCAACGGACGAGCGCGCCGCGGCGTCACTCGAACAGGTCCCGAAGTTTTTCGATGAAGCCGCGGGTCACGGGAGAGACCTCTTCGCCCCCCTCCGCAGCAAACTGCTCGATCAGTTCCCGCTGGCGTTTCGAGAGTCGCGTCGGAACCTCGGCAAAGATGTGGAGCAGCTGGTCGCCCCGCGCCGTCGCGCGCAAGGAAGGCAGCCCCTTACCCCGCAGGCGCAGGACCTTCCCGGTCTGGGTCCCCTCCGGAATCTTGAGCTTCACCTTGCCCTCGAGCGTGGGGACTTCCACCTCGGTGCCGAGCGTCGCCTGGGTGAAAGAGATCGGCACCCGGCAATGGAGATTCCGTCCCTCGCGCTCGAACAGCGGGTGTTCCTTGACCGAGAGCACCACGAACAGGTCACCGGGGGGGCCACCCGCGACCCCGGCCTCCCCCTCGTTCGAGAGGCGCAGTCGCATGCCGTCTTCGACACCGGCCGGAACCTTGACCCGGATGCTCTGCATGCCCTCGGTCCGGCCGCTCCCACGACAATCGTCGCAGCGCTCCCGGACGATCTCACCGGCACCGGCACACGCCTCGCAGGGCCGGCTCACCCGGAAGAAGCCCTGCTGGAAGTTCACCTGCCCCACGCCCCCGCAGCGCCCGCAGCGCTCGGGGCGCGTACCCGGCCGCGCGCCGCTGCCCTCGCACGTTTCGCACGGGCGCATCTTCGGGAGGTCGATCAAGGCCTCCTTGCCCTCCATCACGTCGGAGAGGTCGATCTCGAGGTTGTAACGCAGGTCCGCGCCACGTTGCCCACGCCCGGCACGGGGCCGGCCGCCCCGAGGCCCCCCGAACAGGTCGCCGAACAGGTCGCTGAACAGGTCGGTGAAGTTGCCGAGGTCCCCGAAATCGCTGAAGCCACCGGGGTGACCCCCGCCGCCCACGCCGCTGAAGCCGAACGTGTCGTACTGCTGCCGCTTCTCGGGATCCGAGAGGATGGCATAGGCCTCGGAGGCCTCCTTGAAGCGATCCTCGGCGGCGCTGTCCCCCGGATTGCGGTCCGGGTGGTTCTCCAGGGCGATCTTGCGGTAGGAGCGCTTCAGCTCCTCGACCGATACGCCCCGCTGGACGCCGAGAACCTCGTAGTAGTCGCGCTTGGCCAAATACCGGAATCCGTGCCGGATTCGACCGGCGGCAGGAAAGGAAGGGAAGCCGATCGAAGGGAGCTATTCGACCTCGTCGTTCTCTCCCAGCGCGGCGTAGAGCTTCTCGGTCATGTTGTAAGTGAGTGCCGAGAGTTCGTCAACGGCGCCCTGGAGGACGCCGATCTCCTCGCCCTTCGCGGCGGCGTCGACGGCCTCGATGGCCTGGAGCAGCGCCTCCCGGTCTTCGCCCGGCACGCTGTCGGAAAACTCGTCGAGGGTCTTCCGCGTGGAATAAACCAGGCCGTCGGCCTTGTTCTCCAGATCTACACGCTGCCGACGCAATTGATCCGTATCGCCCTGCTCCTGGGCCTCGGCCACCAGCTGGTTCACTTCTTCCTCGCCGAGCCCGCTCGAGGCGGTGACCTGGATCGCCTGGCTGCGCCCGGTCCCGAGATCCATGGCGGAGACGTTCACCACGCCATCCGCGTCGATCTCGAAGTTGACCTCGATCTGGGGCACGCCCCGCGGTGCCGGCGGAATCCCGACCAGTTCGAAGCGGCCCAGCGTCTTGTTGTCGGCCGCCATTTCGCGCTCGCCCTGGAGCACGTGAATGCGCACGACGTTCTGTTCGTCCTCGGTCGTCGAGAACACCTGGGACTTGGAGGTCGGAATCGTCGTATTCCGCTCGATGATTCGCGTGGCGACACCCCCCTGGGTCTCTACGCCGAGGGAAAGCGGTGTCACGTCGAGCAGCAGGACGTCCTCCACCTCTCCCGTCAAGACGCCGGCCTGGATCGCGGCGCCTCGAGCGACGCCCTCGTCTGGATCCACGCAGCGGCTGGGCTTTCGCCCGAAGATTTCCTCGACCTTGTCCTGCACCGCGGGCATGCGGGTCATGCCGCCCACCAGGAGAACTTCGTCGATCTGGGGCGCACTGAGCCCGGCATCTTCCAGCGCCTTTTCGCAGGGCACCACCAGCCGCTCGATGAGTTCTGCGCAGAGCGTCTCGAGCTGCTCGCGCGTGATCGACGTGGTGAGATGCGTGGGTCCAGCGTCGTTTGCCGCAATGAACGGCAGGTTCACATCCGTCTCGCCGGAAGAGGAAAGCTCGTGCTTTGCCCGCTCGGCGGATTCCTTCAAACGCTGGAGAGCCATGTTGTCCGTGCGGAGATCGACGCCGTGCTCCTGCTGGAAACCGTCGATCAGGAAATCGACGATGCGCAGGTCGAAGTCTTCCCCGCCCAGGTAAGTGTCGCCGTTCGTGCTGCGCACCTCGAAGACCCCATCGGCGATCTCCAGGATGGAAACGTCGAACGTCCCCCCGCCCAGGTCGAACACCGCGATACGCTGACTTTCCGCATCCTGCAGGCCGTAGGCCAGGGCCGCCGCCGTGGGCTCGTTCACGATCCGAAGCACGTTGAGCCCGGCGATCCGCCCCGCGTCCTGGGTAGCCTGGCGCTGGGAATCGTCGAAATACGCAGGCACGGTGATCACGGCGTCTTCGATGGGTTCCCCCAGGAAGTCCGCAACCGTGTCCTTCATCTTCGCCAGCACGATGGCCGAGATCTCCTGGGGCGAGCAGAGCTTGCCTCCCGCCTCGACCCAGGCATCGCCGTTTTCGGCCGGCTTGATGGCAAACGGCGCAACCTTCGAAAAAGCCGCGACCTCGCTGCTCTCGAATTTGCGGCCGATGAGCCGCTTGGTGGCGAAGATCGTCTCGTTCGGGTTGGTGACGGCCTGACGCTTGGCCACTTGCCCGACGAGCTTCTCGCCTGCGGCGCTGATCGCAACCATCGAGGGCGTGGTTCGGCAGCCTTCGCCGTTGGACACGACCTGCGGCTCGCCGTTTTCGAAAACCGCGACGCAGGAGTTCGTCGTCCCCAGATCGATCCCGATGACCTTGCCCATGTCCGGTCGTGCCTCCCAGAACCGAGAGGCGCTGCCGCGACGGGCTAGCCCGCGTCCTCCTCGGTCTCCGTCTTCTCCTGCGTGTCGGCAGTCTCTTCCGGCCCCCGGGCAACGACGACCCGGCTCGGGCGCAGGAGACGATCCCGCAGCTTGTAACCCTTCTGAAGCTCCTCGATTACCGTGTTCGCAGGCGCCGATTCGTGCGGGGCCTGGGCCATCGCCTCGTGGAACGCGGGGTCGAAGGGCTTGTCGAGGGCCTCGATCTGCACGACACCGTACTTGGTGAGCGCTGCAAGCAGCTCGCGCTCCACCAACTCGACACCCTGCAGAAGGCTCTCCAAGTCCCCGCCCCCGCTCTTTCGCGCGTGGTCGATGGCTCGTTCCAGGTTATCGACCGTGGGGAGCAGGTCCTTGACGAGATTCTCGTGGCCGTACTGGTGCGCATCGGTGCGCTCCTTGAGCGCGCGGCGCTTGAAGTTTTCGAAGTCCGCCTGGAGTCGAAGCAGGCGTTCCCGGGTTTCCTCGAGGTCCCCGGCCTGCCCCTCGGAAGGCGTTTCGCTGCTGTCGGCAGCCTCATCGCCGTTCGCACCCGCCCGGGCGCCCACCGCGTCGGCCGCCTCCCGGAGGGCCTCCTCCAGTTCTGGATTGGGCGCCAACGACCCGCCGGACGCCTCTTCGGCGAGGGACTCCCAGCCCTCGCTCTCCTCGGACGCGACCTCGATCTTCTTCTTCCGAGGACTCAAGCCGAGAGCCTTCCGGACACAATCTCGGAGCAGTAGTCGACGAGCGGAATCACGCGCGAGAAGTCCATGCGGCTCGAACCGATGACCCCCAGCACCCCGAGAGGACGCTTGCCCTCCCCACCCCCATAGGGGGTCGCGACCAGGGCGCAGTGACGGAGGCCGGGCTCGTCCAGTTCTTCGCCAAACGCGACACTCACACCCTCGGGCTCGAGGATCTGCTTCTGCCCGTCGAGAATCCGCTCTTCCTCCTCGAGGGCCTCGAAGAGTTCGCGCAACCGGCGCGAGTCGCGAAATTCGGGCTGATCGAGCAGCGCCATGCGCGTTGCGATGACCAGGTCCCCCTCGGGCTCATCGCAGGCTTCGAACGCCCGGCGACCGAGTTCCAGGGTCCAGGCGAGAAGCGCGTTGGCGTCGCGCCGCCGCGCGCGTGCTTCGCGTTCGAGATCGCCGCGCACCTCGGCGAGCGTACGCCCGGCCACCCGCTCTGTGAGCGCCGCAGCGATCCGGTCGAGACTCGGCTGATCCAGTTCGCGTTCCGCCTCGATTACCCGGCGCATCGCCGCGCCGCTCGCGGTCACGAGTACCACGAGCACGCGCTCCGTGGACAGACGCACGAGGCTGACGTGACGCACGTGCATGCGCGCGAAGCGCGGCGTAATCACGAAGCCGAGTTGGCGGGTGTGCTGGGACAAAAGCTCCGACGCTGCGGAGACCACGCGGTCTCCGTCGACTTCGTCGAGCCGGTAGGCGATATCGCGGCGCTCGGATCGCGGCACGACCGTGGGCGCGAGCAGCGTGTCGACGAAGACCCGCAAGCCACGCTCGGTGGGAATGCGCCCAGACGAGCGGTGAGGCTTGTCGACGAGGCCGAGCGTCGTAAGCTCGGCGAGGGTGTTCCGCACGCTCGCCGGCGACAGGGGCGCAGCCAACAGGTGGGAGATCGTGCCGGACCCGATCGGGCCGCCGGCTCCCACGTAGCTCGCCACCACGGCGCGCAGTACCGATGCCTGGCGCTCGGTGAGCTGGGTTAGCGCGGCACTATCGGTTCGATGGGAAGACACGCGGATCACTCCGATCGGGTATCGGGTACCACCCGCACAAGCGTGCGTCAATCAACCCCTGGAAATCAAACAAAGTATTGAAACACCGAATCCGCGAGACGACGCCCGTCGGGGGTGAGACTCAGGTCACCCGAGCTGCTCTCGGCCAGCAGCCCCCGGGCGGCGAGATCTGCGATCTCCGCCCCCCAGAAAGCACGCGGAGCCGCCCCGAATTCCTCGACGAAGCGCGCCGCGTCGAGCCCCGCGGCGGTGCGCAGGGCTAGAAACACCGCCTCGCCGCGCGCGACGACAGGCGCCAGGATCTCGACGGCGGCCGCCGCGTCGAGCGCGCCCCGGAGCGCCGCGGCCTCCCAGGTCGCGAGGTCACGCGGGTTCGTCCGCCGCCGGCCGTGGGGTGCGCCCGGCCCGCGGGGATCGCTGGACACGGCAGCGACCCCGAGCCCCAGGACCGGACGGCGCTCCCAGTAGCGCCGGTTGTGCACCGCCTCCCGGCCGGGCCGCGCGTAGCTGCTGATCTCGTACCGATGCAGGCCCGCCGCCGAGAGTCCCGCCTCCACCGCGCCCAGCATCTCCAGGAGTTCACCTTCGCCGGGCCGGTCGAGTTGCCCCCGCCCGTCGGCCAGCGCGAAGGGCGTCCCGGCTTCGATGGTCAGTTCGTAGGCCGAGACGTGGTCCGGGTGGAACGTCAGCGCTTCGGCGACGTCGGCTTCGACGCCGGCCAGGCGCTGGCCGGGCGCACCGAAGATCAGGTCGATGGAAAGCCCGGCAAAGCCGGCAGCCCCCGCCGCGTCCAAGGTCGCGCGGGCCTCGTCCGCTCCATGGGCGCGGCCCAGGCGCATGAGCGCTTCGTCGGCGAACGATTGCACCCCGACGGACACGCGGTTGACGCCGGCGTCGCGAAACGCCGGGAGCCGCTCGCGTTCGACGGTTCCCGGGTTCATCTCCAGGGTGATCTCGGGGGCATCGGCGGGAAAGGCAGCCAACACCGCCGAGCAAAGCTGGTCGACACGGCTCGGCTGGAGGAGCGATGGGGTCCCGCCTCCGAGATAGAGACTCGCGAGCCGGCGGCCGGAGAAATCGGCCCGGCGCGCCTCGAGTTCGGCCAGCAGGGCATCGACGTAGCGCGCCGCGCGCTCGTCTGCGAGCTCCCCCACGCCGACCACGGCAAAGTCGCAGTAGGGGCAGACCCGCTCGCAGAACGGCACGTGCACGTAGACGCCCACGTCTTCCACGCCCCGATGGTAGGAAACGCCCCTTCGGTTACGCTCTCGCTGCTTTGAGTGCAGCCCCGGCGACCCTGGAACGACTCGACAACGGGCTCCGGCTCGTGCTGTGTCCCGCACGGCTGGCGCCCGTGGCGGAGGTCCAGGTCTGGGCCGACGTGGGCTCCGCCGACGAACGGGATGGCGAAGCCGGACTCGCCCACTTCCATGAACACATGCTCTTCAAGGGCACGGGCCGGCGTGGCCTGGGAGAGATCGCCGGCGAGATCGAGGGAGCCGGCGGCCGCATCAACGCCTACACGTCCTTCGACGTCACCGTCTACCACGCCACCCTGCCCGCGGCCGAGGTCGCCCTGGGCATCGATGTCCTCGGGGACGCCGTCGTCGATTCCGCCTTCGACCCCGGCGAGATCGTGCGCGAGATCGACGTGGTCCTGGAAGAGATCCGCGCCAGCGAGGATTCGCCCGGTTCGGTCGTCGGGAACGCGCTCTGTGCGACCGTCTACGAGAGCCATCCCTACGGCTCCCCGATCCTCGGGTCGCCCGAGAGCGTGGAGAGCTTCAACCGCGACCGGGTGCGCGGCTTCTTCGAACGCTGGTACACGCCGGACCACCTCTGCGTGGTCGTGGCGGGAGACTTCGACGCCGACGCGGTGCGCAGACAGGTGAAGGCGACCTTCGGCACCCTCTCCCCAGGCGATGCCCGGCGCGATCGGCCGACCGAAGCTGCGCAGGACGGGCCGCGTGCGGCGGTGCTCTCGCGCCCCTTCGAGCGGGTGAACGTGGAACTCGCCACCCCGGCCGTCGCCCTCGGCCATCCGGACACTCCCTTCCTCGACCTGTTGGCCTACACCCTCGGCAACGGCGACAGCAGCCGACTGGTACGCAGCGTTCGTGAACGCGAAGGGTTGGCCGACCGGATCGAAGCCTCGTGCTACACCCCGCTGGATCCGGGGCTCTTCTCCCTCGGTTTCGAGACCGATACCGAACGCGCGCTCCCAGCGCTGGAAGCGACGGTGCGCGAGCTGGAGCGCGTTCGTGTCGAACCGGTTTCCGTGGAAGAACTCGAGAAGGCGCGCGTCAACTTCCTGGCGGCAGAAGATTTCGAACGCGAGAGCGTTTCGGGGCTGGCCCAGAAAGCCGGCAGTTTCCTCCACCTCGCCGGCGACCTGGAGGCAGAAACCCGCTATCTGGCCGGCATCCGCGACGCGACGCCGGAGGACCTCCAGCGCGTGGCGCACCAGCACCTGGCGCCCGAACGGCTCTCCGTCGCCGCCGTGGTGCCCGAAACGCGGCCGGATTGCCTCGATGCCGCGCGGATCCAGCGCGCGATCGAAACGGGCAGCGAGCGCATCGCGCGAGCCTTCGTCGCACCGACGAAACACGCTTCCCGCGCCGAGATCCTGCATTACGAGCTTCCCACCGGCGGGCAGCTCCACGTCGTCCCTCGCCGCAACCTGCCCCTCGTGGCGGGCCGGGCCGCATTTCACGGCGGTCTCCTCTCCGATACCGAAGGGACGTCCGGACTCACGGCGTTCCTGTCGTCGATGTGGACACGGGGCAGCCGGGGCCGTTCGGCCGCCGACTTCGCCCAGGCGACCGAAATGCTGGCCGCGGACATCGACGGGTTCTCGGGCCGAAGCTCTCTCGGACTCGCGTTCGAAACCCCCAGCACGAATCTGACGCGGACGCTCGACCTCTTCTGCGAAGCGCTCCTCGAGCCGTCCTTCGACGCCGGCGAAATCGAGCGCGAACGCCGGGAAACGCTCGCCGCGATCGAACGCCGGGAAGATCGCGTCGGACACCGCGCCTTCCTGCTCTTCACCGAAACGCTGTACCCGGGCCACCCCTACGGCCGCCCGATCTTCGGCCGACGCGAGACCGTCGAGGGATTCGACGCAGAAGCGCTCAGGCAACAACACGCTCGGCTGGTTTGCGCCGCCAACCTGTCCCTTGCGGTCGCCGGGGACGTGGAGCCCGACGAGATTGCGCGACACGTTTCCTCGCGTCTTGCGGACCTGCCCGACATCCCCTTCGAAAGACCCGGAGCCCCGGACATCGCGGGCCCCGAGACGATCCGCAGTGTCGAACTGCGCAAGGAGCGTGCCCAGGCCCACGCGGTGATCGGGTTCCCCGGGCTCACCGTCGGAGACCCGGATCGCTTCGTACTGGAGATCGTGGCGCAGTTGCTCGGCGGCCAGGGCGGCCGCCTCTTCCTCGCGCTACGAGAGCGTCAGGGCCTGGCCTATTCCGTGGGGGCCACGAGCGTCGAAGGCAGCGCCCCCGGCTGGTTCGCGGTCTCGATCGCCACGGCGCCCGAAAAGCTCGAGCAGGCGCGGCGCGGCATGCTCGACGAACTCCGGCGGATCGTCGATTCCCCTCCGCCCGAAACAGAACTCGATGCGACGCGGCGCCACCTGATCGGGAACTTCGCGATCGACCGGCAACGCAACGCAGCGCACGCTGCCCAGGTTTCCCTCGATGTGCTCTACGGCCTCGGCGCAGACGCTTCGACCCGCTACCCGGATGCGATCGCCGCAGTCTCTGCCGAGGACGTGCTGCGTGTCGCGCGGCGCGTCATCGGCCTCGAGCGGTACGTCGAGGCCGTCGCCCGACCCTAGGGCTGCTTCGGGTGATAGCCGCGGGCCGCGCCGTCACCGCGCGGGTCACTTCCGCCGAGATGCAGGCCCGTCTCGGGATCGATCACGATCGCCTGGGCGCTCGACCAGGTGCGGTCGGCCACATCCACTTCGTGGCCGCGTTCACGGAGGGCTTCGACGAGCGACGCGTCGATCCCCGGCTCCGCGTAGACCTTGTTCGGCAACCATTGGTGGTGAAACCGCGGCGCCGCCACCGCCTCCTGCACGTCCATGCCGAAGTCGGCCACGTTGAGAATGGTGAGCAGGGTCGTCGTAATGATCCGGGGCCCGCCCGGGCTTCCCGTCACCATGAACGGCCGACCGTCGCGGACGACGAGGGTCGGGGTCATGCTCGACAGGGGCCGCTTGCCCGGGGCGATGGCGTTGGCACCGCGTTCGTCGACGAGGCCGTAGACGTTCGGCTGTCCCACGGCCTTCGAGAAGTCGTCCATTTCGTTGTTGAGCACGATGCCCGTTCCCGGCACCGTGATGCCGGAACCGAAGGGGGTATTGATCGTCATCGTCAGCGCGACGGCCCCGCCACGACCGTCGGTCGTGGAAAGGTGGGTCGTGCCCGCATCGTTGTGCGGCACGCCCGGACCTTCCACCTCGATCGCGCGCTCCCGCCGCCAGAAAGGCGCCACGATGCGCCCACGCAGTTTCTCGGCGTAGGGCTTCGAAGTCAGCCGCGCGACGGGGACCTCTACGAAATCCGGATCGCCGAACCAGGTCGCGCGGTCGGCAAAAGCGAGTTTCATCGCCTCGACGATGCGATGGGTGGTCCGGGGGTCCCCAGGCCCCGCCTTGGCCAGATCGAAGCCCTCCAGGATGTTCAGGATCTCGACCAGCACCGCGCCGCCCGAAGAAGGCGGTGGAAAGGAAACGATTTCGAGCCCCCGGTAGGTTCCGACGACGGGTTCACGCAGCTTCGGCGTGTACCCGGCCAGGTCTTCGGCAGCGAGTATGCCGCCATGGCGTTTCGCAGCGGCAACGATGCGCGCGCCGATCTCGCCCGTATAGAAGAGTTCCGGCCCTTCGCTCGCCAGGCGCCGCAGGCTCTCGGCAAGGTCCGGCTGGCGCAGCACCCAGCCCGGCTCGGCCGCCGCACCGCCTGCGGGAAACTGGATCCGCGCGGTTTCGGGAAAGGCTTCCGGCAGGCCGAACTGCCGGAGACGCTCGAGCATGCCGGCGTGGTAGGGGCCGATCGGAAAACCGTCTTGTGCGAGGCGGATCGCCGGCGCCAGCACCGCGGGCAGCGGCAAGGTGCCCCAGCGCTCCAGGGCGACGGCCAGGCCGCGCACGAACCCCGGAGTGGCCACGGCCAGGCCTCCGGAGAGGGAAGCCCGGGGATCCACCCCCTCGCGGACGTACATGTCGCGGTCGGCGGCAGCCGGGGCCGTTTCCCGCGCGTCGAGTGCAAAGTACTCGCCCGCGTCGGTCCGCCCGACGAGGAAGACGCCACCCCCCAGGCCGGCGGAGAACGGCTGGGTCACGGCCAGCGCGAACGCAGTCGCCACGGCGGCATCCACGGCATTGCCGCCCGCTTCGAGCATCGCGAGTCCGGCCTCGGCGGCATCGACCTGGGAGGCCACCACCATGCCGGCCGAACCCGTGCCGGACTCGGCGCCTGAAAGCGCGGGCAGGCTCGCCCCCAGCAGGACCCAGCACAGCGCGAAACGCACCGTCAACTCGACCCGCCGGTTCATCGATAAGCAACGTACCACAGGCGGGGGAATCCAATGGGACGGCTTGGCGCCCTGGGCGCAATCGGAATCGCGGTGCTCGCGCTCGCCGGATGCACGGCTCCGGAAACTCCCGCCCCGGAACCCCCGGCCGCGTCCATCGGCACGGGACCCCATCCCACCGCGCTGCTGGAAATCGAGGGACTCGGCACGGTGCGCATCGACCTGCTGCCCGAAATCTCGCCCCAAGCCGTTGCACGCTTCACGCGGATCGCGAATTCGGGTTTCTACGACGGCACCACGTTTCACCGCGTGCTCCCCGGATTCGTGATCCAGGGCGGCGATCCGCTGACCCGCAACACGGACCCCCGGGACGACGGCAAGGGGGGCCACCCCGAGGGCTTCCCCGACGAGTTCAGCGGCATCGCCCACCTGCGCGGAACCCTGGCGTTGGCGAACAAGGGGCGTCCGGGTACCGCCACCGGCCAGTTCTTCATCGTTCACCAGGACGCACCGCACCTGGATGGGAACTACACGGTCCTGGGCCGGGTTGTGGCGGGCATCGAGGTGGTAGACGCGGTGACCGAACTCGAGATCGATACCTACGGCCGCTACGGCCCCGCCAATCGCCCCTACCCCGAGAACGCCCGCATCACCTCGCTCCGCGTGGCCTCGGCCCCGGAATCCTGAAGCAGGCCTCGACACCCCCGCTAGCCCCCGTGCGGGGGGCAGGCTAATTTCATCGCCCGTGGCCCGGTAGCTCAGTTGGTAGAGCACTTGACTGAAAATCAAGGTGTCGACAGTTCGATTCTGTCCTGGGCCACCATCCCCCCCTGCCCCGCTTCGGTTCAAGTCCCCACCGTCGCTTGACTTTCGGATCTTCCCCCCTAGCTTGCGCCGGAAAGCGGCCATCCGACCGGGGTAGCTCTCCCGCGCCACCCTTCGGAGGCTGCACCTTCCGTTGGCAACGGGCAGCTCACCGGACGGGACTGGAGGCGGCGCATGAACGACGCGGAGTTCCGCCTGCTCGACGAGATCGAGGAGGGCCACTGGTGGTTCGTTGGCAAGCGCCTGATTCTGCGGCGCCTGCTGGAAGGGCGCGCCCCGGGTCGCATGCTCGATCTCGGTTGCGGAACCGGCGGAGTCCTCAGGGACTGGCACCGGGAAGCCGGCACTGGGGTTGGAATCGATCGCTCCAGGCTGGCCCTCCAGATCTGCCAGCGGCGGGGGTTCGAAACCCTGGCGCGGGGAGACCTGACCCGGCTTCCGTTCCAGGAGCGCTGCTTCGACACCGTGCTCCTGCTCGATGTTCTCGAACACCTCGAAGACGACGTCGGTTTCCTCCGCAATGCTGCGCGGGTGTGCCGTGAGGGCGGCCGGGTCGTGATTGCGGTTCCGGCCTTCCCGTCACTCTGGAGCCAACACGACGAAACCTTCGAACATCGCCGACGCTACCGGCGCGCCGACCTCGAGCAGGTCGTCGCCGCCGCCGGGCTCCAGCCCGAACGCATGACCTACACCAACGCCCTGCTGTTTCCCGTTGCCGCGTTGTGGCGTCTCGCCTCCTATCGTCTGGGACTCGGGCGAATCGCTCCCAGCCACGACTTCTGGCCGATCCCGCGTTGGCTCAACGCATTGCTCATCCG
>JAYZFQ010000074.1:0-5659 GCA_036336695.1 Myxococcota bacterium
TGCGAGCACCGGAGGGGCCAGCCCCCAACCCGCGAGCACCCCCAGCACCGCGAGGCCCAGCATCAACGGCGGCTGCAGCCGCCGCGGCGAATACCGCCATACCGGCAACCAGGCCAGGACGATCGCACAGGGAACCGCAAACAGCGCGAGATGCGCCCGAGAAGGATACGGCGCCGTAAACAGGTCCGCTTCGGGCCCGGCGCGCAGGGCTGCCGCCGGCAGCAGGACGAGAAGCGCGAGGACCTGAACCAGTAGGACATGCCCGATCGCCACGGGGTTCTGGACCGACGCGCGGGAGACCACGATGAGCAGCAGGACGAGTTGCACGGCGACCGCAACGAGCACGCCGCCGGTTGAGACCAGGATCCCGAGGCCGAGGACGAGACCCGTCGCGACAGCCGCCCAGCGCGAGCGCAAATCGCTCTCCAGCAGCCGCAGGGTTGCAGCCAGCGCGAGCACCGCGACCAGTCCACCCGCACAGCGCTGGCTCAACGCCCCCACCCGGGTCACCTCGACGTGGGCCGGCAGCACTGCCAGCAAGGCCGCCGCCGCGAGCGCCGCGGCGGTGCCGAGGCGCGGCTGCAGAAGGCCGTAGAGACACACCACGGTGAGCGCCCCGATCAACGCCGGCGCCCACAGCGCGTTCCCGACCAACCCAGGCCCGACCGCACCCGCAATCGGCAAGGCCATCCAGGCGACCACCGCGTCGAACAAGGGGGGCCAGGCAGCCCGCGCCCCCTCCGGGAACTGGACGAACGGATCGAAACCCAGGAGCATCGGGAGGCGGGCGGCGTCGTAGACGATGCGTCGCAGGTGGTACCAGCCATCCCCGATACTCGGCACCGCCTGGCCATCGGGGAGCGCCGACTCGAAGCCGACAGCGCGCACGACGATCGCCAGCGCCGCGAGCGCGGCCGAGACGATCCAGAACGACCCCTTGGCAGACCCCATGGGAGGACAAACGGTACCGCAAAACCAGCGGCCAGGATCGGCGCGCTACCCTCCGCAGCGGTGCGGGCCAGCGACAAATGCATCGCCCTCGGCCTCGTGGGACTTGCGGGGTTCCTGCTGCTGACGCGGCTGGACCAACCCCTGCTCTGGCAGGACGAGGCGCAGACCGCACTGCTCGCCCGGTCGATCTTCGAGTTCGGCGTGCCCGTCGGTTTCGACGCAGTGAACTCCTACTCCCAGGAACTCGGCGTCGAGTACGGACCGGACGGGCGGTGGCGTTGGCACCCGTGGCTTCCGTTCTACCTCGTCGCCGCGAGCTTCGCGACGCTCGGAACCGATACGGCGTCGGCCCGGATTCCCTTTGCGCTGTGCGGCCTCGCCACGGTGCTCCTCGCCTGGGCGGCCGGCCGAGACCTGTTCCGCGACCGCTTCGGCGCCGCCGCCGGCGCACTGCTCCTCTGCGTGTCGCTCTCGTTCGTCGTGCTCTCCCGCCAGGCGCGCTACTACGCCCTCGCTGCGCTGCTCTCCCTCGTGGGCCTCTGGATCGGCGCACACCTCCGGGCCGGCAAGACGAAGCCCACCCTGGCCCTGGTCGCGACCGCCACGCTCCTCTTCTACACACAGGCCGTCTACGCAGCCTCGCTGTTGCTTGCGATTCTCCTCCACGCGGCGTGGCTTCATCGCGCCGCGCTCCGGCCCGCACTCCTCGCGGCCATCGCCACCGGCAGCTTGGCAGCGCCGTGGATCGCCTGGGTCGGAACGACCTCCGACGCAGCGGGCATGGCGCGCTTCCTGGCGTGGCGCGACACCCCGCTTCAACTCGTGCACTACGGGAACATGCTCTTCGACCCCGTGTTCGCGAGCGGCGCGCTCCTCGTGGCCCCCCTTGCCCTGTTCCTGCTGCGCGTGGGGCGCGGCACCCCCGTGCTCGAAGCCCCCGCGCCACGCCACGCCGCCCTGCTCGCGCTGTACGTGGCAGTCACGATCCTGCTGCTCGGTCTCCTGAGTCCCCTGCCCTACCTGCGCTATCTGGCACCCATCCTGCCGCCCATCTTCCTGCTGGTCGGCATGAGTCTCGGCGCGCTCTATCGCGCCCATCGTGCGCTCGCCGTGTTCTGCCTGGCCGTGGCCCTCGTTTTCGGGTCGCTCGACGAACTTGCCGATGAGTACCGGGACCGGCCCCCCGGACCCATCGCGGGCATCGTGAGTTTCCTTGGGAACCAAGCCGCCCCGGGCGATCGCGTTGCGATCGCCTACGGTGACCTGCCCGTGAAGTTCTACACCGGCCTGCGCACGATCGGCGGTCTGAGCGGAGAACCCCTGGACGAAGTCGCCGAGGCCCGGTGGCTGATTCCGCGCCGGCACGCACCGGCGGCACGGAGTCGCGAAGTGAACCGCGCCCTCCGCCGCGCGCTTCACGGCGGCACGTTCCGTCGCCACGTCCTGCCCGTCCCCGACCGCGCCTTCGAAAACCGGGAAGATCCCCGCCTGCGCTCCCGCCGGGCTGCGGCCGACGGCCCGCGCGTCGTGATCTGGGAACGAACCGAAGTGACAACGCCGTGAGTCGGCGCGCCGCCTTCGCCTGGATCGCAGCCGCCTGCGGGATCGGTTTCGCACTGCGGGGATTGGGTCTGGGGACCGACTTCTGGCTCGACGAGGTCTGGACCTGGCGTATCGCGGCGGGCGTCCGCTCCGTCCCGGATGTCTTCACCGCAATCCATCACTCGAACAACCATCACCTAAATACCTTGTTCTTCTACTGGATCGGGGATACCCCGCATGCCTGGATCTACCGCCTCCCCGCCCTGACCCTGGGCACGGCGAGCATCGGCCTCGGCGCGGCGGTGGCTTGGCGGCGCGGGCGCCTCGAAGCCGTCCTGGCCGCCTGGCTGCTCGCCGGCTCCTTCGCCCTGGTGCACTTCTCATCCGAGGCGCGGGGGTCGGGTCCCGCGGTTGCCTTCGCCCTCGCCGGCCTCTGGTGGCTCGAGCGCGACCTGGAACGGCCACGGGCGTCGAGCGCCGTCGCGTTCGGCCTGTGCGTCGTCGCTGGGTTCCTCTACCAGCTGGTGTTCTGTTTCTTCTGGGCTGGCGCCCTCGTCCAATCCGGCGTCGTGCTCTGGCCGCAACACCGGGCAGCCGGGCCGTGGCTACGCGCGATGGCCCGCCTTCACGGCGCACCTCTCCTCGCCTTCGCCGCCCTGTGGCTCGTCGACCTGCGCCAACTGCGAGTCGGCGGAGGACCCGCGCCCGTGTTCGATTGGCTCGCCGCCCGCACGGTCGGGTTCTCCCTGGGCCTTCCCGCGGAGCCGGCGTTCGGGATCGCCTGGACCGTGCTCGCCCTCGGAGTCGTCGTCGCCGGACTGCGACTCCTGGCGAAACGCGCCGACCCGGCCTGGACCGGGTTTGCCGTCACCATCGTCATCGCGCCCCTCCTGGTCCTGGGCGCGATCCGGCCGGACGTCTTGGCGGTACGGTACTTCCTGATCGGAATCGCCTTCAGCCTCCTGCTGACGGCCCTGCTCCTCGCCGCGGCGCTCCGCGCCGGCGGCGCGCGCCGCGTGGCGGCTGCCCTCCTTCTCGCCGGCTTCGCGGTGGGCAACGGCATTCACATCGCACGCTTCGCGGAACTCGGCCGGGGTGGCTATCGCGCCGCACTCGCGACCCTCGCCGCCCAGACCGACGGACCCGTGCTCGAGGTGGGCAGCGATCACGATTTTCGCGTCGGCACCGTCCTCGGCTTCCACTCGCGGTCCCTCCCGCCGGAAAAACGCCTCGTCTATCTCCCCCGGCGCCAGTGGCCGCAGGCCGGCCCCGAGTGGATGATCTTCCACCGCCAGGAACGTGCCGAGGCGCCGCCGACCTTTCTCGTCAATGAGTCCACACGCTACACCCTGGCCGCCGAGTTCGATCACGCGGCGATCTCCGGCTACTACTGGATGCTCTACCGCAACACGGACCGAAGCGCCGAAACCCCCTGAGACACGCCCGGCCCGAGACTCAGTCCACCTGCCGGAAGATCGGCAGGTTGGCCTCGGTGGCGACGTAGATCACGTTCGGGTTCTCGTTGAGGGTCTTGATCCAGAGATACTGGAGATAACTGCCCGACAGGGTCGAACGCACGATCTCCTGAGCGCGGGCGGCCCCTTCTGCCCGGGCAACCTCGATTTCAGCGTCCTTGCGCGCCTGCTGCAACTCGAACTGCTTCTGCTGAACCCGTTGCTCGGCCGTCAACTTCCGCTCGATGCTCTCGCGGAACTTCTCGGGAAGGCGAACGTCCCGCAAGAGGACGTCGACGATTTCGATCCCCTGGGACCCCAGGTTTGCGCGCAGGAACTCGCGAATCTTCGAGGCAATCTCCTTGCGGCCTGCCTCCGAATAGATGTTCTTGACCGGGTACCCGGCAACGACATCACGCAGGGCGTTGCGCAGGTAAGGCACCACCAGCACGTCGATGTAGTTTCGACCGACCGTCTTCCGGATCGTCGGCGCCTTGTCCGGCACAACGCGGAAGAGCAGGGACGTTTCGAGGCCCACGATCAATCCCTCGGAGGACGGGACCTTTGCCGATTCCTTGATCTCCTGCAGCTTCACGTTCCAGCGCGTCACCGTGCGCACCACCGGCACTTGGAACGAGATTCCCTGGCCCACCGGCTCGTCCGAAATGGCACCGAAGCTCTTCCGGACCCCGACCTCGCCGTCCTCGACCACGACACACCCTGCAAGCCACAGCGCGCAGAGCGCAATCACAGCCACTAGCATTCGAGACTTCATCGCTTTCCCTCCTCGTTCGTTGGTTTGATCCCCGGTGCGCGCCGATAGACGGCCACCCAGGGCAGATGTTCGAGTTGGTCCCGCTCTTCGCGGAACCAGCGCACCGCCTCGCTTCCGTGGGCGAAGACGTAGTCTTCGCCCCGGGCATCCGGGTGCGCCACCGATTCGATCTCGTAATCGCGCGCCAGCATCCGCTCGGACACCTCGAAGAGCCACGGATCGGTCTGCGCCGAAATCAGTCGGGACGCCTGCAGGTGCACCCACACGACGTACAGCGGACGTGCGCGCTGCACCTCTTCCCAGACCTCCTCCTGGCGTTCCCGGGCGCTCGGATAGCCCCCCGTGAGCGGGTAGAAGAAGATGTACCGGGTCGCGCTGCGGCGCTCGGCGTAGAACGGGATCTGGGGTTCCGAACCCACCACGAAAACCGTCTCATCCGGGCCGCTGGTGCGCTGGATGTGCCGGGCAATGGTCCGCGCTTCCGGGAAAGGGTTCAGACCCCAGATCTCCCGCGCAGCGGCAGCGGGACTCGCGGCCGTCAATGCGCGCCGGTTTGCGAGGGCTGGCGCCCCCACCACGGCGATCGCGAGAACCGCCGCAACGATCGCCCCACTGCGCCGTCGCGAGGAGGCGGCTGCGCCCACAGCAGCGGCGAGACCGAGACCCGCGGCCGCTGCCAGGGCCGGCAGGGCCTGCACGAAGTAGTGCGGCCGGAACTGGAGGCCCACCGCAACCCCGGCGAGGCTGGCGACCCACCACGCCCCGAGTATCGCGCGTTCCCGGCCGCCAGCGGCGCCCGGCGCGAAGAGCCCGGCGAAGGCCAGCAGCCACGCGGGTGCCGCACTCGGCGCCTGCTGCTGCAGCGCCACCCGGAGATTGTCGAACCCTTCCGCGATGGAACGGCGTCCGGCGTACTCGAGATTGTGCCACCACACCG
>JAYZFQ010000075.1:0-6529 GCA_036336695.1 Myxococcota bacterium
CGCCTCGCGGCCTACCGGCACCTCCGACTCGAGAACCTCGATCCGTGGGAATTCGAAATCGTGCTGCGAGACCCCTGGACGGGCGCAACCTTCGTTCGCTTCGAACCGCGCGCGTCGAACACGGACAGCCCGCGTTGAGTCGACGGTTTTCCCAGTCGCGCTGGATGTTGACCAGCGGCGTCGCGCGCGCCGCGGTCGCGTTCGGAGCGAACCTCGTCCTCGTCCGCTTCATCGACCCCTCAGGCTTCGGAACCTTCGCCTTGCGTCACGCGGCGATCAGCCTGGTCCTGACCTTCATCTCTCTCCGCGTCGGGGTGATCGTCATCCGATTGCAGGAATCGGAGTTCAGCGCGGCAGACCGGGGACTCTATTGGAGCGTCACCCTGCACGAGACCGTTTTCGCAGGCCTCCTCGCCGGCGGCTGGCTCCTCGCAACCGGGGACCTGACCCAGGTGACCGGAATCCTCCTGGTCGGGATCCTGCTCCAACACATTTCGACCAACGCGATCGCTTTCTACGAGCGAAAGCAGCCGTACCGACGCATTGCCACTCTCGAGACCATCAGCCAGTTGACGGCCCACGCCATCGCGATCGGCCTCGTGCTCGCGGGGGCCGGGGCGTTCGCCCTGTACCTGCGGGAGCTCGCGATCCCGCTCCTCACCGGCTCGGCTCTCATCGCCCTCGGCGCCATGCCTCGCGAGCGGCCCCGCCTCCTGCGGGCCTCCGAGTGGCGCGCCGTGGCGCGCCAGGCCCGCGGACTCTGGCTCGAGGGAATGCTCGAGGGCGCCTTCGCGCGCGTGACGGTGTTGTTGGCCGGTGCTGTCGGGGGGGCGAGCGGGGCGGGCTTGCTCTTCCAGGCGCGGCGCCTCGCCGTCGTACCGCAACAACTGCTCAGCCCGGTTACCAGCCGCCTCGCACTCAACTGGTTCAGCCGGGAAAGTGGGAGCGCAGCCCGACGGCGCAGCGCCCTGCGCCTGCTCGGCCTCTTGACCCCGCCCCTCGTGCTCGTCACGGTCCTGAGCATCGCCTTCGCAACCCCCGTCGTCCCGGTCCTCTTCGGCGAACGCTGGGAGGCCTCCGCGGGGCTCCTGGTCGCCATGTCCGGCATCGTTCTCTTCTACGCACCGTTCGCGATCGTGAAGAACCTCCTCCTGGCCGAGCGACGTACCCGGTACGTCATCGCGGCGCGGCTGGCTCAGTTCGCGGGTCTCGGCCTGCCCCTCGCCGGTGTCTTGTTCGGCCGGGCGGTTGGAATCGAACAGGTGGCCTTCGGACTCTCGGTGGCGTTCGCGCTGGCATTCGTCACCTGCCTCGTTTTCTCCTTTCGAAAAGAACCGACCACATGAAGGCCACGATCTCCGTACTCGGGCGTTTCCACGCCTTCTACCTCGCAGCACAGCTGGCGAAACGGGGCGGCCTGCACCGGCTTCTCACGAGCTACCCGGCCTGGGAGGCCGAAAAATACGGGGTGCCGCGAAAACACATCCAGAGCCTGTTGTGGCAGGAGATCGTCAAGCGAGCCTGGGAGAACCTTCCGCGCCGGGTCCGGCCGGATTGGAACCTCCAGTTCTACTGGATGGAGCGATACGACCGGCGCGCCGCGCGCAGCTTCGACCCGAAGGCGGATCTGTTCGTCGGTTGGAACGGAACCTCCCTCTACCAGATGCAACGCGCCCGCGACGCGGGAATCCCCACGATCGTGGTCCGGGGAAACGCGCACATGCTCACGCAGATCGAGCTGCTCACCGAGGAGTTCGGACGCTTTGGCCCGGTGCCCCAGTACCACCCCCGGACGATCGAAAAGTCGGTCGCAGAATACGAAGCGGCCGATTACATCCAGATCCTCTCCAGCTTCGCGCGCCGCACCTTCCTCGAACACGGCGTTCCCGAAGAAAAGCTGATCCAGGTACCGCTCGGATCTTCACTCGACGAGTTCTCGCCCGTGCCGAAGGAGGACGACACCTTCCGAATCATGCATTGCGGACGCGTGAGCCTCCAGAAGGGGATCCACTACCTGCTCGAGGCCTGGAGCGCACTCAAACTAAAGAACGCAGAGCTATGGCTGGTGGGCCCCGTCGACGAGGAGATCCGGCCCTTTCTCGAACGCCACGCGGCACCGAGCGTGGTCGTTCACGGCGCCAAGCGCCAGTCCGAGCTCGCGTGGTTCTACAGCCAATGCAATGCCTTCTGCCTCGCCTCCATCCAGGACGGTTTCGGCGTCGTGCTCGGGCAGGCCATGGCGTGCGGACTGCCGGCCATCGCCACCATAAACAGCGGCGGACCCGATATCGTGACGGAAGGCACCGACGGCTTCATCGTTCCGATCCGGGACCCGGACGCACTCGGTGAAAAGATCCTCTGGTGCTACGAAAATCGGGACGCTTGCGCTGAAATGGGGAAGGCCGCACGCCGCAAGACCGTCGAGGAGTTGCGCGGCTGGGACGCGTACGGTGAGCGGATCTACGCTGCCTACGAGCGCATCCTTGCATCGGGAAGACGGTAGAGCACGTACCCCGCCAGGCGTTCGGGTTCGCGCGCCGGGACCAGGCCCGCGTCACAGAGAGCGGCATGGGTTGGCGCGGGGTCGATGCCCTGAGCCGCGAGCACTGGCGCGTGGTAGTCGATGTAGAGCTTTCCGACCCGACCGTCTCGGATCAGGGGAAGCAAGACTTCGACGACTCGTGTCTCGAAGCCCTCCACGTCCAGCTTCACGAAGTCAAAACGGTCGACCTGGGCCAACTCGAGAATTCGCTCGGGCGAGATGAAGTCAACGGCCTGCGTGGCTCGGAAGAAGCGGAGCTTGCGCACCAGCCCCGACGCGCCGCTGTCGATCGCCGGGTAGAGACTCATCTCTCCGATCTCGCCGTCCTCTCTACCGACGGCCCGGCTCAGCACCAAGTGCGAGTCGACCCCGTTCAAAGCGAGGTTTGCCTCGATGATCGGGCGCAAGCGGGCCTGCGGCTCGACCGCGATCACCTTCCCGTTCGGGCCGACGATGCGGCCCAGGACCGCAGAGAAAAAGCCCTCGTTCGCGCCGAGGTCGAGCGCAACCTGGCCGAGTCCCACCTCGGCGCAAATCAGGGCCACGTTGTCCGGTTCGAACTCGCCCTCGGCCAACAAGATGCTGCCGAGACGCGCGAGGGGGTCCACCAGGAGTTCGAGCCCGTCTCGCGTTCGCAGCACCCTCCGGCGATCCGCAGGCGGAAGGAGCCGGGCAAGCAGTGCCGCCAACGCCATCGGCCGCACGCCTCGGATCCAGCCCCAGCGCGCCCCCACCGAGCGCAGGTAGGCCTCGTCGGCAGCGCTGCGCTCGCGTTCAGAATCCACCCGTCCGCGCCCTCCGTTTCACGGCTCGCCGAGCCGCGCGAAAAGATACCGGCACTCCGCCACCAGACGCCCCCGCTCGACCACGAAAAGCGCGACCAGGTAGGCAAGCGGCGGTAGGAACGGCAAGGCGAACCAGGGCAGCACCTCCCACCATCCAAGCGCGGAGAGCACACCAAAGGTCGAGACCACGCCCGCGAACAACACCACCGGCACCACCAGGTGCGCCGTGCGCGGCGGAGCCACCAGGTCGAGGGTTTCGCGCCACGCCAGCGACAAAGCCAGAAGCGTCGTCAACAAGAGTCCGGCGGCCATCCATGTGGCGCTCCCCGCCAAAACCGCGCCGGTCACACCGATCGCGAAAGCCGCGGCCTGGTAGATCCGCACGCGCACCATGCGGCGGACCTCGCCCAATCCATAGAGCAGGCTGCGCGCGTTCTGCAGCAGGGGGAAGAGACCTGCGTACAACGCCAGCCAGCGCAGGATCGGCGCCGCACCCAACCATTCCGGACCGAGAAGGAGCCGGAGGATCTCATCGGGAAAGACCAGGAGCGCAGCCGCACCGACCAGCAGCACCCGCAGCAGGAAGTAATTGACGACATGCCAGCTCCGCGCGAGCCGCTGCGGATCGTCCTGCACCCGGGCATAGAGGTTGAAGCTCACCCGTTCGACGGGCCGCGTCGCGACCGTCCCCGTCTCCGCCAGGAACCGGCCCTGGGCGTAGAGACCCGCCGCGCGGTTACCGAGGAAAGCGCCCACGGCCAACGCGTCGAGGCGCTCGATCAGGATCTCGAGTCCACGCGACAGCATCATCGGCCGCGCGAACCCCATCAGGCGTCCGTACGAGTCGCGTGAAAACCGGCCGCGGAACCGGTAGCCCGACACCAGGCCGGCAACCCCCAGGAGGAGGCCGGACACCAGCACGTCGCGGATTCCGAGGCTCCACACACCCCAGCCCCACCAGGCCAACGCTACGGCTACCACGTTGGGCACGGTTCCCACGAAGAGATTCACACCCGTGAGCGCGCCGTAGCGCAAGTCGCGCTCGAGGCGCGCTTCCGGCATCTGGGCGAGCATCCGCAGCGCACGCGCGCTCCACATGACGAGCAAGAGCCACGCCGCTTCCGTCGAGCGCGCCTCGGCGAGCCAGGGCGCAATACCGGCGACGAGAAACAAACCGAGCACGCCGAGGCCGAGGTAGAGGAAGAACGCCGTGTCGTAGTCGGACTGGCTCGCCTCGCGGGATTGGATCAACGCGAAGCCGAGAGACACGGCCCCCAGGATGTTCAGGAACTCGGTAATCGCGAGGCAGAAGACATAGAGGCCGAAGACTTCCGGTCCCAGCTCGCGTGCGATCACGAGCTGCATGGCCAGATTGGCGGCGTTGATCACTACCTGGCCGCCGCTCAGATAGACGGAACCCAGCACGAAACGACGGCCCAGGTTCAATGCGGCACCCGGAAACTCAAATCGGAACACCCGCACGGTGCACCACGCCAGCGCCCTCGACCCGGTAGGCCCCCGCGGCGGCCGGAGCCAGGGCCGACGCCCCCCGCTCGAGCCGGATCTCCTCTCCGTCGGACTCCCGCACCAGCTTCACGGCACCCTCGGTGCAGAGCAGGATTTCGACACCCCGCTCGGCGTCCGTGACCCGCAAGCCCGCCCCGGGATCGAGACGATCGAGACGAAAATAGGGCGTCGCCGCCGCGTAGCTGGCGTCCCGACCGGCCTCGAGCACCGTGGGGCGACCTTCGCGGAAGGTCAAGGTGTCGATCAATTCCTCGGGATCCACGTGCTTCGAGGTCAAGCCACCCCGCAAGACATTGTCCGAGTTGGCCATCAGTTCCACTCCCACGCCGCGGAGGTAGGCATGGAGTTCGCCGGCTCCGAGAAAGAGCGCCTGGCCGGGCTCAAGCTCCACCCGGTTGAGGAGCAGGGGGAAGAGGATGCCCGGGTCACCGGGAAATTGGCGCGCCAACGCCGCGACTTCCGCCAGTTCCGGCGTCGCTTCCTCCCGTCCGCGCACCCCACGCGCGACCGTATCGGCCAACGCTTCGCGCGCTTCCGATTCGCCGCCCAGGAGAGAGGTGACCAGTTGCACGAGTGCTTCCTTGCCGCCGGTGCGCAACGCGCGAGCTGCCGCGTCCAGCTGCGGAACCCCGAGACCTGCGAGCGATTCCGCGATCTCCTCCCGTTGGCGAAAGCCGCAGAGCGCCGTAAAGGGACCGAGAGCGCAGATGAGTTCGGGCTTCGGGTTCGCGTCCCGGTAGTTCCGCTGCGGATCGTCCAGCGCCAGGCCGGCGGCGTTTTCCCGCGCAAACCCGCGGCGGGCACGCTCGGCGTCGGGGTGCGCCTGGACCGAGAGCGCACGCTCGGGTGCCAGTACCTTGAACAGGAACGGCAACTCGCCCCCGAAGCGCCGCGCGACCTCGCGGCCGAGAACGCCTTCCGGATCGCGCCCGATCCAGTCGACGAGCGACACCGGGCCGGCATCGGTCTCTACCGAAGAAGGGGCTGACGGGTGCGCTCCCATCCACAACTCGGCCTCGGGTTCCGCCGTGGGCACAGGCCGTCCGGTCAATTCGGCCAGGGCGGTATGCGAACCCCAGGCGTAGTTCCGGATCGGATTTCGCAGCCGCCGGATCCGGTCCATGGAAGCAAGCCTCCGCGCCTAGAGCGCCTTCGCGAGAACCTCGACGATTCGTTGCGCCGCGCTGCCGTCCCAGAGGGGAGGAACACTGCCGGCCCCCGCGCTACCGGCGAGCACCTGCCGGTAGGCGGCGAGAATCCGGTCGGGATCCTGGCCGACCAACTGGTTCGTACCCACTTCCGCGGTGATGGGGCGCTCCGTGTTCTCCCGAAGCGTCAGACACGGCACCGACAAAATGGTCGTCTCCTCCTGGATCCCCCCGGAATCGGTAAACACGACCCGCGCCGACGCCATCAGCTTCAGGAAATCCAGGTACCCCACGGGTTCCAGCAAGCGCAGGCCCTGGATTGCGGCGACACGGTCCGCGAGGCCGAAACGCCCCAGCGCGCTCCGGGTGCGCGGATGCACCGGGAAAACAACCGGCCCGTCCTCTGCAACAACCTCCAGGACATCCAGGAAACGCGCGAGCACCGCCGGATCGTCGACGTTCGACGGTCGGTGGAGCGTCAGTACGGCGTAGCACCCCGCCTCGAGGCCCAGGTCGCCGAGCACGCT
>JAYZFQ010000076.1:0-32256 GCA_036336695.1 Myxococcota bacterium
CCTGCCCGAAACGCCTGAGCGGGAGGAGGGATAGCCGTGCCCGAAACGCCTGAGCGGGAGGAGGGATAGCCGTGCCCGAAACGCCTGAGCGGGAGGAGGGATAGCCGTGCCCGAAACGCCGCTGGAATGCCAGGGGATCGACGCGGATCTGTCCGCGCTGATCGACGCGGAACTCGACGCGGGGCGTGCGTCGGAGGTCCGCGCCCACGTCGCGGGTTGCGCGCGCTGTGCCGCTCGTCTCGAAGCCCTGGAGCGCGTCGACCGGCGCCTGGCCGAAACGCTTTCGCCGCCGGTGCCCGCAGATCTCGCCGAACGCGTGGCTGCCCGGCTCGCGGCCGACGCCGCGCCGGTCTCTCGCCCCCGCACGGCGCCGCCGCCCCGGGTCCACCGGGGACTGCGCGCTGCGGCGGCCCTGGCGGCGGCTGCTGCGGTCGGCCTGGTGGTCTGGTTCGGGCTGCCCGAGGACCCGACCCGCCCCGGTCCCCAGATCGCCCGCGCTCCCGAAACGCCCGAACCGCTGGTTCCCGAACCGCGCTTGGCGGGCGATTCAGTTGCAAGCGTCCCGCTCCCGGCGGACGATCCGGTCGCAAGCCTGCCGCTTCCCGTGGCCGATCCGGTCGCAAGCCTGCCGCTTCCCGTGGCCGATCCGGTTGTCCCCGAACCGCTCGAGGACTCGGGGCCCGCGTTGGCCGCGGCGCCTACGCCAGAGATCGCGGAAGAAGAGCTGGACGCTGCCGCGCTCCTGCTGGCAATGGATGAACTGGCCGACCCCGACGACCTGGGCCTCGTCGCCAATCTCGAACTGGTCGAGCTGCTCGTGGACCTGGGCTTGCCGGAGGGTGCGTGATGCGGCGACGGCTCGGGTGCGCGCTCGTTGCCTTGCTGATGGTGACCCCCGTGCTCGCCTTCGATGCTGCGTCTGACGGGGGTACGAAGGGGCGCGCGTTGGAGCAGCAGCGAGACACCGGACGCAAGGCCCATCGGGCCATGCAACGGCAGCGCTACCGGGACGCGTCGCCCCAGGAGCGGCGAGAGATGCGCCGCCGCGCGCGCCAACGTTGGCGCGACGCCACGCCCGAGCAGCGACGCAAGATGCGACACCGCGCCCGACAGCGCTGGCACGACGCCACGCCCGCCGAGCGCCGCGAAATGCGCGAGCGCCGCCAGCGTGCTCGGGAACGCCTGCACCAGGCGACCCCCGACGAACGTCGCGCGATGCGCGATCGTTTGCGCCGCCACGTCGATTCGCTGCCTCCCGAGAAGCGTCGCGGGCTGCGCGAAAACATGTCCTCTCTTTCGCGCGAGGATCGGAAAAGGGTGCGGCGACACCTCGCGGGCCTTCCCGAGTCGCAACGCGCGGAACTCGTGGACCGGATCGCACGCTTCCGGGATCTGCCCCCTGAAGAACAGCAGGAACTACGCGATCGCCTGGCCGATTTTCGTGCCCTCGATGCCAACGAGCAGAAACGTATCCAGCGCAACGCTCGGCGTTTTCGCCAACTTTCTCCGGAACGCAAGCAGGAACTGCGCGAGGCATGGGATGAACTCGAGGGGCTACCGCCCGACGAGCGCGAGGCCTACGTCGAAGAACTCCTTCGCAAGAAGGGCTATTAGTTCGGTGTGAACGCTCACGAACTACTGCGCTTCGAGACGACGGCGACCCGCCAGCACCGCGACATCACCGAAGACGTCCGGGGCGTGGTGCAGCGCTCCGGGCTTGCCGAGGGCCTCTGCCATGTGATGGTGATGCACTCGACGGCCGCTGTCGTCGTGAACGAAACCGCCGATCCGAACGTCGGTACGGACATCGCGTCGGCGCTGGAACGGGCCGTCCCAGACCGGGCGGGTTGGCTCCACGACCGAATCGACGACAACGCGTCCGCCCACATCCAGGCGGCGCTTTTGGGGCCGTCAGAATGCGTCCCGGTTCGCAGTGCCGACCTCGTTCTCGGTACCTGGCAACGCATCATCCTGATGGAGTTCGACGGACCGCAGACTCGCCAGGTGCACGTGCAGCTGCTGCCGGCCTAGCCTCGCGTCAACTTGCGCAGCGCCCGGGTGCCCCCGCGGAAGTGGAAGGCTTCGAACCCGTCCTTGCGCATCAGGCCCGCCAGGTGCGCGCTCATCAGGCCGTAGTCGCAGTAGAGCACGAAGGTGCGGTCGCGTTCAAAACTTGGATAGCTGCGAACGGCCTGCTGGAATTCCAGCCACAGGGCGCTTTCGTGGTGCCAGCTGTCGAATTCCCTGCGTTCGCGCAGGTCGATCACCGTGGAGCCGTCGGGGATGCGGGTCACTTCCAGCTCGGGAATTTCGAGCTGATCCTGCTCCAGTTCGCGCAGGTCGAAACTGCGGCACTGGTCGACAGCTGCTGAAAGCACGTCCGGATCCATGCGCGCTTCTTCGGTCTCGATGACCTCTCGTGTGGCCGCGGTCGCGGGCTTGCGCGGAACCAGGTCGCAGTACTCCCCCACGACCTTCGAGAGTTCGAACGTGCCGATGTGTCGCGCGGTATCGACGATTGCTTCCTTGTTCGAGCCGACGAGCGGTCGCAATATCATGGTGTCGGCGGCTCGCGTGATCACGGCGAGGTTCTGGAGTGTCTGGGAGGAGACCTGCCCCACCGCCTCCCCGGTGACGATGGCCGATGCGTTGCGGCGCTGGGCGATGCGGTCGGCGGCACGCAGCATGAGCCGCTTGAGGAGGACCTGCCAGTAGCGCTTCGTCGTGCGGGAGCGCAGTTCCGCGGCCACGCTTTCGAAGTCGACGGCGAACAGTTTCGGTTGCTGGCCGTAGTGCCAGCGCTCGGCGAGCACCTTGGCAACGCGGAGCACGCCGACCTGGTGGGCCATGCCTCCGAGATTGCAGAAGACGTAGTCCTGGGCGACCCCGCGACGGAGGAGTTGCCACGAGGCCACGGCCGAGTCGAACCCCCCGGAAAGCAGTGTCACCGCTCTGCCCTCCACCCCCAGCGGGAGGCCGCCGTCGGCCGGCAGGCGTTCGCCGAAGAGGAAGGCTTCCCCGTTCATCAGCTCGACCCGGGCGGTGAACTCGGGGTTCCCCAGGTCGACGCTTGCGGCGTCGGGAAGCAGCGCGCTGCCGAGTTCTCGCTCGATGTCGCCCGGGGAGACGCGGATCCGTTCGCGTGCGCCGACGCGCCGGGCCCGCACGGCAAACCGCCGGCCGCGCACCCTTGCGGAGAAATTTTCGGTTCCCGCACGAACGATGTCGGCGAGGTCATCGGCGCAGCGCACTTCGACCTTGGACGCGGACTGCAACCCAAACACGCGGAGGAGCGGGTCGACCGGGGCGTCGGCGGGCAACTCGACGAACAGGCGATCCCGGGACGTCCGGACACGGGGCGGGAGGCCCGATGCGGTGAGCGCGTCCTGGAGGTTCTGGACCAGGCGCCGGACGAACTGTTGGCGTGTGGCGCGTGCCTTGGTGTGGATGTCCCCCGAGAACCGGAGCAGGACCAGGGCGGTTGCGTCTGTGCCCACGGCTCGTCTCGGGTGCTAGCCCGGGAGGCAGGCGCGCTGGAGTCCGGCGCCGAGCAGGATGATGACCCAGAGCAACGTCATCGGCGAAACCGGTAGCGACCGTTTCGTGGGCTCTTCTTCGATCGTTTCTAGGTGGTCGGGGCCCGGCGCGCCGGGCGGTGTCTCGTCGGAACCGAATGGCGAGAAATCCAGCCGGCGGCGGGCGCGCCTGCCGGAGAGCCGCGCGCCGCAGTGGACGCAGGTCTTCGTGCCCGCGGCGAAGGTCACGCGGCATTGGTTGCAGAAGACCTCGAACGGGGTCCGGGGACCGTCTTGCTGCTGCATGGGGATAGGGTATCCGATCGCGCCGCTGGAGCCGGTGTCAAGCCGCCCCGGAGACTGGCCGAATTGGAGGGGGTGGGAGAGCCCCTGCCGCTGTTTCTGACGCCCGATGCCGTGCGCAACCGGTATGCCGTGCGGACGCTGGGGGGGGTGTGCCTCGCCGCCGTGGGCGTCCGGCACGAGGCCGGCCTGCTGCCGTGGTCTGAGGTCCTGCGCGTCCATGCCGCGGAGGTGGGCGAGCCCCAGGGCGTGTGCGCGGTGGTCTTCGATCTCGTCGCCGGGCGGGACGGCCTGGCCTGGCGGGTCCTCCGGTTCGACGTGGACCCGGGGGAGGAGGCGGTGCGGGTGGCGCGCCAGTGCGTAGGGGCCCTGGCGCCCAGCTGCCTTGCGGCCTCGATCAAGAGCCTGGCGGATGGCGGCTCCGCGGGCGCATGGCACCCGGACCTGGAGAGCTACGACGAGTCGTGCCTGGTCGCCGTCACCGCCGCCCTGGCGGGAACGGTTGACTGCGGAGGCCCCGCGTAGCCGCGCTCCGCTGCTGGCGAAACTCCGGGCGACCACTACTATTCCCCCCCGAGGGGTGGTTCGATCACAGCTAGGAAAGGGGTGACGCCATGAGGCCGGTTGGCATCGCGCGCTGGGCCGCCATTGGGGCCGGGCTTCTCGTATTGGCGCTGGTCGGCTGCAAGTCGACCGGCAGCAGCGACTCCAGTTCGACTTCCCAGACCGGGAGCGAGTTCGACCAAGGGGCGGTGGATACGACCGATGCCGGCAACCGCAAGCCGGTGGCCCTGGAGACGGTCTATTTCGCTTTCGACCGTTACGACATCAGCTCGGACGCCCAGGCGGCGTTGGCCAAGAACGCGAAGGCAATCCAGGCGAATGCAGCCTGGGGGGTGATCACCGTGGAGGGGAACACCGACGAACGCGGTAGCGAGGAGTACAACCTCGCGCTGGGTGAGCGTCGGGCCAACGCGGTCAAGCGCTACCTCGTGGATCTCGGTGTACCCGCGAAGCGGCTCCGCACCGTGAGTTTCGGGGAGACGCGCCCGGCGGTGCCCGGGCACGACGAGAGTGCCTGGCGCTACAACCGTCGTGCCAACTTCAAGACCGGTACCTGATCTCCGCCGACGCCTGATTTGACCCCTCTGCTCGACGGGTGATACCGTCGCCACGGTTTTCGTGCGGCGGTTGTTTCCGCCACGAATTTTCTCCTGCGGCGGGTGCGTTTCGCCCGCCGCTTTCCGAGGTCAAAGCCATGCCCCCCCTCCACGGCGGAAAGCTCGCGGCGAAGGCGCTCAAAGAGGCCGGCGTCGATTGCATCTTTACCTTGTGCGGCGGCCACATCATGCCGCTCTACGACGGCTGCATCGATGAAGGCATTCGGATCGTAGACGTGCGTCACGAACAGGCGGCGGTTCACGCTGCCGACGCGTGGGCGCGGTGCAATCCGGGCGGCGTGGGTGTCGCCGCGATCACGGCGGGCCCCGGCGTCACCGATGGCGTGACCGGCGTCGCCAACGCATGGCGCGCGAATTCCCCGATCCTGGTGTTTGGCGGCCAGGGGCCCTTCGAGAACCTGCGGCGCGGTTCGCTCCAGGAGATGGATCACGTCGGCGTGATGCGGCCCATCACCAAGTACGCCGATGCCGTCTACCAGACCCACCGGATTCCGGAATACGTGGAGCTGGCGATTCGTCACGCGGTTTCGGGTGTCCCCGGGCCGGCGTACCTCGAAATTCCGATGGACGTCTTCATGGGGCAGGTCGAACCCGAGGCCGCGCCCATTCCGCGCATTCGGACCGAACCGCCTCGGCTTTCTCCGGACCGCGACGAGATTCGCCGCGCCATCGAGATTCTCTCGAAGGTGGAACGGCCGATGCTGATGGCCGGCACCTCGGTCAAGTGGTCGCGAGCGACCGCCGAATTGAACCGCTTCATCCAGGAAACCCACATTCCGAGTTTCACGAACGGAATGGGGCGCGGAACCATTCCCTACGATTCCCCCGACTTCCTGAACCGGTCTCGCCGTGATGCAATGAAGCAGATCGATTGCATCGTGCTGGCCGGGACCCTCCTCGATTTCCGCATGCGGTTCGGCAAGTCGATTCCCGAAAACGCCAAGGTGATCCAGCTCGACATGGACGCGACACTGGTGGGTCAGAACCGGCAGGCCGACGTTCCCCTGGTCGGAAACCTGGCGTGCACCTTCGACTTGTTGTTGGAGGAAATGAAGAACCAGGGCGTCAGTCTCGACTGGACCGCCTGGCGCGACGAACTGCGGGAGATCGAGGATGCGGCCGAGGCCAAGGTGCAGGCCGCGCTCGACAGCGACGAAGTCCCGATCGATCCCCAGCGGATGTGCCGCGAGGTGCGCGATTGGCTCGACACCCTGGGCGACCCGATCGTGATCGGCGATGGCGGGGACATCGTCGCGACCGCCGCGAAGATCATTCCCGTGAAGGGAGAGGGGGCGTGGATGGATCCCGGGCCCCTGGGCACCCTGGGTGTCGGCATGCCGTTCGCCCTCGCGACTCAGGTTGCGCATCCCGACCGGCGGGTCGTGATCGTGTACGGCGACGGCTCGTTCGGACTCAACGGGTTCGAGTACGACACCGCCGTGCGCCATGGCCTTCCGATCGTGGGTGTGATGGGGAACGACGCGGCGTGGGGACAGATGTTGCGGCCCCAGGGCGGCCTGTACGGGTGGGAGCGGCTCGCGGCGACGGAACTTGCCTACACGCGCTACGACAAGGTGGTCGAGGCGCTTGGCGGGCATGGCGAACTGGTTGAACGCCCCGAAGAGATTCGGCCGGCATTGGAGCGTGCCGCCGCGTCCGGAAAGCCCGCCCTGGTGAACGTGATCATTCGCCAGGATCGATCCTTCCGAGAGGGCGCCATCTACGTCTAGCGCACTCGCCCCGCTGCGCGTCGAGCGTCACCGGCCCGGAGACCTGGACTGCGACCTGCAGGCGCTCGAGGGCTTCCTGGCGGCGGTGGGGCCGCTCGCGGTGGTCGACCTCGAGACGACGGGTCTTTCCGACGACCCCGAAGCGGAGCTGCTCGAGTTCGGCGCGGCGCTCCTCGATCCGGGCGAGGCGACGCTTACCACCCTCGAAAGCCTGGTGCGTCCGCGGGGCCTGCTGCCCCGGGCCGTGCAGCGCCTCACCGGCCTTGCCCCGGAGGACGTGGCGAACGCCCCGTCCGTGCAGGATGTCGCGAAGCCGGTCGCCGTGGCCCTGGCGGGTCGGGTGCTGATCGCGCACAACGCCGACTTCGAACGCCACTTCCTTTCCCGTTTCGTCGACCCCCGTCTGGCCGACGCCACGTATCTCGACACCCAGGACCTGCTGTCGCTGACCCACCCGGATGCACCGGATCTGCGGCTCGAGACGTTTACGCGCAACATGCTCGGTTCCGAGGAGCGTCACCGGGCCCTGTCCGACGCACTGGATACGCTGCGCGTGCTCGCACGGGCAGCGGCGGGCGCGCGAGACGGGGTCTCGCGCTACGCGGTGGCGCGCAACGCGCTCGAACGCTTTTCCCCGGAGTCGCGCTGGAGCTCGTTGTTTCGCGGTGGTCCCGCGTTTTCCGGCGACACCGAGCCGGCCCAGTACGTCGAGGTCTCTGCCAGCAAGGAACGCCCGGTACCTTTCGACCCCGACGCGATCGCCGAAGCCCTCGCAGACGAGGCACGTGGCCAGCGCTGGTTCGAGGGGTACCGCGTTCGCGAGCAACAGGTCCGGATGGCGCGGGAGTTCGCGTCGATCCTGTCGGACGGTGGGCGGCTCCTCCTCGAGGGGGGCACCGGTGTGGGAAAATCGCTGGCCTACCTGGCTGCAGCGATCCCCTTTGCGATCGAGCGAGCGGCGGGCGGCGTCCGGGAGCCGGTTGTCGTATCGACTCGCACGAAGCTGCTGCAGGACCAGCTGCTCACCAAGGACATCCCCGCCGCGGCGGGGATGCTCGGCTACCCGGAACTGCGCGCCCTGTCGATCAAGGGCCGCGCCAACTACGTCTGTGAGCGGCGCCTCGGCGAGACTCTGGCCGAGGGAGAGGAGCCGAGCATCTTTCCGGAAGACCGCCTGGCCTACGCCGCGCTGGGCGCCTGCGCGCGGACCCGCCCTCACGGCGAAATCGGTACGTTGCCGGGGGCGCTGCTCTTTCGTTTCCCTGCCCTGCGCGACCTGCGGCGCCGGGCGGTCGCGGCCCGGTCCGAGCAATGCACGCGGGAGCAATGCGCTCACGAGCGAGGCTGCCCTTTCGGCCGGCGCCGGGCCGCTCTGGGGAATGCGCATCTCGTCGTGGCGAACCACGATCTGCTGCTGAGGTGGCCGCCCGATTATCCGAACGTGACCCATGTGATCGCCGACGAAGCGCACGAACTGGCCGGTGTCGCCGACGAGGTCTTTGCGCTGGAGGTTTCGCCCGCCGAACTGCTCGAGCGCTTCGACGAACTCTTCGGTCGGTCGGGCGAGGATCGCGCTCGTTCACTGTTGCCGCGGGGTCGCTTGCGCGCTCTCGCACGGGAGCCCGCGGCCTGGCGACGGGGTCTCCAGCAGGACCTGGTCGCCCTGGGGCGTTCTCTCGCACACCGCGCCAGCGAGTACGGGGAGGTGCAACTGCCCGCGCACGCCGACCGGGTGTTCGCCGAAGCGGCGGAACTCTCGGAGCGGACGGCCGAGCGCTTGGAGATCGTGGCCGCCCATGCCGAGCGTCTTTCCGAAGGCTGGAGTGACGACGACGAGGCAGTGGCCGAGGCCGTCGAGCGGGCGATTGCGGACCTCCGCGACGCTGCCCTGGCGCTCCGCGGCGCCTTCTTCGGCGGCGACGCCGATGCGGTGGCCGGTTTCGAACGTCTGCACCCACCCTTCGACCGCTGGCGGCTCGTCGTTCGCCAGGTCGCTCCCGCGGATCTCTTTCACGAGCGTTTTGCCGACCGTCTGGAGGTGCTGGCCTGTGTCTCCGCGAGCCTCTTTGTGGGCGGAGATTCCTTCGCTGCGCTCGGAGAACTCGAACTGGAGCAGGGCCCCGGGCGTGCGCGCGCCGAACGGGTGAGCGTCGAGAGTCCGTTTCCCTATGCCGAGCACATGCGCGTCGTGGCCATGGAGCCGGAAGGCGAACTGGTGGATGCGACTGCCGCGGTTCTCGCTCAGCTTACGCGACAGCTCGGAGGCCGGACTCTGGGTCTCTTTACGAGCTTGCGCCGCATGCGGGACGTTGCCGAACTGCTGGCCGAAGAGTTGCGGGGAGAGGGTTTCGACGTGCTGTCTCCTCGCCGCGCCACGGACGACCCGTCCGCGCTCGTGGAGCGTTTCAGCCGCGCCGGAGCGGGAGGTGTTCTGCTGGGCGCACGGACATTCTGGCAGGGGCTCGACATTCCGGGCGAAGCGCTCCAGGCCGTGGTGATCGAAAAGCTGCCCTTCGAAGTCCCCACGGAATTGCGCAAACGTCGCGAGAACCGACTGCGCCAGATGGGCGAGGACGCGTTCGAGCGCTACACGCTGGGAAAGATGCTGCTGAACCTCAAGCAGATGAGCGGTCGACTGATCCGGAGCGAAGACGACCGCGGCCTGGTCGTGATCGTCGAAGGCCGCACGGACCGCGGCTATTTCGCGCGTCTCGGCGATGCGTTGCCTTCGGGATGCGAGGTGCGGGTCGCCGGCGCGGGGGCGCTCGCCGGGCTTCTCGGCGAAGTGGGCGTCGCGGCAAGAGACCGCGAGCCGGGATAGGGGCCTCGCCGCTCGGGCGCGCGGCTGGGGTGGCGGCTACGCTCGCGCCGCCAGGGGGAAGGAAAATGGGCGAAGCGGATACGGAAGAAACGCGACGAGTCGCGCTGGTCACCGGTGGCGGAACCGGGATCGGGGCGGCGTGCTGTCGGGCCCTTTCCGATGCGGGGCTGCGGGTGGCCGTTCATTACCGTTCGAGCGAGGCGAAGGCGCGGGCCGTCGCCGAAGCCCTGGAAGACGCGTTTACGGTCTCCGCGGACCTCGCCGTGGCGGACGAGGTCGATGCGCTGGTTGCGGACCTGAAGGAGCGCGCGGGGCGTGTCGACGTTCTGGTGAACAACGCCGGGTACAACGTGAACGCGCCGATGCTCTCCATGAAACTCGATGACTACGACGCCGTGTTCGGGGTCGCGCGCGGAACCTGGTACCTGACGAAACTCATTCTCCGGCGGTTCATGTTGCGGAAGAAGACCGGTCGCATCGTGAACCTTTCGAGCGTGGTCGGGCACACGGGAAACCCCGGACAGATTCCGTACACAATGGTGAAGGCGGGTCTCGACGCGTTCACGAAGTCGCTCGCTCAGGAACTCTCGGGGCGCGACATCACGGTCAACTCGGTGGCCCCGGGATTCATCGAAACCGAGATGACGGACGAACTGCCCGAAGAGGTGAAACAGGCGATTCTGGCCCGCGTGCCCCAGCAGCGCATGGGGCGACCGGAAGAGGTGGCGGACGCGGTTGCGTGGCTCGCCACGCGTGCCACCTACGTCAACGGCTGCGTGGTCCACGTCAACGGCGGACTCTTCGGGGGCTGATTTGGCGGAGGAAGAGCGCGAAGCGCGTGGCGTCTTCAATCCGAAGGTCGTCGACCTGATTTCCTGGGACGCCGAACGCGAAGAAGTCGTCCTCCTCATGTTGGAGGACCGCCCGTGGGACGCGGACCCGCAGCAACTCCACCAGCTGGAAGAAAAATTCAACGCCTACCTGGGCTATGTCCAGGGGGGCTACCTGGTCCGTGAGTATCCGCACTACGAGGGCCGGGACGTGTGCCTGGCCCTCGACTGCGCTGAAGCTCCCCGCGGTGAAGCGCAGGCGATGCTCCGCGCCATGCAGAACTTCGCGGCGGGAGAAGGCCTGCGCTTCGTGGTGCGGGTGAAGCAGTAGCCCTGGCTCCTCCGAGGAGCCGCGGCGAGTCAGTCCGTGGCGGCGTCGGGCTCGGGCAGGCCTCCGATGTGCAGCACGCCGAAGACCATGGTGAGCGCGACGTTCGACGCCATCGATCCCGGTGCCGTGCTGAGCTTTTCACGGAAGACAACGGCTTCAACCGCGTGCGCGATCAGCATCAGCCAGAACACACCCTTGCCTATGAAGGGAAACCAGCCGTCCGATGTCACGAAGAACGATGCGATGGAAACGGCCCAGACGACGACGAGTGCGCATTTTGCCAAGACAGGTCCCCCTCGATGGTTGAGAGAAACATAGCGTTGTTCCCCACGGTTGCTCTCTCCGCTTGCCGCCGTCTTGCGTCGGCATCGCGTTTGGAGAGTCCTGTCGTGGGGCTGTGATATCTTTTCCCGATGCAGACGGGTGAATCGCGCGGTGGGTGTGTCGTCTGCGGGTCTGGCGAGGCGCACACCAGCGTCTCTGATCCCATCGACTACGAATACGCCGTCGTTCCCGAGAACCGCTTCGAATACCGGCGCTGCGAATCGTGCGATTCCGAGTGGCTGTTTCCCCGGCCCAGCGATGCCGAAATCGCCGCGTTCTACCCCGAGGGCTACCACGCTTACAACGACGATCACGGCATCGTGGCGCGCTTGCTCGTGGGCATGCGCTCTGCGGTGCGCGGCCGGAAGTACCGTTCTCTCCTGCCGAATGGCCGAGGTTCGCTCTTCGACGTCGGGGCTGGGGATACCCGGCATTTCCGTGAACTTGCCCAATATGCGGATTTCGAGTTTTCCGGGGTGGAGATCCAGCCCGATGTGGCTGCTCGGGCCCGGGAGCAGGGATACGACATCGCAACGGGCACCCTGGAAACGATGGATGTGACGCCCCACGAGGGCCGCCACGACATCGTGTCGATGAATCACGTGATCGAGCACGTCGCCGACACGATCGAGGTCATGAGCAAGATTCAAAGGATGCTCCGGCCCGGGGGTTGGGTCATCGGCCAACTGCCGACGAACACGGGCTGGGAGTCCCGCGTATTCGGGTCGACCTGGGCGGGCTACCACTATCCGCGGCACCTGCAGGTGTTCTCACGCAAGGGTTTGGCGAGCCTGCTCGAACGCACGGGTTTCACGAACACGAAGATCCAGTCGTACCCGCACTGCCAGATCGCCATTTCGGTTCAGAACGCGCTGCTGGAGTGGGGCTGGAAGCCGCGGATGGAATTCGGTCGCTCCCCGATCTACGGGGTGCTGCTGGCTGCGAGTCTACCCTTCGAAGTCCTGGCCGCGGTCTGCAACCGTTCGGGCGTCATCAATTTTTCCGCCAGAAAACCCGCGGCCTAGCCAAACGGTTCCGGTTTTTGCGCCTCTGGCGCTCTAGGCGTAGACCGCGCGGGTGAGCCAGTCCGCGACGAGGGCGGGCTTGGACTCTCCCTCGATTTCCACCGTCATGGTGCGGGTCTGCTGAATGGCGCTGCCCTTCAGCTCTACCTTGGAAAGCAGGCTGTGCGCCCGGACCCGGCTCCCCACCTTGACGGGACTGATGAACCGCACCTTGTCGAAACCGTAGTTGATGCCCATCACCATTCCGGAAAACCGCTCCGGGTTCGGGTCCTCGGGTTGAGCCGTCGCGCCGAGATGCGTCAGCAGAGACAGGGTGAGGAAGCCGTGGGCGATGGTCGTGCCGAAGGGGGTTGCCTTCGCACGCTCCGGGTCCACGTGGATGAACTGGTGATCCCGTGTGACATCGGCGAACTGGTTGATCAGTTCCTGGTCGACGTCCATCCATTCGCCGGTGGCAGATTCCTTGCCTTCCACCTCCTGGAAGAGTGCGAAGGCCTTTTGTGCGTTCTCCGACACGGTGGGTATCTCCTTCGGGTTTCCGGGGTGCGGCGGCTGGATCAGCGTGCCGGCGGCCCGGCGGGCACATCCTTGAACGCGATCCCCTTGTCCGCCCGCGATTCAGGCGGCAAGCCGAGCACGCGCTCAGAGATGATGTTGCGCAGGATTTCGTCGGTACCGCCCGCGATCCGGAGGCCGGGAATTCCGAGATAGCGCCCCTGCCAGTCGCCGCCCTGGGGCGATTCTTCCGGGTCGAAAAGCATTCCAGCGGTTCCCTGTAGTTCCATCGCGAACGCGGCCATGTCCTGGGCGTTCTTGGCGCCGATGAGCTTTCCGAGGCTCGCTTCGGGACCGGGCGTCTTGCCCTGGGAGAGCGCGGAGAGCGTCCGGTTGCCCGTCATCTTCACGCCCTTGCTGCGGGTGTAGAAGCGCGCGATCTGCTGTCGAACGGAGGGGTCTTCGATCGCCGGGCGGCCGTCGATCTCGAGCTTCTTCGCGAGCTTGAAGAGGTCGGTCACGCTGCCGCCTCCCCCGCCGCCGATCGACGCGCGCTCATTCATGAGGGTGGTGAGCGCCACCTTCCACCCGTTGCCGACTTCGGAGAGCCGGTTTGCGTCGGGGATTCGGACGTCCGTGAAGAAGACCTCGTTGAACCCCTGCCCGCCGTTGATCTGTGTGATGGGCCGGATTTCGATACCCGGGGAATGCATGTCGACCACGAAGTAGGTGAGGCCGGCATGCTTTCCGACGTTGGGATCGTGGCGAACGACCAGGATTCCCCAGTCGCAGAAGTGTGCGCCGGTGGTCCAGATCTTCTGGCCGTTGATGATCCAGTCGTCTCCATCCCTGACCGCCGTGCTGCGCAGTCCGGCGAGGTCCGAACCGGCAGACGGCTCGCTGAAGAGCTGGCACCAGATCTTCTCGCCGCTGAGCATTTCGGGCAGCCAGCGGGCTTTCTGATCCTCGGTACCGTGGGTGCGAATTGTGGGGCCACACATGCCGAGGCCGATGCCGAAGATATTGGGCGGTGTCTTGTAGCGCTGTTCTTCCTGGTTCCAGATGACGCTCTGGATCGCTGTCGCCTCGCGTCCCCCGTACTCCTTGGGCCAGGTCAGGCACGCCCAGCCGCCGTCGGCCTTCTTTTTCTGCCAGGCCTGGGCAGCTGCCACGATTTCGGGTGTTGCCCGTTCGCCCAGCAGATCGCCCGGCGGATCGTCGGGGCTGCTCAGTTCCGCGTTGGCGTCCAGCCAGGCGCGGGCTTCGCTGCGAAAGGCGGCTTCTTCGGGGGTGTCGTTGAAATCCATGGGGTGGTCTCCGTAGCCGGGCCAGAGAATTCCGGCCCAGCGGGTTCAGTCTGCTCCGTTGGCGTCGACGCGGTCGACGAGCTTGTCCTTCCAGGCGGCGCAACTCCCGAGCACCGCCCCGAGCGCCTTGGCACGGCGGTAGAAGAGGTGGCAGTCGTACTCCCAGGTGTAGCCGACGCCTCCGTACATCTGGACCATTTCCTCGGAGATGAGGTCGAGCGCTTCCGTGGCCTGGACCCGGGAGATGCAGGCGGCAATGGGAAGTTCCGGTTCGTCGCCCGAAAGTGCCCAGGCTCCGTAGTAGGCGTTGCTCCGCGCGAGTTCCAGTTCGCACCACATGTCGGCAAGCCGGTGCTTGATGGCCTGGAAGGAACCAACGGGCCGCCCGAACGCGTAGCGGCCCAGTGTGAAGTTCTTGGTGCTCTCGAAGCAGGCTTCCGCGGCGCCCAGCTGTTCAAAGGCCATGAGAACGGCTGCGCGATCGAGCAGGTGCGAAGCGAGTTCTGCTCCCCTGCCTTCCTCGCCGAGCAATTCGGCGGGAGCATTGTCGAAGTCGATGCGTGCCACCGAGCGGCTCGGGTCGAAGCCCTGGAGTGTCTTGCGCTCCACGCCCTCGCCCGTGAGGTCCACGAGGTACAGGGATGCGGCCTTGTCGGACAACGCCGCCACGACCGCGAAGTCTGCAACGTCCCCGTCTGCGACCGGCAGTTTCGTTCCCGAGAGCTTGCCCCCGGCAACCTTGGCCGCAATCGCTTCCAGGCCATTCTGTCCGGGTCTTTCGGTCCACGCGAAGGTGCCGATGGCCTCGCCGCTGGCGAGCTTGGGAAGGTACGCGCGCTTCTGCGCGTCGGTCCCCGCCTGCAGAATGGCTTCGGTGGCGAGATAGACACTCGACGCGAAGGGGATCGGCGCGAGCGCGCGGCCGAGTTCCTCGGCGATCATGGCGAGTTCGAGATGTCCGAAGCCCGCGCCGCCGAATTCTTCGGGGATCACCGTGCCGAGCCACCCCATTTCGGCCGCTCCGTTCCAGAGCTCCTTCTTGTAGGGCGCGCTGCCTTCGAGGATCTCGCGGCAGACCGCGAGAGAAGCGTGTTCGGCCAGGTAATCCCGCACGGTCTGCTGTAGGAGTTTCTGGTCGTCGGAAAAATCGAAATTCATGGGGTCTCCGGGGAATCGAGTAGGGCCATAGGGTCACCAGATTGCTGCGGGTGTCAATCCGGGGCTGCAGCGGCCCGGACCCCGCGGGGCCGCGCTAACTCAGGCGCTGCCCGGTCCGCCCCCCAGTGAAGCACACGAGCCCGGCGGCGAGGAGTCCGGTGGCGGCCATTCCCAGGAAGGCGCCGGTGAATCCCGTCCAGGCTTCGATGGCGAAGACGATCTGGCCACAGAAGGCGCCGCCCAGGTGCCCGAACCCGTCGCTGAGGGAGACGCCGGTGGCACGGACGGCGGTCGGGAAGTTTTCGCCTGTGATGGTGTAGAGAATCGGAATCACGAAGCCGATGGTGAACGAGGCCACGAATCCCAGCAATGGGATTGTCGTCGAGGACGCGGTGTAGCCGATGGCGACGAGAGTGCCCGCCCACAGCAGGCACATCAGGGCCGCGGTGCGGCGTCGATCGATCCGGTCGCTCGTGTAGACGGCCGCAACGGATCCCGCGACGAAACCGAAGCCCGTGATCGAGAGCGATGCGATGCTCTGCTTCAGCGAAAGGCCGTGTTTCGAGAAGAGATCCGCGGCGAGAGTGAGCCAGGCGTAGTTCCCGACGTAGTAGACGAACCAGAGTACGCCGAGCAATACCAGGCGGTTCCTGCTGGGCGGGCGGAGCAGGGTCGCCAAGCCGCCGTCCTGGGGATTCAGGGCGGGCGGGTCGGCTGGCGGAGCGGGGAGCCGCTCGCCGGTGCGTTTCTCGGCGACGGCTTCTGCCTCGACGAGGAGGGCTTCCGCTTCGTCGAGGCGGCCGTGCGCGATGAGCCAGTGCGGGGCGTCGGGCATGCCGCGCCGCATGGCGCCGATGAGCAACCCCCCAATTGCGCCGGCGACGAAGAGGGCGCGCCAGCCCCAGGCGTATTCCGGTACGAGGTGGAGAGCCACGATGGGAACGATCGCGAAGCCCGTGAAGGCAGCGACGATCGTCCAGCCGGTGTAGCGGCCGCGGAGCGGCGCCGGCGAGACTTCAGCCATGTAGGTGGTCACGAGGGCGATCTCGGCGCCGATCCCCATTCCCGAGACGAAACGCCAGAAGATGAGCTGCCCGAGATCGCTGCTCGTCGCCGAGAGGCCGGAGCCAACCGAAAACGCCCCAACGGAGAGCAGGAGGCTCACTTTGCGGCCGAAACGGTCCCCGATACGGCTATCCAGAAAGGAGCCCAGGATGTACCCGATGAGGCCGCTCGTGATCGCCCACGAGGCCGCTTCTGCGGAGACCCCGAATTCCTTCTGGATCACCGGCAGGGCGAAGCCGATGGTGACGATGTCGAAGAAGGCGAAGAAGAAGCCAGCGCCGACCACAGCGATGATCCAGCGGGAATAGGGCCACACCGGAATCCGGTCCAGCCGTGCAATCAGCGCAGCGCTCCGAGCGTGGGGCGCGTCCATCCTGCGGCGCTCCTGTGCGAAGTTTGCGTTGCCCAGTGGACGAGAGCGCGTAAGCATACACGCCCGCCAAGCACCCAGCAGCGAAACAGAAGATGAGCTACCGCGTCATCCAGCAGACGGACGGAAAATGTCGGAGAGATCTCGTTGCGGACCATCCGCCGACCCCCCGACCTCGAACTGGCACGGGCCGCGGCCTGTGCTGAACGGCTTGAACCCGGTCAGTGGTCGTTTCGGGTCGGGCCGGAGCTGCCGCTTTCGCCCGCTAGCGCTTGGAACTCGCCAGCGAGGGCTTTCCCGACCAGTGTGGCGAAGATCAGAAAGAGGGCGTCGCCATCCAACGTACTGTTTCCGCCTCCCGAGAGATACGCCCGGATTTGCGGGAACCGGTTCTCGTCGTGCCCGCCGATGTCTTCTTCGAGCTTGCTCCGAAAGCGGGTCACCCAGTTCCGCTCAATCGTGATCCAACTCGCGTGCGCCATGATGTCGGTGAGGAACCAGTACATGGGCATCGCTGCTTGGGGACTGATTCCGTTTTCTTCTGCGCATCCAAGGAAATGCTCTAGGCGCTTCAAGAGCACAATGCTGGGCTGATCCCTCAATCGCGAAGCACCGAAGTCGACGTTGAAAAGCGCCGGTTCTAGGTGGTTCTCATCCAGAAAACCACGGAAGTCTTTCAAAAACCGGATCATGAACGCGCCAAAATTTCCAAGAGGCTGGTCGTCGAGGTAGTCGGCATCTTCGATCGACTGCAGCGCCAGCGCCGCGCGGATGGCGTCGATTCCTGCAAAGTAGCTGTAGATGGCAGGGGCTGTGACATCGAGTTCGCGCGCCAGGCGTCCGATCGTAAGATCGTGGTAAGGAATTTTGGACGCTGCCGAGAGGATGCGTTCTTTCGAGAGCTTTCGCTGTCGTTGAGGGCCCAATGATGCTGTGTCTGTGGGCATAAGCGGATAGCGTATCAGTTTTCGAAATCGCCTGTGGCTTTTGTGCAGCTTGCTAGACCAAATCCGCCAGATGAAACGGCATTTAAACCGTGGGGGTGCTGTGTGTTTCGCCGCGGCTTTCGGTTCGGTGCTCAGTCGTCCCCCTTTTTCGCTTCGAGGTAACCGAGGCGTTCGAGTTGGCGCGTCACTTCGGCGCTGAGCTCCGCCGGTTGCACGGGGGCAGGCTTCTCCAGGCCGCCGAGGGTGGCGCGGAGTGCTCCGCTCGCCCGATGGCTCTGGTCGATACTCTGTTGGAGGGCGCGCTGGTGTGATCCGAGTTCTGCCGGAAGGGCATCCTGTTCCCGCGGATCTTTCTCGAGGTCGAAGAAGAGGGTCGTGCCGCCAGGAGATTGAATCAACTTGCGGTCACCGAGCCGAACCGCTTCGAGTTCTGCGCCGTCGAGTACGAGACGGGACCGGATGGGCCGATCGGGGTCGGGCGACGCAAGCAGGGAAGTGCCCTGGAGTTGTGGCGGCATCGGTAGAGCGCAGAGTTCCAGGATCGTCGGCAGCACGTCGACCAGTTCGACGGGTGCGGCAACGCGCTTGCCCGCCGGAAAGCCCCCCGGGAGCCGCAGGATGAGCGGCACGCGGAGGACTTCCTCGAAGAGCGTCTTGCCGTGGCCGCGGCCCCCGTGCTCCCAGAATTCCTCGCCGTGGTCCGAGGCGAAGATGACCGCCGTGCGGTCGTAGAGCCCCCGCGCTTTCAGATCGTCGACGAGCATGCCGAAGGCATGGTCGTTGAAGGTGATCTCGCCGCGGTAGAGTGACCGGATCCGCTCCTGTTCGGCGCGGGTCAGGTCGCTTCGATTGATGAACGCGCTGGCTCCGGTCGCAGGCCCTTCATAGTCGCCCCCGAAGTTGTCGAAGCCGTCCGGCGGTTCATAGGGCGAGTGCGGGTCGACCGAGAGGATCAGTAAAAAGAACGGCTCGCTGGCCCGGTCGATCCATTCGATCGCGACCTCGCTGATCTCGTCTGCAGTCGTGACGAACTCTCCGATGCGAACGCGTCCCGGATTGCGGCGCTCGTAGAGTTCGAAGAAATCATCGAACCCCCGGTCGAAGCCGAACGCGGAGCCGATGTTGGGGTTGCTCGTGATGGCGGCGGTCGAATAGCCGGCTTCCGAGAGGATTTCCGGGAGAAAGCGGAGCTGCTCGCTCAGCGGATCCATTCGTGCTTCGACGCCGTGCACTTCGGGATAGGTGGCCGTCAGCAGTGACGCCATCGATGTCCGGGTCCAGGAACTCTGTGCGTACGCGTTTTCGAACAGGATGCCTTCGTCCGCGAGGCGGTCGAAGTTCGGCGTCTGGATCGCGTCATTGCCATAGCAGGCCAGTTCGTCCGCGCGCACGGTGTCGGCGACATAGAGCAAGACGTTGGGCCGCTCATCGTCACCGCACGCGGTCGCGAGCAGAAGGACCGCGGCGGCGGCTCGGAGAGTCGAGAAAAAACTTCCCAAGGAGGCCTCGCAGCGGAGTCTATCGCAGTGTCGGCTCTCGATCGTTCCGGGACCCTAAGAGGTGACGCGGGCGGTGGAAGCCGTTGCCTTCGACGGAGCCCGCGACACGCGGTCAGGCAAACTGCGTGGCCCTGTGCTTGCCTCGCGGTGGGTGGCCGAGCACGGGGTGCCGGCCATGGGTGCCCAGCACGTGTGTCAACTCCATCAGCGCACCCAGCGCGCGCACCGGAAAGTGGCGCGGCGTCATGACCATGTATCGATCCGCCCAGGGGGGTGCCTGGACTTTCTCGTAGAACTCGAGGGTGTGGGCGTAACCGACACGCCGAGCCACGGTGTCGTAGATGTACTTCAGCAGGGGATGCCAGATGCGGCCAAAGCCCAGGAAATTGCCCGCCGTGGGGCTCGAGAACGGACCGAAAGTCGCGTACCGGCAGCCCTCTTCGCCGAGCCGCTCGATGGCGGTCAAGACCGCGAGTTCATTGACCCCGCGCGGCGCCTCGGGGGCGTGCATCAGGTGGCACAAGTGCCAGCCCGAGCGCGCCCAGATCGGGTGGGCGATGAGCAGGGACCACAACTGGTTCGGCTCCTCCGGGTTCGGAACGGCGAAGTAACGCTTGTGTTCAGAGCCGATCCACGGGTCCACTTCCAACAGGTGACTGTTCCGCGGCGGACCGTGGGCCAGCCAGGTGTCGATCAGGTGGTCGGCGGAGTGGCGAAACGCGGCGGAAGACGTGGCCTTCTCCGCTTCGACGCCCTCGACGCCTGCCAACCGGAGTCGCTTGACATAGGACCGGAGTTTCTTGGCGTGCTTTCCCGACGGCTTGTAATGCGCCGGGTCGAGTTCCGGCTCGGCCGTGAACTGAACCGCTGCGGCACCGGCTTCGACTGCGGCCTCGGCGAAACTCCGCGGCACGGAGAATCCCAATACGGCGCGCCTGCGAGCGATCCGATCGGAAAAATATTCCCTGCAGACCGCCTGCAGGTGTTCTTCGGGCGCCAGGACCTCCCCGAGGACGGCGTCAGCCTTTCCGTAGTTCCGGAAAGCGACGAGGGCTCCGGGAACTTCCTTGGAGTGGAAGAATTCGTACCGGTCCCTGCCGACGTAGATGTCGAAGGCGAGCGCCGTGCGGCTCCAGCGTCGCAGGGCCCGGTCGAGCGTTTCATCGTCGATCTGCGCTCCGATCCTTCGCACCCGGCGAGTCTGCAGGAAGGCGGCGTTCGCCTCAAGGCTTTAGAAAGAGGGCAAGGTTGGTAACGTTGTGGTCGGAAGCAGGAGGAGGCCGTCATGGGAGTTCGCTGGGCAGTTCGCGATTTGACGCTTTCGCTCGTCGCGATCGTTGCGTGGAGCTTCGCCTTGTCTCCCGGGGGAGGCGAAAGCGTTTTCTGGCAAATCGCGGCCGGTGTCCTGGGTGGGATGTGTGGTTACTTTGCGCACGAGTGGGGCCACCTGCTGGGCGCGTCGCTTTCCGGGAGCCGCTTCGCGTTCTCGCCGTCTCTCGCCAGCGCCTTCCTGTTCCGCTTCGACAGCGAGGCCAGTTCCCGGCAACAGTTTCTCGCGATGTCTCTCAGCGGTTTCGCCGCCAGCCTGGTGGTCCTGGCCCTGTTGTTCGGTTTCTTTCCGCTCGACTTGCTCGCGACCCGCATCACGCTCGGGATCGCGCTCGGCGGGCTGGCACTTACGCTTTTTGTCGAAGTGCCGCTCCTGGTGCACGTGATGCGCGGCGGGCGCACGCCCAGTGCGACGGTGTTCACACTTCCGGACTAGGGTCTCTTGCGTGCGGGTTCCGCGGGGCGCACCCGTAGCGCCGCTCTCGCCGCGTGGCGCTGGTCTTTGATACCTTGCGCCGGGTGAGTTCCTGGCTGCGTCGCCGCCCGGTCCGGGCCATCGGGGTCGCACTCGTCGGCGCGGCCATGCTGTGCGCGGGCTGTGGACCCGAACGCCGGGGCCGCGTGTTCGTCATCGGGATCGATGGCGCCACAATGAGACTGGCGCAGCCGCTGATCGATGCGGGGCAGCTTCCCAACCTGGCGCGCATCGCTGCGGAGGGAGCCTCGGGCCCGCTCAGGTCGCAGCTTCCCCTTCTGTCGCCCCGTGTCTGGAACACCATCGCGACGGGGAAGTCTCCCGAAGCGCATGGTGTCACCTCGTTTGCCCGGGAGGGCGCCGACGGGGTGCGGCGGCTGCTCTCGAGCCACGATCGTCGGGTCCACGCGCTCTGGAACATCGCTTCGGATGCGGGACTCTCCGTCGCCGTCATCGGCTGGTGGAACACCTACCCGCCCGAAAAAATCCGTGGCGTGATGGCGTCGGACCACCTGATTGCAGAAGACATCGCGGGACGGGAGAACATTACCCGGGCGATTTCCGATGCCTCGGGGCCTCGTGTCCACCCCGAGACCTGGGAGCCGCGGTTGGTGTCGATCCTCGAGTCGCCGGAGCCGGCGGTCGAGTTTCCGGATCCTTTTGCCGGAAACACGGAGTTGCCCAAGTGGGTGAATTCCTCCCGGCTCTCGATGTACTTCGAAAACGACGCAGTGCTCACGCGCATGGCGGTCGAAATCGACCGAGAGCTTCGGCCGGACTTGTTGATGGTCCTCCTGACGGGGGTGGACCGGGTATCCCACGTTCTCTGGGGCACCCTCGAGCCTCCCGATGCGTACCCGGCCTTCCTCCGCCCGTCGCCGCAAGGGCGTGCCGCGGGGGCTGCGGCGCTGCGCAGCTATTACGCCTACACCGACGCGCTGATCGGGCGAATCCTCGAACTCGCCGGGCCCGGCGATCTCGTCCTCGTGCTTTCGGACCATGGCTTCGCCGCTGGTCACGCGTTGAAAACGATTACCGGCATGCACGAGACCGAGGAGGCCGTGGACGGGGTGCTCTTCGCGCGCGGTCCGGGTATCGAACCGGGCGCTTCCACCCAGGGGACGAGCATTCTCGACGTGACCCCGACGATTCTGACCTGGTTGGGGATTCCCGCCGGGCGCGACATGGAGGGCCGCGTGGCGACGTTTCTCGACCGGACGCCGCCGGAACCCATCGACACCCACGACGTGGGTCCCGTCGAACGGCTGGGCACGGCGCCGTCCGGAGCGGACGAGGTGCTGCTCGAACGCCTGCGCGCGCTCGGCTATTTCGAGTAGCCGGCTGCTCCCCGTTTCGAACTAGTCGCGACCGGCGCCCGTGTCGGCGCGACCGAGGGCACCGTGGTCGATGAGGAGCGCGCGGATGGTTTCGCCGCGGGCGATGTCGAGCAGCGCCTCGCCGGCGGGTGCCAGGTTGGGGTCGGCGCCGGCGGCGAGGAGCATGCGGACGTTTGCGGTGTGCCCCTGGACGACCGAGTTGTAGAGCGGACTTCGTCCCACCCGGTCGAGCCGGTTGACATTGGCGCCGCGTTCGAGGAGCAGGCTCACGATGCGGGCGTCGTCCTGTGCTGCAGCCTCGTGGAGCGGTGCGCGCCCGTCCCAGGTTGCGAGCGGTGCATCCGGGGCGACACCGTGCTCGAGGAGAACCTGCACCGCCTCGGACCGGTGATTCTCGATCGCAAGCTGGAGCGGCGAACGACCGTCGGGAGCCGCCCGGTGGGGGTCCTGGCCTTCCGCCAACAGGGCGTCGAGGCGTTCCAGCCGACCCAGCCGGGCGGCAGTTGCGATGTCGAGGACGAAGCCCTGTTCGACATAGGTGTCGACCAAGGCAGCGTCTCCGTAGCGCATCGCGTGTTCCAGGGGCGAAAGGCTTTCTCGTCCCCGTTCGGTCGCGTGGGTTCCCCCCTCCAGGAGCACCCGGGCGATCTCGGCAGCACCTTCGACGTTTGCGCGCAGGAGCGCTTCGCGTTGCTGGTCAACAGTGCTTCCGCCGTGTTCGACGAGCCGCGCGACTGCACCGAGGTGCCCGCCACTGACAGCGGCCACGAGCGCAGAGTCTCCGCTCCGGGTTTCGAGGCTCGGGTCGGCGCCCGCTTCGAGCAGCAGGCTCACGGCATCGGATTGACCGTATGCCGCCGCGATCTCCAGCGGCGTTCGCCCGCCGTATTGCGGAAGGTCGGCGTCGCTGCCCGCAGCGAGCATGGACCGCATGGCTGCGACGTCCCCGACCCGTGCCGCGAGCAAGAGGGTGTCGGTGGTTCCTGGCTGCGCCCGCAGCAGGCGAATCAGTTCGACGTTGTCGCCCGGTGTCGCCAGGGCGACCCCCAGGACGTCCAGTCCTTCGAGAGTGCGGGCGCCCGGTTCCGCTCCGGCCTCGAGAAGGGCTTTGACGGTTTCCGTGCGGCCGAGCCGGGTTGCCACGTGCAGCGCATTCCAGCCGTCGTCACCGGAACCTTCGGGGTCGGCACCCGCCGCGAGGAGCAGGGCGATGGTTGCGGCGTCGCCGTCGATCACTGCGTGGACGAGCGCCGGCCGGGCGCCGCTGCCGATGCGGGTATTCGCGTTCGCTCCCAGGGCGAGAAGGCGCAGTATTTCGGCGGCGTCTCCCCGCGTCGCGGCCGTCAGGAGAAGGCCGTCGAGCACCCGGGGTTCCGGTGTCTCGAAGGTCGCGTCGAATGCCGCGAGGTCCGTAAACCGTGCACTTCCGTCGGGCTGCACGAGCCAACTGATGCGCAGCCCCTTCGGCTCGACCGCGTCGATGCGCACGAGTGCATAGCGGCCGTCGGTGGTGCCGACGAGGAGTACGCTCCCGGGCGTGAGCGTATCCTCGGAAACGAAGGCCCGATCGCGCAGTCGTTCGCCCAGGTCTCGGCCCGAAAGTGCCGCGACGGGCCCGGTTCCGAGTTGGGCGACTTTGCCGGAAGCGACGACGAGCCGCCCGGAACGCGGGCGCAGGTAGGCCAGGTCGCCCGTTTCGGAGACGGCGTCCACCAGGGAAGCGAGTGCGTCGGCCGAGAGGGGCTGCGGTGCCGGAGGCCCGAGCCGCAAGGTCGCGTCGGATACGTGGAGCACCGTCTCGGCGGTGCTGCCGAGGGGCGGCAGCAGGCCCTGCCGGGTGCGTGCGGGACCGCGGGCCGCGATGGCCGCAACCCACTTCGGGGTGAACGGCTGCTTCGCGGACCGGGGCGGCGACCACGCCAGGCGGATCGCGCTTCCCGTCCTTGCAACGACCCGGGCCAGGGAAAGCCCGCCGGAGCGCGCGCGGACGGCGAGCCAGGCGCCTGGCGCGAGCTCCTCGCGGCGCAGGAAGTCGCGCGCTTCGAGCCGCCCCGCGAGATCTTGCAGAGAACCGGGTTCGGGAGTTGCTTCGCCGAGCGAAACGGCGAACCCGGAAGCGACGAAAAGCATCCCGCCCTGGGCATCTTCGTAGGCGAGATCGCCGAGCTGGGCGAGGGCCGCCTTGTAGGCTTCGACGTCGGAAAATGCGCGCGGGCGTGGCGCGATTGCCAGCGCTCCCGTGGCCAGGTCGAGGACCGCGCCGTCGGGCCGATCGAGGTCCGGGACTTCCCGGTCCCGGACCGGAAGCCCGGCAGATGCCTCGAGACCGGCGGCCAGGAGCGCGAAGCAGGCGAGGGCGCTCCAGGCGCGTGAACGTGTCCGGCGGCGCCTCATGGTGCCCCCGTGACGGTGACGTTTGCCGAACTCGGGTTGGAAGCGCCCGGCTGAGTGAGGAACTGGTACACCGTGGCCGTGCTCTCGCCGCTCGACGCCGCGCTGCCCTCGATGTGGCCGCTTGCGTTCTCGAAGAGGAAGAAGCCGGGTTCCGAATACGGGACGAGCGCTCCGGTAAAGGCGTCGGGCGGCATGGAGACACCGAACGAACGGCTCTCGAGCAGGGTGTCGCTGAAGAAGTTGTCTTCCCAGATCTCGGACGTCACCGACTGGGAGCCCGCAGCGATCCCGGGACCCGTCGCGTGCACGCCTCCTTCCAGGGTGAACGCACTCCCGGGCGCCGGGCCGACCTGGAACGGGGACGTCTCGCCCGGCACGAAGGGCGCCGCCAGGGAGTACGCAGGGAAATCGATATCGGTCCAGGGGGCTTGCGTGTAATCCGGCTGCGCCGAGATGTCGTAGCCCACGCTCCAGATTTCGCCGCCGACGAAGTTCGAAACGCTGCCGTCGGGCCCGAGGATGCTCGCTGATTGGTCCCGCCCGAAGTGCGCCGGGATCGAGAAGGTGAAGAACTCTCCTTGGGGCGTCGTGCCGGGGTCCAGGCTCGCGGTCACGGCGTGCAGGGCCGTGTCGCCAAAGGTGCCGTCGTTGACCAACGTAACCGTCTCCAACTGGGACGCGCCCGCGACGTCGACCCGAACCATGCCCGTCATCGTCGCGGTGACGATTCCGCCCTGGGAGCCGAGCACCGGCAGGCCACCGGACGTGGAGAGTGCGTCGCCCGAGAACTTGACCTGCACGATCGCATCTTCCACGAGGCCGGCGCCCACGCTCTGGGTGCCCACGAGGGAACTCCCGCGGTAGGCGTTCGTCCGCGATCTCTGTTGATCGATGACCTGAGCGTGGAAGGCTGCGCGGTGGGCAGCGCCGCGCGGCAGGGTCGCATCCTGGAGCCAGAGGGACACGGTGTTGTGCACCGTCGTGCTGTCGTGCATGCCCAGGTGATCGAAGGGCACGTCCGCCGAGCGGGCGGGAAGCGTCGCGCTCCACCCCGGAACGACTGCGTCGCTCTGGTTGGGCCCCGCGTCTAGAATGGGCATGACCGGGAAGTAGGATTTCTGCTCTGACAACACGCTGACGACGGGGTCGAGGTCGTAGTGGATGTTGAGCAGGGGGAGTCCCAGGAAATCGAGTTGGTCGTCCGTGCCGACGATCGATCCGTAGGCAACCTCGTCGCGGAATGCGTTCGGCCCATTCAACTGCGCAAGGATCTCGGAGCCCGCGGTCAGGACCTGAAGCGACGGCACGGTGTCTTCGGGGATGCTGCCCTTCTTCCAGCGCAGAAAACCCACGTCGTCGATCAACTGCAGGGTGCCGGCAATCGTGTCGATCGGCGACAAGAGCTGGGAGGACGCGTTGGCGATTACCGGGTCGCTGACGGCCTGGACGTTCATGTTGGCGGCCGGCACCCCGCGGTTGGGGGCCCCCATCTGGAGCAACTTGCGGACGTCCCCGGCGTAGTCGGAAGCCTGCTCGGCGTACCAGCGCGCACAAAGGCCGCCGTAGCTGCTTCCCAGGATGTCGGCTCTGGCCGTAACGATCTTCTGCCCCGGATGTGCTGTCGCGTGCCCCGTGCGAAAACGCTCGAGCGCTTCGCGTATGCCCACGGATCCGGACATGCCGCCGCGAACGAAGGCATAGCAGTCGTGGAGGTCGCCGTTGCCGCCGTAGGTGGGCGCCCCGCTCGTGTAGGACCCGCCCGAGTGGTCGACCGCGAAGGTCTTGAAGCCGCGGTTGTTGCGAAACTCGCTTTCGAAGCTCGTCCACGATGACGGATCCGAGCTGATCCCGTGGACGAGTACGAGGGGGGGCTTCACGAGCGCGATCTCCGACGACAGTACGGCCGTGCCCCCCGTCACCTGCTCGATCCGCACGGCCAGCGTGACCGGGCGCTGCACCGCGTTGTTGGGGGCACTGGTGTCGAATTCCAGGGGCGGGTTGTAATGCCGTTCGAGCGCCGTGCCCGAGGGCGTCGTGTCGTAGCTCCCCTCGGAGTTCGTGGCGGGGAGCCCGGCAACGAAACCGCCCACGCCGTCGAGATGTCCCCAGGTGACCGTGCCGTTCGCCGAGGGGATGGAAAGGTGAAGCTGCGCGCCCGGACTGCTGCCGGAAAGCCAGTCGGTCGCGATGCCGTCGACCGGCCCGGTGATCTCGCCCGAGGCATCGGCGATGGCCACGGCGATTCCGGGAACTTCCGCGACGAGCTGGATGCGCGTCGGGTCGCCAGCGCGCGCCTGCGTCGTGACGAGGAGCGCGAAAGCGCCGCACCACAAGGCCAGGTGTCGCCTGCGTGAACTCATGGGCGGGCCTGCGCAGGCGGATGGCGCCGGGCCAGGCGGGTGGCGCCCAGTACGAGCAGTGCGGCGAGGCCGGCGAGCCCCAGGGCCTGGAGTGCCGGGACGGCTGTCAGCGTCGTGCCGGGTGTCGAGAGCGGATCGTTGGGATCGCTCCCGAAGGCGATTTCCAGCGCGTCGGTGATGCCATCGCTGTCGGAGTCGGCACCGCCGGGATCGGGTGCGGGGATTCCCTCTCCGACCAGGCCCTGGGCTTCGGGCGCGACCGTCACGACTTCGAGCGGCACCGTCAGGACGACGTCGATCGGTTGGCCGCCTGCGCTCCCCGACACGACGAGCGTGAGGTCCCCGGTCGATCCCGCTGCTGCGGCCCCCACGTCGAACTCCACCGCCGCCAGGTCGCTCTGGTTGGCCGGGACCGATGCCGGAACGAGCGTGGCCGAGGCCTGGGTGACGAAGCCGGGAAGCGTCTCGCCGACTGCGATCGAATCGAAGGTCGCGGAAGGCTGGTGGTTCCAGACGAGGATGAAGACCGTGTTGCCCGCGCTGTTGGCCTCGACCTCGTAAGCCCCCGCAGGCTGCGTAAAGCCGCCGAGCCACAGGAGGCACGCAACGGCGGGGGTAAACCAGCGAGTCTTGGTCATGGTTGGCACCGCTCGGGAGGATACCCCGAGGAGCGGGAGGCCGGTAACGGGGTCCGGGGCGGCGAGGAAAACCCAACCACGCGACGGGCCGTTAGTGGGTTTTCCTGCGTGCGGCCAGGCCTAACAGCCCCAACCCCAGCAGCAGGGCGCTAGAGGGTTCGGGGACCGTCGCGATCCAGGCCTCGGTAAAGCCCGAAGGGTTGGTTCCGAACCCGGCGATGGTCTGCCCGTCGGCCGAGACGCCCTGGGCTTCCGACAGGTTCCAGCCCGTGAGGTCGAGGCCCTGGTCGGTGAGAAGCTGCTGGAGGTCCTGCATGCCGTTTTCGGCGTTCCAGATGAAGGCGTCCTTGGTGCCACCGCCTGCGTTGTCCCAGCCGACGATGACCGATCCGTCCTCGGAGACCGCCAAGGCTCTGCTGCCGAAGCCCGCAATATCGCCGAGCCCCACCATGCCGCTGCTCGCGTCCCAACGGAAGGCTTCGCTACCCGATGCCGAATTAGAAGACCCGACGACCACCTGACCATCTCCGGAAACCCCGAAGCCGAAACTGAAATCGTTGCCCCCCGGCAGGTCGCCCAGGTCCACCATGCCGCCTACATCGGTCCAGCGATATGCGCTGGAACCGCTGCCCCCCACGACGACCTCGCCATCGAAGGAGACTCCGTGGGCATCGCTCCGGGTCTCGCCGGGCAGGACACCGAGACCTACCATGCCGGTGGCCTCGGTCCACCGATAACTCTGCCTGTTGCTTGGCACGCAGCAAGTGCCCACGATGACGGAGCCGTCTGCCGAGGTGGCGCGGGCCGTGCTCACATTTGCGCTCGAAAACCCGGGCACGATCGTCATGCCCTCGGCCTCGGCCCAGCGGAAGGACTCGTTGCCGGACGCAACGTGCGTACCCACCACGGTGGATCCGTCCGCGGAGACACCGTAGGCGTAACTGTGGGACCCGCCCAGGCTGTCGAGATTCACCATGCCGCCGGCCGCGGTCCAGCGAAACGCACGGTTGCCCGAAGCGGTTTGGCTGGAGCCCGCGACGGTAGACCCGTCGGCCGAGATCCCGTACGCATAACTGCGAAAGACCCCGCCGCTGAGGTCACCGAGGCCCGAAAAAGACGGCACGGCCCCGGCGGGCCCCGCGAGCATGGGCACGAGAGAACAGCTCATCAGCATGAGCCAGCGCATTCAGGCTCCCTCCCAGCGACCAGAATTTTCCCACGAAAGCGCCGTTTCGCGGAAGTGAATTCCGCCAACCCGCGGGGCAGAGCTCTTTCGGCTGGGCGTCCGTGACCCAGGAGAGATGCCTAACCCATTGAAAAAACTAGGTTCATGCTTCGCCTGCGCCAGGGCGCGCTCGCTCGAACCCTCCGTCGCGGTCGTCCTTCACTTCGGTGAGGCGCTGGGAGCACAAGCTGCTACCCAGGGAAAGGGAGAACGAGCTACAGCGGGCTGAATCGCCAATGGGGTCTTCGATCCATCGTGCATGTGCGGATTCTCGGAGGCGGCAAGTCCGGCGGATGAAGCACCGGCTGCTGCGACGGGGCGCCGCGTGGGCGGCGGCGCTCCTGTTGCTGGCCGGCAGTGTCCAGGCCCAGCCGACGACGGGCTACGTCTCGTTGTTCATCGGTCATAGCTTCTTCCGTCCGGTCGCCCAGGGGCTGGCTTTCCACGCAGTGACGGCGGGCTTCCTGGATCACACCCAGACCGTGCTCGGAGCGGGCGGGGCCAACGGAGCCCCACAGGCCTTGTGGGAAGACCCCGTGAAGCGCGCCGAGATCCAGGCCGTGCTCGACAACGGCAACGTCGAGCTCTTCGGCATGACCTTCGAACCGACCTACCCCACGACCGAGGGCTACCAGAACTGGATTGACTATGCCCTCGCACAGAACCCGGACACCCGCTTCTTCATCGGACTGCCCTGGGCGGACTTCCCCGAGAACTACGACACGGCGACGTACGCGAGTACCTGGATCAACGCCCATGACAATGCGTGGCACGACTTCATCGACGAAATCCGCGCGCTCTACCCGGGCGTCGTGATCTTCTGCATTCCCTACGGCCGTAGTGCGGTCGAGCTGCGCAATCTCTTCGACGCGGGCAATCTGCCGGACGTTGTCGCGCTGATCAGCAACACGGAGGAGTCGATCTTCAACGACGCCAAGGGCCACGCAGACGGCATCCTCCTCGACCTGGCCGAGTTGGTGTGGCTGAACGCGATCTACGGGGTGGATCTGAATGCCTACGCCCACGATCCCGGGTACATCACGGACCTGAAGGCGATCGCCCAGTCGATCATGGATGCGCACGACGCGGCGCATGGCCCGCAGCCTGTTCCTGCCCTGCTGCCGGTTGGCCTCGGCTTGCTCGCCCTTGCCTGCATGGCGACAGCGCGTCGGCGCCTCGCCGGGCATCGTTCTGCTTGAGACGGTCGCGCTTACGCATGGTCACTCGCAGCGGATCCGAATGAGGGAAAGGCGCGACCCGCGGGCCAGGCGAGGTCGCTTTACGTGTTGCCTCGTGCGATGCTCGTCGGTCAACCCGGAATCGCCCGACTTCGGTCAGGAGCAACGAAATGAAGGTCAGCTGGTCCCACTGCGTGCTCAAGGTGCGCGACCTCGACGCGATGGTGAAGTTCTACTGTGACACGATGGGCTGGGTCGTTTCCGACCGCGGGCCCATGGGGCCACCGGGCGCACCCGAGATCGTCTTCATGACCGGGAGTTCGAGCGATCACCACCAGATGGCGCTCGTGGGCATTCGCGGCGATTCGGAAGAGACCAGCCTCGACCATAACGCCTTCCGGGTGGAGAGCGTCGCCGACGTCAAGGCCATCCACGAGAAGCTCACGGAAGACCCCCGCGTCGAAGCGGTGGCGCCGCTCACCCACGGCAATGCGATTTCGGTCTACTTCAAGGATCCCGAGGGCAACGGCATCGAGATCTTCTGCGACACGCCGTGGCACGTGAAGCAGCCCGCCGCGCTGGGGTGGGATCCGAGTCTGCCCGAGGAAGAGGTGCTCGCCTACGTCGAGGGCCAGTACCGCGAGGATTCCGAGTTCCGGCCGATGGCGCACTACCGCGCCGAACAGGCGAAGCGCTTCGAAGAGGAATAGTCGGGGCGGCTCCGAGCCCGACCGGGTCGGCGTTGACCGCGGCGACCGAGCGCCGATAGGCTCCGGGTAGCGATCGCGCCATCTCCACCTCCAACCGAAGGAACCCCCCCCATGTCCAAGCCCGACATCGCCTCCGACCGCCGCATCGATCCGCGCATCAAGGCCATCCTGGCCGCCTTTCCCGATCCCCAGATGCGAAACGTCGACAGTCGCGAAGAACTGCTCGCGGCTCAGAACACGCCGGAAGCCGAAGCGGGGCGCAAGGCTTTCGAGACCTTCGCGGAGATGTGTGACAACGAAGACATTTCGCCCTCCGCCGGTCTCCGCATCGAAACCGTCGAGTTCACCTCGCAACCGGACGGCAACACCATCAAGGTGCAGTACATCCGGCCGGACAACGAAGAGATTCTTCCCTGCGTCTACTACATCCACGGCGGTGGGATGATGATCATGTCTTGCTTCGACGGGAACTACCGCGCCTGGGGCCGCATGATCGCGCAGCAGGGCGTGGCGGTGGCCATGGTCGACTTCCGCAACGCCTTGCTGCCCTCTTCGGCGCCCGAAGTTGCGCCCTATCCGGCGGGTCTCAACGACTGCGTCTCGGGCCTGGCCTGGGTGTCCGAGCAACACGAACGCCTCGGAATCGATCCCTCGCGGATCATCGTGGCCGGCGAGAGCGGAGGCGGAAACCTGACCCTCGCCACGGGACTGCGGCTTCTACGCGAGGGCAAGACCGGGCTCGTGCGAGGCCTGTACGCCATGTGTCCTTACATTGCGGGCACCTGGCCGCTGCCGGAGAACCCCTCGTCCGTCGAGAACAACGGCATCCTGCTCGACCTCCACAACAACCAGGGCGCCATGGCCTACGGCATCGAAGAGCTCGAGAAGAAGAACCCGTTGGCGTGGCCGGGAATGGCGACGGTGGAAGACGTGAAGGGCCTGCCGCCGGTGGTGATCAGTGTCAACGAGTGCGACCCGCTGCGCGACGAGGGCATCAACTTCTATCGCTTGCTTCTCGAAGCCGGCGTGCCCGCCCAGTGCCGCCAGCTCATGGGAACGGCCCATGGCTCCGACACCATGCCGATTCTCTGCCCCGAGGTCAGCCGGGAAACCGCACGCAGCATCGCCGACTTCTGTCGAGGGGCCTGAACCCGGGCGCAGGGAGCCTACGGCGGCCCGGCAGGAGAGCTTCGTGACCGCCCGAAAACAGGAGGCTCAGGCGTCGTTCGCGCCGGCGGGCGCTTGCTCGAACACGAACCCCTCGTAGTTCTTGTCCTTCACTTCGGTGATGCGTTGGTAGTACAAGCCGCCACCCAGGTACACGGAGAAGTAGCGGGGCTTGCCCGGAACATTTGCGCCGGTCCACCACGAGTCGGTGCGGGGGAAAAGCGTTGCGTTGGCGATGGTGCTCACCTCGGCGCCCCAGGCGTCTTCGCTGGTGGTCGTTGGCTCGATGGTCCCCAGCTCCTGCTCGTGCAGATAGCGCAGGCAGCGGCCGATCCAGTCCATCTGGCGCTCGGCACCGAGCGGCATGTTGTAGAACACGCCGGGCGAACCGGGTCCGTGGCTCATGAACAGGTTGGGGAAGCCGCCGATCGTCAGCCCGAGATAGTTGTGGAAGCGGTCCTTCCACCGCTCCTTCAGACTGACGCCTCCCCGTCCCTTGGGGTTGAGACGCAGCATCGAGCCGCTGATGGCGTCGAAGCCGG
>JAYZFQ010000077.1:0-50473 GCA_036336695.1 Myxococcota bacterium
GCCGACCGGCGTCTCGAGGCGCTTGCCGAGCAGCGCCGGGTCGCCGAAGGCGCGCGACTCGCGGTAGATGCGTCCCGCGGACGGCGCGGTCCCCGTGACCCAGTAGAGCATGATGTTCGTCAGCATCTCGTCGCGCGTGACGGCGTTCTCGATCACGCCGTCACAATCGGTCCAGGTGCGGAATTTCTCGGCGATCCACGCGAGTTGGCCGACGGGAGAATCGTGGAGGGCGTAGCCCAACGTCTGGGGCTTGGTCCCCTGGATCTGGGCATAACCCGACTCCTGGTTCGTAAACCGCTCGAGCCCGGCGAGTTTCGACTGGTCTTCTTCGCTGGGCCCCGAAAAATCTTCCGGGGGCGACGCGAAGAGAAAGTTCACGTGGATCCCCATGCAGCCTTCGGCATCGGCACGCGCGACGCCCACGGATACCGGAGACCCCCAGTCGCCCCCCTGGGCGCCGTAGCGTGTGTAACCGAGGCGGGCCATGAGCTTCGCCCAGGCCTGTCCGATACGACCGGGCTCCCACCCCTTTCCCGTGTGGGGCTGTGAAAAACCGAAGCCCGGCAGGGACGGCGCCACGACGTGAAACGCGTCGGCCGCATCCCCGCCATGGCGCGCGGGATCGACCAGGGGGTCCACGATCTTCACGAACTCGGCCACCGACCCCGGCCAACCGTGGGTTACGACGAGGGGAATCGCGTCCTCCCGTTCCGAGCGCACGTGGAGGAAGTGGATGTTCTGACCGTCGATCTCCGTCACGAACTGGGGAAAGCGGTTGAGTTCCGCCTCGTGCTTGCGCCAGTCGTACTGGTCGGCCCAGTAGGCCGCCAGGTCCTGCAGATAGCCTTGCTCGATCCCGTATTCCCACTCCGGATCGTCGAGGGCTTCGGGCCACCGCGCACCTCGCAGACGTGCCCGCAGGTCGTCGAGCACCGCGTCGGGAACCTCGATGCGAAACGGTCGAATCTCGTTTTCGGACATGTCGCCTCCGGGTGCGAAGTGCCGGCCCCAGCAAAACCAAGACGACGCGCGCCGCCCGCTCGGACCGAGCAGCGACGATGGTACACTGCCACGAACGAATCCTGCGAGGAGAACCCTCATGACCTGGGACCTGGTGGTTCGCGGCGGCCGCGTCGTCGATGGGACCGGCATGCGCGCCTTCGGCGCCGACATCGCGGTAAAGGACGGGCGCATTGCCCGCGTAGGCCGCGTGAACGAGAGCGCAGAACGCACAGTCGACGCCGACGGGTGCTGGGTGACCCCGGGATTCATCGACGTGCACACACACTACGACGTGCAACTCGATTGGGACCCCCTCGCGACGCCCTCCTCCTGGCACGGCGTCACGACCGCCCTCACCGGAAACTGCGGCTTCACCCTGGCGCCCGCGAAACCCGAGGACGTGGACTGGCTCGCGGGAATGCTCTCTCGCGTCGAGGGCATGTCTCGGGCCGCGCTCAACGAAGGCCTTCGGTTTTCGGGCGGGAGCTTCGGCGATTACTGGGCGCGCTTCGAGGGAAATCTCGGCATCAACGTGGGCTCCTACGTCGGGCATTGCGCGGTGCGGCGCTGGGTGATGGGGGAAGAAGCCTCGGAGCGCGAGGCCACCGCGGAAGAAATCACGGCCATGCAGCAACTCGTGCGCGAGGCCATGCAGGAGGGCGCGATCGGTTTTTCGACCTCCCAGATCGAAATTCACGTCGGCGAGGACGGGCGACCCGTCCCGTCGAACCTCGCGACCCCGGAGGAAGTCATCGCGCTTTGCGCCGTGCTCGCGGAGTTCGACCGCGGCGCCATCGAGATCATTCCACCGAGTTTCGGTTCCGGCTACGACGCCAAAGATCGCGAGTTGCTGTACGAGATGTACCGCGTCTCCGGTCGGCCCATCGAACTCAACATCCTTCTGCCCACGGCGGACCATCCGATGGCGTGGCAGGACACTCTCGCCTTCTGCGAGGAGGCCTTCGAGCGCGGCGTTCGCATGCACCCGCAGTTCACGACGAACAAGCTGGAGTTGCACCTGAAACTGGCCGACACCTTCATCTTCGACGAAATGCCCGAGTGGCGTTCGGTCCTCACCCTGCCCGAGAAGGAACGCAACGAACGACTCGCCGACCCGACCGTCCGCAGTCGTCTCCGCGCCGAATTCGACGACCCGAACACGCGCACCGCTTCGTTTCAGTGGGCCGGCCTGGAGGTGGAAGCGGTACGCGACGAGAAGAACGCCGGCCGGGTGGGACGGACGGTCACCGAACTGGCTGCGGAGCGCGGCAATGCCGACCCCCTGGACACCTTCCTGGACCTCTGCCTCGAGGAAGGCCTGGAAACCCAGTGGCGCACGCGATCCGACGAGGTGGCGGAACAGTTCATCCAGCACGTGGTACGCACCGGCATCCAGAACCCGCTCGTCATGCCGGGGTCGAGCGACGGCGGCGCGCACCTGGCCTCGTTCACCGGCGCGGACTACACGACCCGGTTGTTGACCGACTGGGTGCCCGAAGCCATCACGCTCGAGCAGGCGATCTGGCGCAACACGCTGATGCCGGCAACGGTCCACGGGATCCAGGACCGCGGTGTCCTGCGGGAGGGCGCATGGGCGGACCTGCTGGTCATCGACCCGGACCGACTGCGAGCCGGGGACGCCTACCTGGCGCGGGATTTCCCCTCGAACACGGAGCGCTACGTCATCGACGCCGAGGGGTACGTGGCGAGCGTGGTGAACGGCCAGGTGCTGCTCGAGGAAAACCAGCACACCGGAGCGCTCCCGGGGCACGTACTGCGGGGCGGCTAGCGAGAGACACCACCGGCGTGACCCGAATCCTCGCCGTTTTCGCGCCCGCGCTCCTGCTGCTGTCCTGCGCGACGCCCGCTCCTTCCGTTGGCGCCGACCGGCTCCGCGCGCTCGTCGCCGAACGCGATGCGTGCCGCGACGCACCGTGTCGCCGCACCGCCGAGAGCGCGCTGCTCGAACTGGGACACCGCGCGAGCGAAGCGGCGGGAACGGCACGCCGGGAACACCAGCGCCTCGGACACCTGCGTGTCGCCGGGCTCGCCGCCTGGCAAGCGGGGGAGGCAGGAGAACCGCTCGCCGACCGCGCCAACCGTGCAGCCCTCTCCCGGTGCCGCACCCTGGACGACCTCGCCCGGGAGGGACGCCCCGTCGGCAGCCCGGACGACTGCGCGGTGCTCGAAGTCCTCCCGGCCCTTGTCGCCCACGCGGCCGCGATGCGCGAAATCTCGTGGCTTGCCGGCGTGCAGCCCGACACCCGGAACCGCTATGCGCTCGAGACACTCGCGGCCGACTACCCCTCCCAGACCTTCCTGCTCCTCGCCGACCTCGAGCCGCGATTGCTGGCCTACCGCGGACTCTCACGCCCAACGGCGGACTGGCTCATCGATAGCCGGAAGCGGGCGTTCTGCGACTATGCGCGCCTCCGCCTCGTCACCGACGCATGGCCCGAAGCTGCGGACACAGCCCTCCACGTCGCGGCACGGCTGCAGCGCGCAACCGATGCCGACAGCACGAACTGCGACGGAGTGCCGCCGATGGAACTGCCACCGGAAGCACCGGACAGGGGCGCGGGCGTTCAGCCTTCGACCAAGGGCTTCAGCGCCTTCAGCGCGCCGCCGTAGGCACCCTCCAGGGCCGGTGCGATCTGCGCTTCGGTCACTCCCTCGGGCAGATCGAAACTCGCGGACCAGTCCACGTGACAGCTGTTTGCGCCCGTCTCTTCCACCCGGATCGTCGCCAGGTAGTTCTGGGTCGGCATGGGGCCCTCGATGATCGAATAGGAGAGGCTGCGGCCCGCGTCGTCGAACGCTTCGAGCCGCTCCACGACACTCACCGGTCCCATCGCGACGGTTCGGGTCGCGCCGAGGCCCTCGCCTTCCGTGTCGCATTTCTCTACGCCGGGCATCCAGCCGGCCAGGCCGCCGAAATCCGCGAGTTTCGCCCAGACATCCGCCGCACTCGCCGCGTAGTCTTCGTTGACCGCAATCTTCGCCATGGGGGGAATCCTTTCTCTTTGAGTTTCAGAGGTTCAGCACGGTCCGGACGCCCCGGCTCGCGCGCAAGTCGTCCATTGCCTCGTTGATTTCCTCGAGCGGCCGGCGGGACGTGATCATGCCTTCGAGGTCGAGACTGCCGTTCTGCCAGAGGGAGAGCAGCCGAGGCACGTCGCGAAGCGAGTTGCAGTTGCCCAGAAGCGTGCCCATCACCTTCTTCCCGCTCGACGCAAAGATCGCCGCGGGACCGAGTTCCACGTTCTGGTCCAGCGCCGGCGCTCCGATGCACACGACGGTTCCGCCGTTCCGAGTCGCGGTCAGCCCCGTGGTGATCAATGACGCGACACCGGCGGTTTCAAATGCGTAGTCGACTCCGATGCCGCCGGTCAGATCGAGGACGGCCGTGGGAACCTCGTCTGCCGACGGGTCGAGGAGATCGGTCGCACCCAACCGCTTCGCCATTTCTCGGCGCTCCGCCACGGGATCGGACACGATGATCCGCGCGGCCCCGGCAACCCGGGCCCCTTGCACCGAGGAAAGCCCGATGCCTCCCGCACCCAGCACGAGCACCGTCGCGCCTTCCTCGACGCCAGCGGCGTTGAGCACCGCGCCGGCGCCGGTCTGCACCGCACAGCCGATGACGCAGGCCACCTCGAGCGGGATGTCGGGAGCGATCTTCACCGCGCCGCTGGCTTCCACGACCGTGTACTCGGCGAACCCGGCGACGTTCAAGCCGCGATAGACGTTCTCGCCTCCCCGCGAGAGGCCCGTGTGGCCGTCGGGAAACGCGTTCATCGCAATGGCGACACCGTCGCCGCAAAGCGCCGCCTCGCCGCGTACGCACCAGTAGCAGTTGCCGCAGGGCGGACAGGGCGTCAGGACCACGGGATCGCCGGGCGCGAGCCGTGTCACTCCTGCGCCCACTGCGTCGACCACCCCGGCCGCCTCGTGACCGAGAATGACCGGTGTCGGCGCCGGAAAGTTGCCGTCGACGATCGACAGGTCGGAATGGCAGATCCCACAGTGCTTCACACGCACCCGCACCTGTCCGGGGCGCGGATCTTCGATCTCGACGTCGTCCACGACGTTCAGCGGTGAGCCCGGCGATTCGAGCAGTGCGGCGCGCATGTCGTCCTCTCAGTCCTCTTCGATGGGCGGTGCGAAGGTGGGGTTTCGGCCGAGGCGAATGTCTTCGAGACGCGTCTCACAAGTACGCCGCCAGACGTCCTCGGCGAGCACATAGAAGCGATTCTCGCGAATCGCATCGAAGGTTCGATCGGCGATTCGCGAGGGGGGAATGCCGGTCTGGACCCCCGCAGCAATGCTTTCGTTCACAATTTTTCGGATTTCGTCCGATGCCTGGGCTGCACCCAGCTGGAGCGTGTCTGGCCGGTTCCGATCCGAGCGGTCGATCCCGGTGGAAACGAGTTCGGGACACACGACACTGACCCCGACACCCGCATCGAGTTGCGTGAGTTCGTGGTAGAGCGTTTCGCTCAGGGAAAGCACCGCGTGCTTGGTCATGAAATAGATGCCGGTCCACGGCATCGACGTGACCGCAGCCATCGACGCCGTGTTCACCACGTGCCCGCCCTCGCCCTGTTCCAGGAGAATCGGCACGAAGGTCCGGATGCCGTGGATCACGCCGTAGACGTTCACGCCCATCAACCAGTCGAAGTCTTCCGCCGGCGCCTCCCAGAGCTTCCCCCCGGTGAACACGCCAGCGTTGTTGCAGACGACGTGCACGGCGCCGAAGGCCTCCCGGGTGCGATCGGCGAGGGCCTGTACTGCATCGAGCTGGGATACGTCGGTGGGAACCGCGAGGACGTCCGCACCCCGCTCCGCCAGGCGCTTCGCGGCAGCTTCGAGGGCGGGAGCCTCGACGTCGGCGAGCGCAACACGCATTCCCGCGGCGGCGAAACGCTCCGCGAGGGCAAAGCCGATGCCGCTGGCGGCGCCCGTCACGACCGCCACTCGGCCCTCGAACTCGTTCATGGGAACCTCCTCCGGGTCATCGCCGGGTCAAGCGTCGCCGGGGCGCGCTGCACTGCGGGGCGAAATGGCTTCTCCGAGAAATGCGGCAGTCTGGGCGAGACGATCTTTCACCGGGTAGTCCCGACGATTCGCCCAGTTGGTCATGACGGCCCCGAAACCGCCGACAACCATCTCCGTCAGAAAATCGATGGGATGATCGGTCCGCACGTCCCCACGCCCCTGGCCGTCGCGGAGGATGTCGCCGAACGCCGTGTGGAGCCGGGTGATGTCGTCTCCGGTCGTTCCGGGCGGGCGGGCCCGCATGGCTTCGAGGATGAGGTCGCGAGCCAGGAGACCTCGCTCCTCCAGCAATTCCGAGAGGCGAAGAAAACAGTGCTCGAGCTTGTCGCGGGTCGTCCCCGCACCGCTCCGTTCTTCTTCCAGGATCTCCTGCAGTTCGTCGATCCGCTCTTCGGCGAGTTGCCGGAAGAGGTCGTGCTTCGTCGGGAAATAGTTGAAGAAGGTTTTCTGAGCGACGTCGGCGTCGTCGGCGATCTCGTCGATGCGGGTCTCGTCGAAACCCTGGCGGATGAACCGCTTCATTGCCACGGCCATGATGCGGTCGCGCACCTCGCGCTTGCGCCGCTCGCGCCGGCTCATGTCGATTTTTCCGTCGACCACTGGGGAGAACCTCCGGAACCGGTCGCTTATAGCACACTGAAAGCTTAGGGTGGGCTGTAACCTTCCGAGCAGCCTATCATGGGCAGAACCGGCAGCCCGCAAGCCGATGAAGACACAACCGGCACCATTCCTGTGAACGCCCTTTCGCTCTCGGATCTCCTCGCGTGCATGGAACTCACGCCTTGCGGCGAAGACCGTTTCACGGCACCCAACCTGCCGATCGACTACCGCCGCGTATTCGGCGGCCAATTGCTGGCCCAGGCCATCATCGCCGCCGCGACGAGCGCGCCCGAGCAGACGGTGAAGTCGCTGCACGTCGCGTTTCCTCGCGAGGGCGAACGCGACGCCACGACCGAGATCGCGGTCACGCGCATCCATTCCGGCCGCACCTTCTCGAGTCGCCAGGTTTCGATCTCCCAAGGGCAGACCCCGATTCTCATCGGAACCGCGCTGCTGCACCGGGAAGAACCGGGTCCGGATTTTCAGTCGATCGAGAGGACACCGGCCGGCCCCGACGCGGCGACCCCGGTGGACATGCCGCTGATTCCCTGGGAGACGCGGCTCGCCGCCGGCGTCGACCTCGAATCGCGATCGGTGGGTCCCGCGCAGACTGAACTCTGGATCCGGGCCGCCGAGTCGCCGCCGGATCCAACCGCACAGCAGGCGCTCCTCGCCCATGCGACCGACCTCAACCTGATTGGAACCGCAATGAGAGCGATGCCGGACCTTTCCCAGGCCGATGCGCCGGAGCGGGTGCAGACCGCCGTGGTCAGCCACTCCGTCTGGTTCCACCGCCCAATCGACCTGCGCAACTGGGTCTGTCTCCAACAGGAAGCCCCGGTGACGACCGGCTCGCGGGGCTTCGGGCGGGGCGATGCGCTGTGCGAGGACGGCCGGGCCGTGGCCGCCTTCAGCCAGGAGAGCCTGATCCGGCTGCGGAACTAGCGCTTCGCGCGCCCGACTTTCGCCCAGGAGTCACGCAGGGTGACCGTTCGGTTGAATACGGGTCGCCCCTCGCGCATGTCGGGGTCCGCGACGAAGTAGCCGAGCCGCTCGAACTGGAAGCGATCGCCGGGAGCAGACGCGGCGAGGCTCGGCTCCAACAGGCCGCGCACGACCTCGAGCGAATCCGGCGCGAGGTCTTCGAAGAGATCCCTGCCGTCGGCGCCCGGCGCGGCTTCCGAAAAGAGGGTGCCGTACAAGCGCACTTCGGCCTCGACAGCGTGCTCGGCAGATACCCAGTGGAGCGTGCCCCGAACCTTGCGACCGTCGGGCGCATCTCCGCCCCGCGTCGCGGGATCGTAGGTGCAGCGCAGTTCCGTCACGCGTCCCTGCTCGTCCTTGATGACGTCCGTACACGTCACGAAGTAGGCGTAACGCAGACGCACCTCGCGGCCGGGCGCCAACCGGAAGAACTTCTTGGGCGGGTCCTCCAGGAAGTCGTCTCGCTCGATATAGAGCACCCGGGAGAAGGGAACACTGCGGGAACCCGCTTCGGGGTCTTCCGGGTTGTTGACGGCGTCGAGTTCCTCGGTCTCGCCTTCGGGATAGTTTTCGATGACCACCCGCAAGGGATCGAGGACGGCCATCGCCCGGGGGGAGCGCCGGTTCAGGTCCTCCCGGACGGCGGCCTCCAACTGGGCCAACTCGACGACCTTGGGGTTTCGCGTCGGATTGATCCCCGCCGAAAACGCCCGGAGCGATTCGGGCGTGAAGCCGCGGCGGCGCCTGCCGGCGCTCGTCGGCATGCGCGGGTCATCCCAGCCCGCCACGACCTCCTCTTCGACGAGACGCCGCAGCAGGCGTTTGCTCGTCACGGTATGGGAAACACCCACGCGGCCGTACTCGGTCTGGACCGGGCGGGACGGCGCGTCGACATTGTCGAGCACCCAGTCGTACAGGGGCCGATGGTCCACGAACTCATGGGAGCAGAGCGAATGCGTCACATTCTCGATCGCGTCTTCCAGGCAGTGCGCAAAGTCGTACATGGGATAGACATGCCAGGTATCGCCGGTCCGGTGGTGCGACCCGGAGACAATTCGGTAGAGAACCGGGTCGCGCATGGGCAGGACCGAGGAACCCATATCGATCTTCGCGCGGAGCACGCGGTCACCGGGGGCAAACTCGCCGTCGCGCATGCGTTGGAAGAGTTCCAGGTTTTCCTCGACCGGCCGGTCGCGGTACGGACTGGCTTCGCCGGGTTCGGTCAACGTTCCGCGGCGGGCCTCGATCTCTTCCGAGGACAACTCACATACGAAGGCCTGGCCGCGCTCGATGAGCTGGACCGCGAAACCGGCCATCTGCTCGAAGTAGTCCGACGCGAAGGTCAGCCGGTTCCCCCAGTCCCAACCCAACCAGCGCACGTCCTCCTGGATGGCCTCGACGAACCGCGCCTCCTCGGCCATCGGATTCGTGTCGTCGAACCGCAGGACGCACGCCCCGTCGAACTCCTCCGCCAGACCGAACTGGAGACAGATCGCCCAGGCATGGCCCAGGTGAAGATGGCCGTTGGGCTCGGGCGGAAAGCGTGTGAGAACCGCCTCGCGCTTTCCGCTCGCCAGGTCGGCCCGGATCATGTGGCGGATGAAGTCCGTCCCGCTGAACTCGTCCTGGGCCACCTCCCCCTCCATCTAAGCCGACCCGTAAAGGACGGGATTCTAGGGACTTACGAGGCCGGCGGGAACCCTCCCCCGAATGGGTGTGTCCAAGGACCGTCCATTTCGTCTAGTGTAGGCCCGTTTGGGCCTCGCCTCCGAGCGATCTCGGCCCCCCGAACCACATCTTTTGGAGATCAGCATGCGACACCTGCACATTTCCCTGGTTGCCCTCGCGGCAGGGCTCCTCCTCCCGCTTTCCGCGTCAGCGGTCGAGGACGCGGGCGGTGCCGTTCCCCAGTTCCAGGAGGGGGACGTCCTCACATTCGACGATGTGGACAAGCTGAAGCCCTTCCTGCCCGAGCAGTTCTGGGACAACCGGGACTTCTTCTTCTACGAAGGCATGCAGCTGGTCATTGGCCCGACCATGCGCGACTACACGCCCAACGACCGCTTCAAGGAAGTGACCGAGCGCGAAAACGGCAAGCCCCGGATCGGCCCGGACGGCAGCCTCGAAAACTACACCATGGGTCGCCCGTTCCCGGTGGAAGACATCGACTGCAAGAACGACCCGCTCGCCGGCAACAAGATCATGTGGGACTTCTCGAAATTCGGCGGCGACGGCGAGGCCCACTTCTTCTACTCCTACTGGGATCGCGGCGAGCAGCTCCCGCTCTACTACGAGGGCACGGGCAAGACCGTGCGCCTTTCCCAGCGCTACGAGGCCACCTATGAGCCCAACGACGGCCATATCTTCCGCGGCGAGAAGCGCATCAACGCCTTCGGCGTCCACGTGGACGCACCCTTCGACGCCCGCGGCATCGAGGTCCTCAACTACCGCTACAAGACATCGGACAAGACCCGTAAGGAAGCGCGCAACGACGACACGTGGGTCTACGTGCCGACCCTGCGCCGCGTACGCCGCATCTCCTCCGCCCAGCGAACCGATGCCATCGCGGGAACCGACTTCACGATGGACGACCTGCGGAGCTTCAACGGCATCGTTCCCCAGTACGAGTGGACCTGCCTGGAAGAGCGCCGCATGATCGCCCCGATGAATACGATGGCGAAGGGGTACCCCTACGAGAAGGACCACAACTTCGGTCCCTACGGACTTTCTTTCGCCAGTGACCGCTGGGAGCTGCGCGACGCGTGGCTCGTCCGCATGAACCCGAAGAACGACGACCACCCGTACAGCTTCAAGGACATCTGGCTCGACAAGCAGACGCTGGCCCCGCTCTATTCCTTCGCCTACGACCGCAAGGAAGAGCTGTGGAAGATCATCTGGCACATGAAGCGCTGGAGCGAAGACACGGAGCTCACAGGCGAGTGGTTCGAGGGCTGGGAAGGCGTGCCGGAACCCCGCGCGCTGCCGGTGATCAGCGACATGATCGTCAACGTGCAGACCGGAACCGGCAACCGCATCGAGTTCTGGGATGCCCACGGCACACCGCCGGCGAGCAAGGGCAAGATCCGCCGCTTCATCGACGTGGGACGCCTGACGAAGGGACGCTGACACCACCGGGGAAGCGCGCCTCGACGGGCCCACCGACCAGCGGCGGTCGCACCAGGACCGCCGCCGGATGGTAATGTGTGCGCTCCCCGCCGAGGAGCGCACGTGGAACCCCGCCAAGTCCTCTCCGTCGACGAAATCGACCTTTCTTCGGCCGAGTTCTGGGCGCGCCCCCTCGCGGAACGGGATGGGGCCTTCCTGACGCTGCGCGAGCAGCGCCCCGTCTCCTTCCACCACGAGCCAGAGGCCCGGCACGCCATGCTCCCGCCGGGACCCGGCTACTGGTCCCTCACGCGTCATGCCGACGTCGTAGAGGCGAGCCGAACGCCGGAAGTCTTCTGCTCCGGCAAGGGAAGCAACATCGGCGACCTGCCCGAGGCGTTCCTCGAATCCTTCGGCTCGATGATCAATACGGACGCCCCCAGGCACAAGCACCTGCGCAATATCGTCTCGCGCGGGTTCACGCCCCGGATGATCCGCAAGGCGGAACAGAACGTGCGGCAATCCGCGGCCCGCATCGTAGACGCGGTCATCGATCGCGGAGAGTGCGACTTTGTCACGGAGGTCGCCGCGCGGCTCCCGCTCGAGATCATCTGCGACATGATGGGCATTCCCGCCTCCCAGACCGATTTCGTCTTCGATCGCTCGAACGTGATCCTCGGCTTCAACGACCCCGAATACGTCCCCGATGGGGAGATCGAAAATGTCCTGGCAGCCCTCCTGACCGCCGGCAAGGACCTGTCGGACCTCGCGATGGAGCTCGGACGCGAACGCCGAAAGAACCCGTCCGACGACCTCACCTCGGCCTTGGTAAACGCGGAGTTCGACGGCGAGTACCTGACCGACCAGGAACTCGGCTCCTTCTTCGTGCTGCTGGCCGTCGCCGGGAACGAGACCACCCGGAACGCCATCAGCCACGGGCTGCTCGCCCTGACCCAGTACCCGGAGCAGCGCGCCCGCTGGCAGGCCGACTTCGCCGGCGTGACGCCGACCGCCGTCGAGGAAATCGTCCGGTGGGCCACACCCGTGATCCATTTCCGAAGGACGGCGACACGCGACACGGAAATCGGCGGTCAGAAGATCCGCGAGGGCGAGAAGGTCGTGCTCTGGTACTGCGCCGCGAACCGCGATCCCGCCGTCTTCGAAGACCCCTTCCGCTTCGACGTCCTGCGCACCCCGAATGAGCACGTGGGCTTCGGCGGGCCGGGGCCGCACCACTGTCTGGGGGCCCACCTCGCGCGCCGCGAAATCGCCCTGATGTTCGACGAGTTGTTCCGGCGGATCCCGGACATCGAGGCAACGGGCGAGCCGGAATGGCTCTACAGCTACTTCATCCACGGCATCAAGCACCTGCAGTGCACGTTCACGCCCGGCGGCGCCTGAGCGGACGTCAAAAGAGCGAGTAGATGGAGGCACCCTTCGTGCAGCAGTCGAACCTCCCGATCCCCCGCGGCTGGTACAGCGTGCTCGACAGCGACGAGCTGGCCGAGGGAGAGATCAAGCGCCTGCGCTACTTCGACCGGGAACTGGTCGCCGTGCGAGACGCCGACGGCAAGCCCCGGGTCTTCGATGCCTACTGCCCACACCTCGGCGCGCACCTCGGCGTCGGCGGACAGGTCGAGGACGGAACCATTCGCTGCCCTTTCCACGGCTGGCGGTTTCGCGCCTCGGATGGCGCCTGCGTCGAGATCTCCTATGCGAAACGCATCCCCCCGGCCGCGAAACTCGCGAGCTGGACCACAGAGGAAGCGAACGGCCTCGTGCTGGTCTGGTACGACGCCGCGGGCCGTGGACCCGACTGGCAGGTCGACCCGATTTCCGAACTGGCCGAGGAGGGCTGGTTGCGATCGGCACGGCTCGAGTGGACGATCCACACCCACGTGCAGGAAATCCTCGAAAACGTGGTCGATGTGGCGCACCTGAAATACGTGCATGGCGCGAAGTCTGTGCCCGAGTACCGGGAACGGAGCAAGGAGCCGGGGAAGCTCCACTTCTCGCTGGAAAGCCCCGACTCCGAAGACACCGATGTGACGGCGTTTCTCTGGGGACTCGGCGTCGCACGCCTGCGCTACGAAATCGGGATTCCCCTCTTCGAACTCGACACCCAGACCCCGATCGATGCAGACCAGGTCGAGGCGCGCACCCGGATCTACCTGCGCGACCTCGGAAGCGCGGAAGCCAATGAATCGGCGACACGCGCCGTCGTGGACGAACTGGAGCGCCAGGTGGACGCCGACATTCGCATCTTTGAACACAAGCGTCGCATCGAAACCCCGCCGCTCTGCGAGGAAGACGGACCCATCCCCGCCTTCCGGCGCTGGGCAGGGCAGTTCTACTAGGCGCGGCGCATTCCACCCGACCGGAAGACGGGAATCGGTTTCCTTGGCAAAGGTCTCCTACGGCAGACGCGTCGGCGAGCTCGCGGATCGCGATCCCGAGGCCGTGGCCTTCGTCTGCGGCGAGCAAGAGCTCCGGCGCGGCGAGCTCGAAGCGCGCACCAACCGCCGCGCCCGCACCTATGCCGAGCGCGGCGTCGGCGCCGGCGACCTCGTGACCCTTGCCCTCCCGAACGGACTCGAGCTCGTCGAGGCCTGTATCGCCACGTGGAAACTCGGGGCGGTGCCCAACCCCATCTCGCCGCGCATGCCTCTCGCCGAACGCGCCCGCATCGTCGAACGCGCCCAGCCGGCGCTCGTGATCGATTCGGAAGAGGAGCCGACTCCGTCCCTCCCCGACGGCCCCCTCCCCGATCGGACGCCGCCCCACGAGCGCGCCCTGGCTTCCGGGGGCAGCACCGGCACCCCGAAACTCATCCTGCCGGCCAACCCGGGCAGCTACGACCCCGAGGCCCCATCGCCCCTGTTCACGGCGCGTCACGCCGCACTCGTTCCCGGACCCTTGTCCCACGCCGTGCCGTTCAGCGCCGCCTTCCAGGGAGTCTTCGGCGGAGCCACGGCCGTGCTCCTGCCCCGATTCGACGCCGCGGAGACCCTCGCCGCAGTGGAGCGACACCGGGTCGACCGGATGCACGTCGTTCCGACCATGATGCTGCGCATCTGGCGCCTCCCGGAAGCCGAGCGCCTGTCCCGCGACGTTTCCTCGCTGGACTTCGTCATGACCGGTAGCGCCCCGTGTCCGGCCTGGCTGATGCGCGCGTGGATCGACTGGCTCGGCCCCGACGTCTTGTGCGAAGCCTTCGGGCCGAGCGAGCGCATCGGCGGCACCTTCATTACGGGCCGCGAATGGCTCGCGCACCCCGGCTCGGTCGGCAAGCCCTCGGCTGCTTCGCAGCTGCGGATCCTCGACCCCGAAACCGGGGCGCCGCTGCCGACGGGCGAACTCGGCGAGATCTACATGCTGCCGGCCACGGGGCCCGGCTCGACCTACCGCTACGTCGGGTCCGAAGCACGCCGTACCCCCGATGGCTGGGAGTCGGTGGGCGACATGGGCTGGCTCGACGCAGACGGTTACCTCTATCTCGGAGACCGCCGGACGGACATGATCCTCACCGGAGGGCGCAACGTGTACCCAGCCGAAGTCGAGGCCGCCCTCACCGAACACCCCGACGTCCGGTCGTGCTGCGTGATCGGACTCCCCGATGAAGATCTCGGCAACCGCGTCCACGCCCTGGTCGAACTCTCGGCGCCGATCTCGGACGACGCGCTCCGCGACCACCTCCGCGCGCTGCTCGTCGCGTGGAAACTGCCGCGAACGTTCGAGCGGGTCGACGGCGCCCTTCGCGACGACGCGGGCAAGGCACGACGCGCGGCCCTGCGCAGTGCCCGCCTACCCGGTGGGGGCGAGGCTTGACGAACGGGCGAGATCTGCGGCGCGGCGACCCATTTCCAGCACCACGTCTCCGAAGGCCTCCATCTTGGGATTTTCGGCCTCGCCCTTCACCCAGCGCGCGTACCCTCCCTCGAGCACGCACGCCATCTTGAAGCGCGCGAGCACCAGGTAGTAGTCGATGGCGTCCACCGCCAGGCCGCTCTGCTCGGCGTAGCGTTCGAGCAGAGCATCGCGACCGGGCAGTCCGGTGTAGTCCACGTAGCCCAGCCGGTTGTCTCCGCCCGCTTCGCCGGGCTCGGGCCAGCCCATCAGAACCCAGGCCAGGTCGAGCAACGGGTCTCCGATCGTGGACATTTCCCAGTCGACGATGGCTGCCAGCCTTGCCGGACTCCCGGGAGCAAACATCACGTTCGCAAACTGGTAATCGCCGTGAATGATGCCCGGAACGAAGTCGCGGGGCGTGTGGGAACGCAGCCACTCGGCAGCCACGTCGAGTCCCGGAATGTCTCGGAAGCGGAACGCCGACAGGTGATGGAGCCAGCGATCCACCTGCCTTTCCAGGAACCCCTCGGGCTTGCCGAAACCTTCGAGCCCGGCGGCACGCCAATCGACACGCGCGAGCTTCGCGATTCCATCGACGAGTTCCCACGCCAGGCCTGGACGCGCGTCGAAATCCGTGTCAAAGGGAGCGGGCCAGCCGTCCGTCTGCATCGGCGACCAGCCGTCCACGAAGTCCATCACGTAGAAAAAGGCCCCAAGCACATCGGGGTCCTCGCAGCCTCCCCGCACGACCGGGTGCGGGACATCGCTGCCGCGCAGCGCCGAGAGCACCCGGAATTCTCGGGCCATCGCCCGGTTGCGGCCCTCGTGCACAGGGCGCGGCGGCCGCCGCAGAACGAGGCGTTCTCCCCCGCGACGCAACTCGAAGATCTCGTTGCTCGCGCCTCCCGCGATCGCGCGCACCGCCGGCTGCTCCCCGTTTCCCGGCAGTCCCGCGAAATCCATCCAGCGGGCGAGTCGCTCGGCGTCGAGGAGATCAGTGCCAACGCGGACCTCGGCGGCGGGAGCGTTTCGGGGCGCTCGGCGTCGAAAGAAATCCGCGCGGCATGAACCCGAATATACTGGGTGCGTGCCGTCGCTTCCCCGGGTCACCCCCATTCCCCCGTCCCCGCGCGGACTCCCCTGGCTGGGCTCCGGCGCATCGCTGCTCCGCGATCCGACCGCGTTCCTCCAACGGGAACGCCAGCGACTCGGGGACACCTTCCTCACCGACGCGCTGGGCTACCGGCTTTTCTTCACGTTTTCTCCCGAAGGCGTGCGCCGGCTCTACGCGTTGCCCGAAGAAGAGGCGAGCTTCGGCCTCGCCACCTACACCCTCGTGTTCAAGCACAAGGTGCCCCTCGAGCTGGTCGCGGGCCGACGGCACCGGCCCCACGATCTCTTCGCGGGTGCCGATGTCGAGTTCTATCTCGACACGCTGGAAGACGCGGTGCACCTGCAACTCGAAGAGCTCGGCGATGGCGGGCGCTTCGAGGTTTTCCATCTGGCGCGGCGGCTCGGACACCGCCTGGGTCTCGCTTGCTGGGCCGGGCCCGAGGCGGCCGAAGCGCGGCAACTCGACCGCCTGATCCCACTCCTCGACCGCCTGGATGCGTCGGATTCCTTCGTCCGCCCGCTCTCCACACTGGCGAGCCTCGCGACCGGCAAGCGCCGAGAACGGCGCGCGATGCGACGCATCGAAGCGATCTTCGCGGAGATCCTCCGGGAACGGGATCGCCGCGGTCGGCCCGGCGACTTTCTCGACCGCGTGTACGAAGCCTGGGCCGACGCGCCGGTCGGGGAACGGCAGATCGGCGCGGCACGCGACGTGGTGGTGATCCACATGGGTGCCCAGTCCAATCTCTACGCGGCCCTGGGCTGGACCCTCGTAGACCTGCTCCTGCGCCCGGAACTCCTGGCGCGGGTGCAGGCGGGCGACGACGCCCTGCTGGAACGCTGTGCCAACGAATCGATCCGCATGGCCCAACGCTCCCTCACCCTGCGCCAGGTTCTCCGGCCTCTCGAATTCGACGACGGTCACCGCGCCTATGCCCTTTCGCCCGGGGTTCTCATCGCCACCATGCTCTCGGTGACGAATACCCAGGCGGGTGCGGGTCTCGACCGCTTCGACCCCGGTCACTACGTCGGACGCAGACTCTCAGACGACGTCGCGCTTCCCACCCAGGAACTCGTCAGCACGTTCGGACACGGGCGTCACGCATGCCCCGCTCAGCGATTCTCGATCGTTGCCATCCGAACCGCGGTGCGCCGACTCCTGGACCGCTACGCGCTGGAGCCGCTGTTCTCGGCCGCCGCGCCCCGGCGACGACAAATCGGCGGCGTGGCCCGCGCGGCACGCCCCTGCCCGGTCGCCTACCGACGCCGTCAGACGTAGAACTGGGCGTAGTAGCGGCGAATGGTGCCGATCGGCCCATCCCCGTCGCACAGCACCGGATTTTCGACGAACCGCTTGTTCTCCCAGATCGGGATGTCCTGGGTGTACTGGCGGGTCACCTCGTCGATGAAGGCGCGCCCGATGCCCCGGCTCGCGTCTTCCTGGCCGGGTACGAGACGGACCGAGAAATGGATCGTCGTCTCGTGCAACTCGGCGTCGACGGGTGCGCCCGCGATCACGAGCAGCGTGTCGACGATCCCCTGGAAACGCGTCACGCCGAAACTCCCGCCGTGGTTCTCCACGTCGACCCGACCCTCCTTTTCACCCGCGGGCGTGGTGAAGGTGAGCCCCTGGTAGCCGCGGAAGATGTGCCCGTCGATGGTCACGTCCATCTCCGGCACGTACGGGGTGCCGTGGACGACCTGGAAGTGCGCGGGGTCCACGACGTTCTCCGCCATCTCCTGGGCGTGGCTCCGCACGCGGTACTGAACCGTATGGGGCGGCATCCAGGCATCGGAGCGCAGTTCGGGCACATCGGGAATTTCCCAGCCCGGGGACTCGCCCTTCGGGTGGTACCAGAAGAAGACCATCCCGTTCTTCTCGCAAACGGGGTAGCTCTCCACCCGCGCGCGCGCCGGGATACGCCGCGCGTAGTCGATTGCGACGCAGCGCCCGCTGCCGTCGAAGCGCCAACCGTGAAAGGGACACCGAAGGGTTTCGCCGTCGACGGTTCCACCGTGACCGAGGTGCGCCCCGAGGTGAGGGCAGTAAGCATGGAAGACGCGCGCCGTCCCCGACGCGTCTCGGAAGAGCACCAGTTCCCGGCCGGCGTAGCGCTCGGCCCGGACCTCCCCGGTCGCGAGCGAAGCGGAATCCGCAACGCGGAACCAACCGAAGGGAATCGGGAGCGGCAACCGCTCGGCCATCCCGGCACCATAGCGCCGACGGTCACGCGACGGAAAAGAGGGATTCGTCTCCTGTCGGCGCCACCACCTCTCCGATCCGGCACGCCGAGACATCGCCGGCCTCGTGCAGCGCTGCGAGCGCAGCGTCGGCGCGTTCTTGGGGCACGGCCAACAGCAGCCCCCCGGCCGTCTGCGGGTCGAAGAGCAGTTCCATGCGAACACCATCTGCACCCGGTACAAGCACGAGCCGGTCGCGAAGCGCTGCGTTCTGCGCGTGGTACGTGCTGCGGACGCCGCGCTGCACGAGATCGACGGCGCCCGGAAAGACGGGCAGCCCTTCGAGACGCAGGCGCGCCGAAACGCCGCTTGCGCGGAGCAACTCGGCCAGGTGACCGGCGAGACCGAAACCGCTCACATCGGGGGCAGCCGTCGCCCCGAACCGCCGCGCGACCTCAGCTGCCCGGCGATTGGACCGCACGAGGGAAGCGTGGAGAGAAGCGACCCAGCCTCCCTTTGCCAGGCCCTGCATGTCGGCGGCGAACAAGACGCCACTTCCCAGGGGCCGCGAAAGAAGCAAGCGGTCGCCGGGGCGGGCACCGTCGAGAGGCAACGGACCCTGGCCCGGCGGCAGATCGCCCGTCACCGACAGCCCCACGAAGAGTTCCGGACCGCGCGTCGTGTGCCCCCCCACGAGACTCACCTCCAGCGGATCCAGTGCGGCGCGCACGCCGGCAAGTACCTGGTGGAGGGTTTCCTCGCCGCCGCGCGCATCGGTTTCCGGAACGGTGACCAGGGCCAGGGCATGCCGGGGTCGGCCGCCCTTCGCGAAGATGTCTCCCAGGGCATTGACCGCCGCCACCCGGCCCACGAGCCAGGGGTCGTCGCAAAAGGCGCGAAACGCATCGACCGTTGCCAGCAACACACCTCCGCCCGGCAAGGACACAGCGGCCGCATCGTCGGGCCGCGCCAGACCCACGAGCACACTTTCGTCCGCGGGCGGAGGGTCGAGCCGCCCAAGGGCTGCGTCGAGACTCGCCGCGCCCAGCTTCGCCGCGCAACCGCCGCACTCCATCGGCTCCATGCCCATCGACTCGGGACTGGGAAAGTCCCGCGCCGGCGCGCCCGCGGTGTCGAGCACCTGGAACCGGCGCATGAACCGGCGATCGATCCGGTCCTTGAGCTTCCAGACCGCTGCACCGGCGGCGACCCAGCCCCGCTTTTCGCCCAGTGCCCGCCGCTCCCCGAGATTCAACAGGGCGAGGAAGTCCCGCTGGGGCCGGTAGCGGCGCAACGGGCGGCCCGCGAGGGCACGGCGCAGGTTCCCATCGAGCACGGGACCCTGGCGCACCGCGTAGACCCCCGCCTTGGGGACCCAGTCGAACCCGTCGATGCCCGCGCAGTCTCCCGCCGCGAAGAGCCCCGGACACCCGACGACCTCCAGCGTATCGGCCACACGGAGGAAGCCATTCCCGTCGTGCGGCAGGCGCGCATCCAGGCCGAGGCGAGCCGGAGCGGCGCCGGTCGCCCACACGACGAGATCCGCAGCCCGGGGTCCTCGCTCCCCGGCAAGGAAGACTTCCTTCCTGTCGACGCGCTCGGCGCGCGTCCCACACAGGAGCTCCACGCCCCGTGCCGCGAGTTCCCGACGGGCCCGGCGTTCGAGGCGGCGCCCCCGACCGGGCAACAACCCCGGGGTCTCGCAGACCAGAGTGAGTTCGAAGGGGCGGCCCTCGGCGCGCAACCGCGCATCGAGGGTGAAGCAGAGTTCGACGCCCGCAGCACCGCCCCCAACGACGCAGACCCGCGCCGGCGCATCGCCGGCCGGGAGCGCCGCCAGGCGCGCCTCCAGGGCATCCACGAAACCACGAATGGGACGCGTTGCCAGCGCGTGCTCCGAGACGCCCGGCAGGTCGAGTCCGCGCACGCTCGCGCCGAAGTCGAGGCTCGCCAGGTCGTAGGGCAACGAGGGCCGGCCGTCGATTTCGACGCGCCGCGCCTGGGGATCGACTCCAGCAGCCGGTGCCAACACCACGCGCGCGCGGGCCCGCCGCGCCAGGGGCACCGCATCGATTTCGAGCTCGCCGGCCGCGTAGTCTCCCGCCACGAAGCCGGGAACCATGCCGGAATACACGGCTTCGGGGCGGTCCAGCACGAGGGTGAGGCGCACCGCCGGCACCGGCGCCATCATCCAGCGCCGCAGTACCTGCACGTGGGTGTGCCCGGCACCGACAAGCACGAGATCGCGCACCGGTTCCGCTCCGCTCGCCGGTTTCACTCGAACGCCTCCCGGCCAGTTGTATCACAGGGTCCGCCGGGCGAACCTGCGGCTTTGCGGAGGACCCTTGAACACCCGAGCACGCCCCCTGCCCCGGTCCCTGACGTTCTGGTACGCGATCGGCGCGGTACCGGGCGGCATCGGAGCCAGCACCGCTTCCTTCCTGGTCTTCTTCTACAACCAGGTGCTCGGCGTCCCGGGGTCCCTGATCGGGCTCGTGTTCTTCGCCATCGCACTCTTCGACGCGGTGAGCGACCCGGTAGCCGGCGTGCTGAGCGACCGGACCCGCAGTCGCCTGGGCCGACGTCACCCCTACCTGGTCTGGGCCATGCCGCCTGCCGTCCTTTGCGGGATTGCAATCTGGCTGCCCCCCGGCTCCCTCGGCACGACGGGGATCGCCACCTGGCTGCTGGTCGCACTGGTCGCTTCGCGTAGCTTCGACACCCTCGTCGCCGTCCCCTACCTGGCACTCGGCGCAGAGCTGACGAAGGACTACGTCGAGCGCACAAGGCTCACGGCGCTGCGCGCGACGACGCACAATGCGGGGCGCGCCGCCGGCGGTGCGCTGCTGCTGCTCTTCTTCCTGCGACCCACTGCCGAATACCCCGACGGACAGATGAACCCGGACGGCTACGCGCAGTTCGCCATCGCGGCGGGAATCGTGTCGCTCGTCGCGATGTGGAGCTGCGCCTGGGGAACCCGCCGCAGCATCCCGGAACTCTCGCGTTCCCTCCCGGGGTCGGACGGCCCCGGACCGATTGCGACGGTATTCCGCGAAATACGCGACGCACTCGCCCTGCGCGACTTCCGGGCCATCTTTGGCGCGACCATTTCGAAGCACATCGGCTGGGGCATCTCCGACGCCCTGGGCCTCTACGTGGCGACGTTCTTCTGGGAAGTCGGAACCGAAGGCCTGTTCCTCTGGGGCACGGCCATGTTCACCGGCCTGTTCACGGGTTTCCCGATCTGGCGTTTCCTTGCCGGGCGGTTCGACAAGAAGCCGCTCTATGTCGCCGGAACGGCGATCTACGGCGTGTTCTTCTCCGTCCCCTACCTGCTCAAAGTCGCCGGCCTCTTTCCCAGCGACCCCACGGTCTCCTTCGCCCTGTACGTGTTCCTCACCGGGTTCGTTGCCCACCTGGGACTGGCGGCGCCCGCCATCGTCCAGCCGTCGATGCTCGGCGACGTCACCGATGTCGACGAACTGGCCACCGGGAAACGCCGCGAGGGGGTCCTCTTCGCGGCCGAGACCTTCGGCTGGAAGGCGCTGCGCGGTATCGGGGCCCTGTCGGCCGGCTTGATCATCGACCTGGTGGGCCTGACCCAGGGCGTGACGCCCGAAACCGTCGATGCCACGGTCTCCCAGAGGCTCGGTCTCGCCCTGGGGCTCTCGATGGCCTTGTTCACCGCCGGGGCCCTCTGGTTCATCCGGGGTTACCGCATCGACCGACACCGCCACGAACAGGTCCGGGCTGCCCTCGCCGCCCGCGCCGCGGAACAGGAATCGAGCGAGCGCGTGGCGGATCCGGGCGAGGCGTAGTAACAGGAAGGGCATGGAGTCCGGCGTCACCCTCGTGACCGGCGCGTCTTCGGGAATCGGGCGCAGTCTCGCCCGCCGACTGGCGGCCCGGGGCGACGCGGTGGCCGTGCTCGCGCGGCGCGAAGAACTGCTCGAGAGCCTGGTGAGCGAGATCGCGGCCAGCGGAGGCCGCGCCCTGGCCATCCCCTGTGACGTGACCGATCGCGAGGCCACGCACGCGGCCGTGGCGCGCATCGAGACCGCACTGGGACCCGTGACCCGGCTCGTCGCCAACGCGGGCGGGGGCGCGGAAACCCGGGCGGAGGGCTTCGACGCCGCCGCGGTCGACGCCATCGTCCGGCTCAACCTCACCGGCGTCGCCTACGGCGTAGAGGCCGTTCTGCCCGGGATGCTCGAGCGACGCTCGGGTCACCTCGTCGTCGTGAGCAGCCTCGCCGGCTACCGGGGCCTGCCCGGCGGCGGCGCCTACTCGGCGGCGAAAGCGGGCGTGACCAACCTGATGGAGAGCCTGCGCATCGAACTCCGGCCCCTGGGAATCGACGTCACGGTGTTGCTCCCCGGCTTCGTCCGCACCCAGACCGGGCCGAAAAAACGCAAGAAATCCAAGCCTTTCCGAATGGAACTCGAAGCCGCCACCGCCCGCATGGAACGCGCTATTCTCGCCCGCCGACCGCGCGACGCATTTCCCTGGCCGTTGGTCCTTGCGGTTGGACTGAGCCGGTTGCTTCCCGCCTCCCTGTACGATCGCCTGCTCGGCGGCGCCGGGCGAAAACTTCGACCCGGAAAGGAGACGAGTTCATGACCCCGTCCGAGGCACCGACGGGCGCGCGGCGCAAGCTGGTCAAACGCGTCGGAAAGAAACTCCTCCGGGGCGTCCTCCACGATTTCCTGGCACGGCAGTCGAAGGTCCCCAACGACCCGGTGCTCGATGCCTCCCTCTTTCCCTGGGCCGAGGACTTGCGTGCCAACTGGGCCACGATCCGCAACGAACTCGACCGGCAGCTGGTTCACCGCAGCGCGCTGCCCAACTTCCAGGACATCAGCCCCGACCAGTACCGGATCTCTCCCGACAGTATGTGGAAGACCTTCGTCTTCGTGGGTTTCGGAGAACCCTCGGAGCTGAATCGAGAGCTCTGCCCGGAAACCGCAAAGGTCCTGGACCGCATCCCCAGGCTCCAGACCGCCTTCTTCTCGGTCCTGGCCCCCGGCAAGCACGTCCCGCGACACCGCGGCGTCACCAAGGGACTCGTCCGATGTCACCTGCCCCTGCGCGTTCCCAAGGACGCGGAAAAATGCGTGATGGACGTGGGCGACGTGCGCTGCGTGTGGAAGGAGGGCGTGCCGCTCTTCTTCGACGATACCTACCCGCACGAAGTGTGGAACGAAACCGAAGAAGAGCGTGCCGTGCTCCTCTTCGACTTCGAGCGCCCCATGGGACCCGGCGGCCGCTGGGTCTCGCGCCTCGCACTCCGGGTCCTGCGTTTCACCGCCTATTTCCGGGACGCCCAGCGCAATCAGCGTGCCTGGGAGGATCGCTACCGGGAAGTCGCGAAGGGCCCGGGCGCCTAGCGCCGGCGTCGCAGCAGGCCGCGATCTGGGACACCCTCGCGCCATGGACACCGGGCACGAGGGCACGAGCGCATGGGGCGGCGTGCTCGCCGGGCTCCTGGTCTTCGCCGCACTCCTCGCAAGCTTTCCCGAGAAACTGTGGCACTGGGACGAATTCCAGCTCGCCTACGGCGTCACCGACTTCGACCTGACCCGTCACGAGCCCCATCCGCCGGGCTACTACCTCTTCATCGTCCTCGGAAGGACCCTGGCGCCATTCGCCGGCGATCCCGCACTCGCCCTCCGCTGGGTCTCCGCCGCATCGATCGCGCTCTTCGCCGGGCTTGCAGCAGGCCCCGCTTCACCCGCACTCGGCTTCGGGGCCCGGGCAGGGATCGCCGCTGCCGCCGTCGCGTTCGCCCTGGCCTCCCCGCTCACCACGCGACTCGGGGTAGCCGCGCTCAGCTACGCCGCCGAGGGCGTCGCGTGGCTGGCCTGGCTCCTGCTCCTCGCGCGGCACGCCGGAAACGGCCGCGGCGTGGTGCTGGGATTCGCGGGCGGGCTGGCCGGGGGCATCCGGCCGACGCTCGCCTTGTGGGCAGCGTTCCTCCTCCTCGTCCGCCAGTTCGGCCGCAACCGCGCCGGGGCACAGACGTTCGCGGCGATGGCCGCGGCCGGCGCAGTCGGCGTGGGCCTGTGGCTGGTTCCACTCCTGTGGGAAAGCGGCGGCCTCACCGCCTACCTCGATGCAACCGGGGCGCTCGCGAGCGGCAACGTCTGGGCGAAATCCGTCTTCGTCACCGGGTTCGGCGTGGGCGCGACCCGGCTCGCCGCCATGCTGTCGGACCTCGTAACGAGCCTCGGACTGGTGGCGCCCGCGTTCCTCGCGCTCATCGCGTGGCGCCTGCGCGGCGGCGGCGGCCCGGCGCTCGCCCGCCTCGACCCCCTCCTCCACGGCGCGGCCCTCGCCTTCGCGTTCTACGCGCTCGTCATCTACGACACCCCGGGCTACCTCGCGGCCGTCGTACTGCCCCTCGCCGCATGGTGCCTCCGAGCCACCAGTTTCTGGCTCGCCGGCCTCGCAGGACGGCGACAAGCCGCGGGCGCGACGGGTGCCGTGCTCCTGGCCGGCGCCGGCGCCGTGCTGCCCGGCGGTTCGGTCGACCCCGGCTACGCGCTCCACGATCGCCTGCTGGAGACGCGCTTTGCCGCCGTCCGCGAGAACTTCGATCCCTCGGACACGCTGCTCGTGACGTCCCGGGAGTACTGGGACTACGCATTACGGCACGTCGCCCACGACCTGCCCCGGTTCACGACTCTCCAACTCGCCCGGGACCCCTATTTTGCGATGACCAGCGCATCGAAACCGCTCCTCGCAGCGCGGGAACGCCGACTCCAGGCCGTCGGACCCGAACCCCTCGACCTCGCCGGCCTGGTCCCCGATGGAACCTTGCGCCGCGTGGTGTACATGGTGCCCTTCGACGCAGCCGACTTCGTCGCGCCCGCATGCGGGAAACTCACCCGGGGCTGGGAGACATCGCTGGGCGAGACCCTTCCCGTCCTGGAACTCCGGGCCGGCTGGCGCCTGGTCGCCCGAGGCGGGCGTCTCTACTGCATCGCACCCTGACACGGCGCCACCGGGTTCGACGGCATGGCCGCGACACCTGGTTGTCGGTCGGACGTTGGGACCTGGGGTACGGGACGAGTAGTATCTGCGGTCCAACCGGAGGACTTCATGCGAATTCGCACCCCGATCGCCATCGCCGCAACCGCCGCCCTGATACTCGGCATCGCCGGATGCCGCCAGGAAGGGCCGGCCGAAAAACTCGGACGCAAGATCGACGACGCCACCGCCCAGGCCGGTGACGCCATCGACGACGCGAAGGAAAAGGCGAAGAAGCAGTTCGACGACGACTAGCCCGAGCGAACCCCCGTGCAGCTCCTGATCGGCGACGTCTTTCGTCGCAACGCCGAGCACATTCCGGACCGGGTCGCCGCATCCCTCGGCGAGCATGTCCTCACCCACGGACAGCTCGATGCAGCGGGGAATCGACTCGCGCGCGCGCTGCGCGCACGGGGTGTCGGCCGCGGCGACCGTGTACTGAGCTGGGCGGACACCAGCCTCGACGTGCTGCCGCTCTTCGTCGCCCTCGCCAAGCTCGGCGCCGTATTCGCACCGCTGAACGCACGGTACGGAATCGACGAAGCGCGGAACGTGGCGAGCCTCGCACGCGCCCGCCTCCTGGTGACCGACGCCCCGCACGCCGACGCCGCGGAGTCGGTGGCCCGGGACCTCGACATTCCGGACCTAGCGCGCTTGTCGGGCGACCAGGGGCCCGGCTTCCGGCTCGACCCGGCGGAAGGCCCGGACGCGGACATCGCCACTCCGGAGTTGCGCGAGTCCGACCCGCACGTGCTCTTCTTCACGAGCGGAAGCACGGGCGAGCCCAAGGGGGTCGTCCTCTCCCACCGCGCAAACTGGCTGCGGAGCTTTCACGGCGTCTTCCGGGACGTGCCGGAACGCTCGGTGTGCATGTTCCCCCTCTTCCACATGGCCGGCTTCACCCTCGGCCTCAGCGCCTGGCAGACCCGGGGCGAGATCTCCTTCGTCGAGACGGCCAGCGCAGAGGAATTGCTCGGTGCCGTGGAACGGCGCCGCGCGAACCGCCTGTACTGCATCCCGGCGGTCTGGGCGCGCATCCTCGAGACACCTGAGGACCGCTTCGACACCGCGAGCCTCCGCGAAGTCGATACCGGCACGTCGGCGACACCCATCGAACTCGTCCGCGCGCTGAAAACACGCTTTCCGGCGACCGCCACGCGGATCTACTACGGCTCGACCGAGTCCGGCTCGGCCGCGACGCTCGCCGACGCCGATGTCCTGTGCAAGCCAGGGAGCGTGGGACTCCCGGCGCCGATGGTCGAACTCCGGCTCAGCGAGAGTTCCGAGATCTGCGTGAAGAGTCCGTACCTGTTCGACGGCTACTTCGAGGCACCGGAGGCGACCGAACGCGCCCTGCACGACGGCTGGTACCACACCGGCGATCTGGGCGAATGCGACGACGCCGGCTACCTGACGGTCACGGGACGGCTCGCCGAGATCATTCGCACCGGCGGCGAAAGCGTCTCGCCGGGCGAAGTCGAAAGCGTGCTCGCCGAGCACGCTTCCGTCGCCGAAGTGGCAGTGGTCGGAATCCCCGACCCCGAGTGGGGAGAGGTGGTGTGCGCCGTCGTGGTCCCAGCCGGGGATCGCCCGCCTCGCCTCGAGACACTCCAGGCGCATTGCGACGCGCGGATCGCGGGTTTCAAGAAGCCCCGGCGCCTCGAATGCGTCGCCACCCTGCCCCGAACGGCTGCCACCGGCCAGGTCCAGCGGAAACTCCTCGTCGAGCGCATCCACCTCGGTTGACCCCGCCGGCCCGGGTTGCCTCGGCGCCGGATTCCAACGCGAGCGCATACACCCCGACGGAGGGTTAGAATCCCGCGACCGTGGAACGCGCAATCCTCCTGACGGGCGTGGGCGGCCAGAGCGTGCAGCTGGCGGCGCAGATTTTGGCGCGCGCGGCCACCCGGGAGGGGCGGCACGTGCTGTACCTCGGCGCCTACGGCGGCAGCATGCGCGGGGGCAATACCGACTCCACCGTCGTGGTGGGGGACGACCCCCTGGACACGCCGCCCATCGTTTCCCGGGCCTGGGGCGCCCTCGCGATGCACCCCGCCTACTTCGACGCCGTGCGCCGGAAGCTCGCTCCCAGTTCGCTGTTGCTGGTGAATTCGTCGATCTTCGAAGACGACGTCGCGGGCGACGCCCAGCACGTCTTCGACGTTCCCGCCACGGAACTCGCCACCGAGCTGGGCAATGCCCTCGCCGCCTCCCTGGTTCTGCTCGGTGCGTTCGCGGGCCTGACGGGCATCGTGACCCTGGAGTCCCTGGTCGCCGCCATGCGCGAGTCGGTGCCGGCCTACCGGAGTCAACACCTGGCGACGAACGAAAGGGCGCTGCACACCGGTTTCGAGAACTTGCCCCGAAACGCCGCACCGGCATGGACCGAGGGGGCCGCGTGAGCCACCCGGACGGGCGCGGCACGGTGACGATCGCAGCAGATCGCTGCAAGGGCTGCGAACTCTGCATCCCCGCGTGTCCGCCCCGCGTCCTGCGCATGTCCGGCGTCCGAAACGCCCAGGGCTTCGACGTACCGGAGCTGATCCCCGGCTGTACGGGTTGCGGCGCCTGCGCCCTCGTGTGCCCGGACTTCTGCTTCGAAGTGTTCCAGTACGGCGAGCGTGCGCCGGCCCCGGAGCGCCCGTGACGCGGCGTCTGATGGAAGGATCCGAAGCCATCGCCGAGGCGGGGATCGCCGCGGGCTGTCGTTTCTTCGCCGGTTACCCCATGACCCCATTCACCGAGGTGCTCGAGCACTTCGCGCGGCGACTTCCCGAGACAGGCGGCGCCTGCATCAACGCCGAAAGCGAACTCGAAGCCATCGGCATGGCCTGGGGCGCGCTCTCCACCGGCGCTCGCGCGGCGACCGGCTCGACGGGCCAGGGACTCGCACTGATGCAGGAGTCGCTCTCCGAGATCACGCGCTCCGAGCTCCCCCTCGTCGTCTTCCACATGGCGCGTGGCCAGGGGGACTACAACCAGGCGACGCGCGGCGGGGGTCACGGGGACTACCACCACCTCGTGCTCGCCCCGATCGACATCCGCGAAGCCACGGAACTCACCCAACTCGCATTCCACCTGGCAGACCGCTGGCGCAACCCGGTCGTGATCTACGGGGACTACCTGCTCGCGCACACAGCGGAGGCCGTGACGATCGACGCCCTCGCGTTTGGCGACCTGCCTGCCAAGGACTGGGCGGTCGACGGCTCCCGGGGCGGCACGGGCCGCTCGCGCAACGTGAACCCGCTCGGCATGCAGGCGGGTGCGCGGGGCATCGACCCGGAAAGCGACTGGCGGCGGCTCCAGGCCAAGCATGAAGAGATGGCGGCCACCGAGGCGCGGTGGGAGGCACTCTTCGTGGAGGACGCCGACCTCGTCGTCGTGGCCTTCGGCACGGTGGCGCGCTTCGCGCGTCACGCGGTGAAGGCCCTGCGGAGCGAGGGGATTGCCGTGGGACTCGTGCGCCCCATCACCCTGTGGCCCTTCCCCGCCGAGGCGGTCGCCCGGGCCGCGGAGGGCGCCCGGCGGGTCGCCGTGCTCGAACAGAACGCGGGACAGATGATCGACGACGTGCGACTTGCCGTCCTCGGCCGAACGGCAGTCGTGAGCATCGGAGAAATCTCGACGGACCCGGCGGGCTTCGGGATCGGAGACCTGCTCGACCCCGACAACGTGCGCCAGCGCATCGAAGCCGCACTCGCCCTTCCGGAGGGCCGCGCATGAGCAAGGACGATCGGCGCATCGATACGAGCCGGCCTCCCGGGGCGGGGGCACACCTGCAGTCGGGCAACCCCACCCTGCTGCTTCACGAGGAACACGACCTGTGCCCGGGTTGCGGCGAGCCGCTGGCCCTGCGCGTACTGCTCGAAGTGATCGCGGAACTCGCCTGCACCGAACGCGCGATCGGCGTGATCGGGATCGGGTGCTACACGGCGCTGACGTCGATGATGGACGTCGACCGGATCCAGGCACTCCACGGCCGCGCCCCCTCGGTCGCCACCGGTGCGAAGCGCATGCAGCCGGACGCCCTGCTCTTCACACTCCAAGGGGACGGCGACATGGTGAACGAGGGCCTCCAGGAGGTGATCCACACCGCAGCCCGGGGCGAAAACGTCACCTGCATCCTGCTCAACAACGGCGTATTCGGCGAGACGGGCGGCCACATGACAGCCACGACCGTGGTGGGTCAGCGCACCAAGAACACCCTCGATGGCCGGGATGCGGCGGCCCATGGACACCCGATTCGCATCGGGGACATGCTCGCTTCCCTCGAGGGAACCGCCTATGCCGCCCGGGGCGCGGTCACCAACGCCGCAGAAGTTTCGCGCACGCGGCGCATGCTGAAGCGAGCCTTCGAAACCCAGCTCGCGGGACGCGGCTTTTCCTTCGTCGAGGTACTCACGATGTGCCCGACCGGGTGGTTCGTGCCCACCGCTGAAGGCCCCGACTACATGGATCGGGTCATGACGCCCGTTCACCGGATTGGCGAACTCAAGTCCTGACCGTCGCCCCGAGACCTCTCAGGCCATGAGCCCGCCATCCGCGACGAATTCGGCGCCCGTGCAGTAAGAGGACTCGTCCGAAAGCAGGAACAGCGCAACCCGTGCCTGTTCGATCGACTCGCTGATCCGGGCGAGGGGCTGCGCTGCGTAGGTTGCCGGTGTCTTCTGCTCCCCGGGCACCATGTCCGTGTCGACACCGCCGGGGTGAAGGCTGTTGACCCGGATTCCGAGCGGCCCCAGCTCGCGGGCGGCCGTGCGGGTCAGGCCGCGGATCGCAAACTTGCTCGACACGTAGGAGATCGACCCGGGAACGGCGCGAAAACCGGCGATCGACGACACGTTCACGATCGATCCCCCGCCGGCTTCTTGCATTGCCGGCGCGACCGCCTGCATGCCGAGAAACGTGCCCACCTGGTTCACCTCGATTACTTCCCGGTATTCGTCGAGGGAAGTCTCGAGGAAGGGGCGACTGCGGAAGATGGCCGCGTTGTTGACGAGCCCGTCGACCCGCCCCCAGCGTTCCCGAGCGTCCGCAACGAAACGAGCCCAGCTGGAAGCGTCGCGCACGTCGAGGTGGACGAAACAACCCGCATCCCCGAGTTCGCCGGCAACGGCCGCGCCCTCGGCGTCCAGAACGTCACCGACCCCGACTCGAGCGCCCTCCTCGGCGAAAAGCCGTGCCTCGGCTTCCCCCTGGCCCCGCGCAGCCCCGCTGATCAGCACCACCCTTCCGTCGAGCCTTCCCATGACCACCTCCTCGCGCATCGCCCGCCGGAGACCAAGCCCCGAGCGACGAAGTCGCCCCATTCTACGCGGGGACCCATGCCACGGGAGACCGATCGATGCGTGCCCCCCCACGGCACCGCGTGATAGGCTCGCTCCGCGAAACGAGGGAGGGAACCATGGCATCGGTCTTCAGCCAGATCATCGACGGCACGCTGCCGGGCCGCTTCGTGTGGAAGGACGACCGCGCCGTGGCATTCCTCACCATCAGCCCCGTGAAGCCGGGGCATACCCTGGTTGTGCCCCGGGAAGAAATCGACCACTGGATCGACATGGACGCGGAACTCGCGCGGCACGTGATGAGCGTGAGCCATTCCGTGGGCCGGGCGATCCAGCGCGCCTTTTCGCCGACCCGGATCGGCCAGGCGATCGTGGGCATCGAAGTCCCCCACGTTCACGTGCACCTGATCCCCATCGACGAGATCTCCGACCTCGACTTTTCGAAAGCGGATCCGAACCCGGACCCGGCTGCGCTCGATGCAGCCGCGGACTCGATCCGCGAAGCGCTGCGCCAGCTCGGCTTCGGCGAAGTCGCTTCCTAGGCGCTCGTCGTGATCCAGCTCGAAACCGGCACCAAGGAAGTCGAACCCCAGCACCGGATCGACGAAACGAAACTCGCGGCGTTCCTGCGCGAGCACCTGGATGACTTCTCCGGCGACCTGGAGGTCCAACAGTTCCGCGGCGGCCAGTCGAATCCCACCTACCACCTGAGCAGCGGGGAGCGCCGCTGGGTTCTGCGGCGCAAGCCGCCGGGGAAACTTCTCGCCTCGGCCCACGCCGTGGACCGGGAGTTCCGGATGATCTCGGCATTGAACCAGGTCGACTTCCCGGTTCCCCGGGCACGGGTTCTCTGCGAAGACGAGACCGTGATCGGAACCATCTTCTACATCATGGACCTCGTCGAAGGACGGGTGCTCACCGACCAGACGCTGCCCGATGCAACGCCCGAAGAGAGGCGCTCCATCTACGCAAGCCAGATCGACACCCTCGCCAAGCTCCACCAGGTCGACTACCGCGCCATCGGCCTCGAGGACTACGGGCGTCCCGGCAACTACTTTGCCCGCCAGGTGCACCGCTGGACGAAGCAGTACCGGGCGTCGGAAACCGAATCGATTCCGGCGATGGAGCGGCTCATGGAATGGCTGCCCCAGAACATTCCCGAAGACGACTCCACCAGCATCGTGCACGGGGATTACGGTCTCAACAACATGGTGGTTCACCCCACCGAGCCACGCGTCGTCGCGATCCTCGACTGGGAACTCTCGACAATCGGTCACCCCTTCGGCGACCTGACCTACCACCTGTCCCAGCGGCGTTCACCGCGCAACGCTTTCCTCGAAATGAGCGACGCCGAACTCCGCGCGAGCGGCATCCCCACCGAGTCGGAATACGTCGCGCGCTACTGCGCGCTCACGGGTCGCGAAGACATTCCCGACCTCGATTTCTACCTCGCCTTCCAGCTTTTCCGGGCCGCGGGCATCATGCAGGGGATCGCCGCCCGTGTGAACGCCGGCACTGCAGCCGGCGAGCACGCAGCGGAAATCGGACGGCTCGCACGCCCCCTCGCCGAACGCGGATTGGAGCACGCGGCAAGACTTGGCGCCTGAAACCGAGCCGAGCGCTCTTCAGGTGCGGAACGCGCCCGTCATGGTCTTCTCGGGAAATTCTTCCGGGGACAGCGGCTGGGACAGTTCCCCCGGGCGCGGCCCGATCCGCTCCGCCAACGGCGCGAGCCGCTCCAGGTCGAAGCCGTACAGTGCCGCAGCGTTGCCACCGATCATCGCGCGCACTTCGTCCGGGTCCACGTCGTTGAAGGTGTGCCGAAGCGCCTTGCGTGAGTGGTGATACGTCCCTTCGTAGTGGGGATAATCGGTCCCCCAGCAGATCCGCTCCACGCCCACGGCTTCCCGGTCCGCGATCTCCCGCGGCGACGCCGAACTCGCTCCGTACCAACAGTTTCGACGGGCATAGAAACTCGGCGGTTCCGGCGGCATGGAATCGGGAGCGAACTCGAATTCTCCGGCAAAACCTCGACGGACCATGTTCCAGACCCGATCGAGCCCCGCGAGCGTCTGGGGGACCCAGGCACAACCGGCTTCGGTCAGGATGTAACGAAGCCGGGGGAAACGCTCGAACACCCCGGAGAGCAGCAGATGACCGTAGCTGCGCGTCGAAAAAAACATGGTCTCGAGCAGACGGATGGGCAGCGCTGCGGACCAGCTCCCGTAATCGGGAGAACCGGTGCCCCCGTGCTGGTTCACCACCACGCCCAGGTCCTGGCAGACGGCCCAGAAGCGGTCGTACTCCGTCGCGTAGAGCGGCAGGATATGCCGGCAATCGTCGGGCACGTGCGGCAACAAGATGCCGCCGCGCAGGCCGCTCTCCGCGATCCACTGCACGTCTTCAATCGCCGCCTCGATATCGTTCAGGTAGAGCAGTCCGATCCCCGCGCGCCGGTCGGGGTGCTCCGCGCAGAAGTCGACGAGCCAGCGGTTGTGCGCCCGGATCCCCTCGCGCCAGAGCGGGTAGTCCTGTTTCGAGGGATTCCCGCAAATCAGAACGCTCGTCTTGAAGAACGGGGGGACGGTGTTCGGAAAGATCACTTCGCCCGCGATACCTTCGGCATCCATATCCCCGATGCGCTCGGTATCGTCCCAGTTCTTGTGCTTCTTCGAGCCGATGTGCTTCCGCTGGGGGTTGCGGTAGCCGCCGCGCCAGTCGTCGAAGAGCGCCTGGTGCTTCGCGTCGAGATACTCGCGGTAGGTCGCGATACTGGCGCCGGCGTGGCTATCAGCCGTAATGATGGCGTAGGGGTCGTCGCGGTTCATTGTGCCGCAGTATATCGTCCGGTCACCCGCCGCCGGGCGGCTCGATCCCGAGTCCGAGCCGCTCGTCGAGCGCTCGACTCCACTCGTACAGGGCCGGATGCATGCGAAGCGTCTGTCCGTCTCCCTGTTTCGAATTGATCAACGCCTCGACGATCTTCCGCTGGCCGTCCGAGAGATCGAAGGACTCGTCGCCCTTGTACAACGTTTTCAACTTCCAGTCGTAGGAGTACTCGCCCAAGGTCGAACACTGCCATTTCGAGCGAGAGCAGACCCCCGTGCGTTTGCGCAGGGCTACCTGGTAGCCCTCGTGCAGGACTTCCACATAGTTTCGGTACGCCGAGATGAATGCGTCGACAGCGATCTCCGGCAGCAACTCGGGAGGCAGTTCGGTTCCACCGGTTTCGATCTTCCCGGCATAGCGATAATCATCCAGAATCATCACGCCCCCGGGCTTCAGTAGCGGCCAGGCGAGCACCATGTCCGCAAGCACGTCGTCGGCCGTATGCGACCCGTCGATGTAGATGATGTCGTAACTCGAGACAGGCAGTTCTCGAAGCGCCTGCTGGGACGCGGCCTCGATCGCGGTCACCCGATCCTGAGCCCCGCTGATTGCGAGGTTGTGCAAGAGGTCCGGGTGCAGCGAAATATCGATCCCCGTGGCACGGGATTCCGGGTGGGTGAGCACGTTTTCCAGCACCCACAGCAGGGAGCGCCCCTGCCAGAGCCCGACTTCCAGGTAGCGGACATCGGGGCGCCCCATGTAGGGCTGGAGGAGCGCGCCCCAGACCGGAACCCGCTTGGAAAACCAGTCGGAATCGAAGCGGTAGGGCTGGCTGTGCCCATACGGGCGGGGATCCACCGGCGTCACCGGCGCCGGCGCCTGGGGATCGCGGAGAACCAACCACTCCGGCGGATCCGGAGCATCCTCTGCACAACCCGCAACCCCGAACAAGCAAGAGAGCAGCAGCGCGACCAGCCGTTTCGATCCCATGGAAACGCCTCCCGGAGACAAGCCTAGTGAATCTGGGAAGACCCGGTGAAATACGCCAGCCGCCTCGCAAAGCGGCGGGGCGGACGTCCGCTAGCCACCCACCTGGTACATCTCGATTCGCTGGCGGTCCGGGCTGCGCCCATCCCCATCCGTCTGGGCCGCACGCTCCTCGGAGTAGCGGTCCACACGCCGCCTCCAGGTTCCCGCAATGCGTTCGCGCAGGGTGTCGTCGTCGGCCCCATCGCGCAACGGTCCGCGCAGGTCGACGCCGTCTGCCGCAAAGAGACAGGTGACGAGCCGCCCCTCGATCGTGAGCCGTGCCCGGTGGCAGTCGCCGCAGAAGGGAGCACTGACCGAGGCAATCACACCGAGCTCGCCCGAACCGTCCGTGTAACGCCACCGCTGTGCCACTTCGCCCGGGTAGTTCGGGTCGACGGGTTCGAGGGGAAACTTCGCGCCGACACGGTCGAGGATCTCCCGGGCCGGTACGACCTTCGCGAGGTTCCAGTCGTTGAGAGTCCCCACGTCCATGAATTCGATGAAGCGCAAGATATGACCCGTGCCCTTGAAGCGCTGCGCCAGCGGCACGATCGATGCCTCGTTCACGCCGCGCTCGACCACACAGTTGATCTTGATCGGGCGCAGACCCGCAGCGTCCGCCGCATCGATTCCCTCGAACACACGACCCGTGCCGAAACCACGCCCGTTCATCGCACCGAAGACGGCATCGTCGTGGCTGTCGAGACTGACGGTGACGCGGTTGAGGCCCGCGGCCGCGAGATCCGGCGCGTGCTTGGAAAGCAGCCAGCCGTTGGTGGTGAGGGTGAGGTCCCGGATCCCCGGGATGCCCGCGAGACGCTCGACGAGCCGCGGAAGCTGGTGGCGCAGCAGGGGTTCGCCGCCAGTGATCCGGAGCTTCTCCACGCCGGCTTCGGCAAACAGGCGCGCCAGGCGCTCGATCTCCTCGAAGGTGAGCAGCTCCGGTCGCGGCAGAAACGCGTACTTCTCCCCGTAGATTTCCGCGGGCATGCAGTAGGGGCAGCGGAAATTGCAACGATCCGTCACCGAGATCCTCAGATCCCGGAGGGGACGGCCGAGACGGTCGTGGGGTGCGTCGAGGGGGCTCACGGGTGTTTCAGGAGGCGCGGGCGTTGCATTCTACCCCAGGTTTCTTGACCCCGAGGCCCGCTGCCCTACCCTTGGTCGCCCATGAGCCTAGACGACCCGACCCGCCAGCGAATCCAGAGCCTCGTCGAATCGGACAGCGTCGTCCTCTTCATGAAGGGCGAGCGACGCTTCCCCCAGTGCGGTTTCTCGGCCCAGGTGGTCCAGATTCTCGACAGCCTGGTGCCCGAGTACACGACGCACGACGTGCTGTCGGATCCCGAGATCCGCCAGGGCATCAAGGAATTCTCGAACTGGCCCACGATTCCGCAGCTCTACGTCCGGGGCGAATTCCTCGGCGGCTGCGACATCGTCACCGAGATGTACCGGTCCGGGGAACTGCAGACCGCGCTCCAGAAGCCGGACTGAGCAGCGCCGGCGGTCTCGCCTACCGGGACCGGAGCTCCGCCATCAGGCCGAAGAGTTCGACGAGATTGTCCGGCTCCGTCGCGGGATCGAACTCTCGGTAGAGCGTGTGCACATTGACGGCGATGCGCTCTGCGTCGCCCCAGGCCGAGTAGTCTCCGAGGGAGATGTCCCGGGCGGCGTCGGCAGCCGAGAGCCCGGCGTCGAAGCGCACCCGGGCCTCGTCTCGCACGTAGGCGAGGTATTCCCGCACGGCGCTCGCGCCCTCGGGCCCCACGATCGGACCATGCCCCGGCACCACCACGTCCACGTCCATCGCCTCGATGCGCTCGCAGGCTCGGATCCAGTTGTCGACGGGTCCCGCCCACATGATGGGAGTCCCGTCGACGAAGAGGATGTCCCCGGTGAATACGGTGCGGTCCGCAACCGAGTGCACGAGCACATCGCCGCGCGTGTGAGCCGGACCCACTTCGAAGACCCGCACCTCCTTGTCGCCCACTCGCAGCGAAATCTCCCCCTCGAAGGTCCGGTTGGGCTTCACCGACTCGATCCCTGCGAAGTCGAACTTTCCGAAAACGTGGCGGAAGAACGCACCCGCCGGTCCCAGCTGATCGGCGTTCTCGAGCAGCTGGGCGATGAGCGCCGGCGGAACCTCGTCCATTTCCTCGGCCGATGCGCGAGACGCGACGATCGTGGCGTCCCGGACGAGCGCGTTCCCGTAGCAGTGGTCTCCATTCGCGTGGGTGTTGACGACGGTATCGATGGCGCGGGCCGCCGGGGACGCGTCGCCCATGGCGGAAAGCATCGCCTCGGTGAGCCGGAGGTCGAAGAGGGTGTCGACCAACAGCGAGGCCTCGCCGTCGGTCACCAGGCCCGCGTTGCTCCAGCCCCACGACCCGTCGGGTTGCAGCCAGGCCCAGCACCCGTCGCCGACGGCGTGCAGGCCCTTCTCGTAAGCAAAACGCGGCATGACGGGCTCCGTGGTGGGCCGCGAGCCTACCACGCGCACGACAGGAACAGCGGCGCCGTCGGGGGCCGTCCTACCCGGCCTTCGGCGCCCGCGAGCGCGGAACGTACAGGTCCGTGATGGTGCCCTCGGCCATCTCGGCAGCCAAGGCGACCGTCTCGGACAGGGTCGGGTGCGGGTGGATCGAAAGCCCCAGGTCCTCGGCATCGGCGCCCATCTCGAGCGCCAGCACCACCTCGGAAATCAAGTCCCCGGCGCCGGGACCGACGATGCCCGCACCGAGCAGGCGCCCGGACTCGGGATCGACCAGCAACTTGGTCATGCCCTCGGACCGACCGATTCCCAGGGCGCGGCCGCTTGCCTGCCACGGGAACACCGCGCGGCGGACCGGAATGTCCTGGGCCTTGGCCTCGCCTTCCGTGAGCCCCGCCCACGCGACCTCGGGGTCGGTGTAGGCCACCGAGGGAATCGTGGCCGGATCGAATGCCACCTTGTGCCCGGCAATCACTTCTGCTGCGGTCTTGCCCTCGTGAGTCGCCTTGTGGGCGAGCATCGGCACCCCCCGAACGTCCCCGATGGAAAAGATGTGCGGGACGTTCGTGCGTAACTGCCCGTCGCTCGGCAGGAAGCCACGCTCGTCCACCGCCAACCCGGCAGCCTCCGCACCCACCTGGTCGCCATTCGGCCGCCGGCCCACGGAAACCAGGATCCGGTCGAAGACATCGCCGCTAGGCGCACCCTCACCCTCGAACGCGACGTGCAGTCCTTCCGGACCGGGTTTCACGGAAACGACGCGGGTTCCGAGGAAGATGTTCTCGTAGCGCGCCTCGACGAGTTTCTGCAGCGGCTTCACCACGTCCGGATCCGCGCCGGCCATGAGTTCGTCCAGCAGTTCGACGACGGTGACCCGGGTTCCCAGGGCGTGGAAGACCGAGGCCATCTCCAAGCCGATGATGCCGCCTCCCACGACCAACAGCCGACCCGGTACCTCTTCCAGCGCAAGCGCTCTCGTAGAATCCATTACCCGTGGGTCGTCGTCCGGGAAACCCGGCAGAGAAACCACGCGGGAACCGACGGCAACGATCGCGTGTTCGAAGGCGACGCGGGTCGCGCTCTCGCCCTCGCCGACACGCAGGAGGTGCGGCCCCTCGAAACAGCCCGCGCCCTGGATTACCTGTACCTTGCGGCGCTTCGCAAGCCCGGCCAGGCCGCCGGTCAGCTTGCCGACGACACCGTCCTTGAACGCCCGCACCCGTTCGAGGTCGACCTCGGGCTCGCCGAAGCGCACTCCCTGCTCGGCCATTTCCGCAGCTCCGGTGATCCCCTCGGCCAGGTGGAGCAGCGCTTTCGAGGGAATGCACCCGACGTTCAGACACACGCCCCCGAGTTCCGCGTAGCGCTCGACCAACACGACCCGCTTGCCCAGGTCTGCGGCGCGGAACGCGGCGGTATATCCGCCGGGGCCGGCTCCGAGCACCAGGACCTCGGCCTGCACGTCGGCATCCGGCAGATCCGGCGGCGGGGTCGCCGACGGCGGTGGTGTTCCGGTCGCTTCCGGCACGCCGGCGTCCTCCGCGGGCGCCGCTTCGGGAGCAGACGGCTCACCGGTTGCCGGGGCGGCTCCCGGAGACTCCGCGTCGGAGACTTCCAGACTCAGGATCCGATCGCCCTGGGACACGGTGGAACCCACCGCCACAGCAAGCTCGTTGACCACGCCGGCCGCCGGTGACGGAATCTCCATCGTCGCCTTGTCGCTCTCCAGCGTGATCAGCGACTGTTCGACCGCCACGGAATCGCCGGGCGCCACCAGGACTTCGATGACTTCGACGCTCTCGAACTCGCCGATGTCGGGAACCGATACGTCGACAAGACTCACAGCAACAGGTTCCGGATGTCGGCCAGAACGGTCTTGAGGCGCGTGGTGAAACGCACGGCATCGGCACCGTCGATCACACGATGGTCGTAGGAGAGACAGAGGGGAATGATCAGGCGCGGCGCAAACGTCTCCGCCTCCTCGTCCCAGACTGCCTGCATGCGAGAACGCGCAACGCCGAGAATGGCAACCTCCGGAGCATTCACGATCGGCGTGAACGCCGTTCCTCCGATTCCGCCGAGACTCGAAATGCTGAAGGTTCCACCCGCGAGATCGTCGGGACGAAGCTTCCGGTCCCGTGCCTTCTGGCTGAGCACGGCCAGTTCGCCGGCCAGCTCGAACAATCCCTTCTGGTCCACGTTGCGAATCACGGGGACGACGAGCCCGGCCTCGGTATCCACGGCAACGCCGATGTGGATGTATTTCTTGACGACGAGAGCCTCTCCGCTGCGATCGAGGGAGGAGTTGAAGTGGGGGAATTCCTGGAGCGTGACCGCGCAGGCCTTCAGGAAGAAACCGAGGGGCGTCAACTTGACCCCGTGCTCTTTGGCCTCGGACTGCTTGGAGCGCCGAAAGGTCTCCAGTTCCGTGATGTCGGCTTCGTCGAACTGGGTGACGTGGGGCACCGTGAGCCAGGCCCGGTGCAGGTTGCGAGCCGAAATACGGCGTAGCTTGCTGAGCGGTTCGACTTCGACTTCGCCCCACTTCGAGAAGTCGATGTCCGGCATTTCCGGCACTGCGAAGCCCTGGGGCGACGGCGGCTGGCTGCCGGCGTCCAGCGCGCGCTTGATGTAGGCCTGGACATCCTCCTTGAGAATGCGCCCCTTCCGACCCGAACCCGTCACGCGGGCGAGATCGACACCGAACTCGAACGCGACTCGCCGCACCGACGGACTCGCGTGGGCCTTGGTGGCCCCGGGTGCGGGCGCCGTATCGAGCGGCGGCGCCTCGGTGAGCATCTGGGCCGGACCCGCCTCGTGGGCTTGCTGGGCGGACTCGGAAACCGGCGAGCTCGTCGGCGCAGCGGTTTCTTCGGCCACCTCCGGGGCGGCAGCGGCGACCCCTGCAGCGTCACTCGCTTCGACGTCGAGAGTTGCGATCGGCACCCCCTCGCTCACCTTGTCGCCAACCGCCACGTGCAGGGCCGTCACCACACCGGCCACCGGGCTCGGGATCTCCATGGTGGCCTTGTCGCTTTCGAGGGTGATCAGGGACTGCTCGGCGGCCACACGGTCACCAGGTGCCACGAGCAGTTCGATGACGTCGACAGCCTCGAACTCCCCGATGTCCGGCACCGCAACTTCGCGCTGGACCGCCATGCTTCAGGAACTCAGGGGGTCCGGTTTGCCGGGATCGATCGCGTACTTCGCGAGGGCCTCGCCCACGGTTTCCGACGGAATCGCGCCCTCGTCGGCCAGCGCCTTCAGCGCCGCAACCACCACCCAGTGGCGATCGACCTCGAAGAACTCCCGGAGTTTGGCGCGGGTGTCGCTTCGGCCGAAACCATCCGTGCCGAGCACCGTGTAGGCGCCGGGAACGAACGGGCGGATCTGGTCGGCGTAGGCCTTGACGTAGTCGGTCGCCGCAATCACCGGACCCTGCCGGCGCCCGAGAGACGTTTCGACGGTCGACAGCCCGGGGGCACGGTCCGGGTGGAGCAGGTTCTCGCGCTGGAGGCGCATTCCCTCGCGCCGCAGTTCGTTGAACGAAGTGACGCTCCAGACGTCCGCGGCAACGTCCCAATCCTCGGCCAGCAACTCCGACGCGGCGATGACTTCGCGCAGGATCGCGCCGCTTCCCAAGAGCTGCACCTGGAGCTTCTTCTCCGCCGGCCCTTCGCGGAACAGGTACATCCCGCGCACGATGCCCTCGCGGATCCCTTCCGGCATCGGCGGGTGGGGATAGTTCTCGTTCATCACGGTGACGTAGTAGAAGACGTTTTCCCCGTCTCGGTACATCCGCTCCAGGCCGTCGTGGAGAATGACGGCGAGTTCGTAGTTGAAGGTGGGGTCGTAGGTGCGGCAGTTCGGGACCACCGACGCGAGGAGATGGCTCTGCCCGTCCTGGTGCTGGAGGCCTTCTCCGGCAAGCGTCGTCCGGCCCGACGTACCGCCGAGCAGGAAGCCGCGCGCCTGGCTGTCACCAGCCGCCCAGGCCAGATCTCCCACCCGCTGAAAACCAAACATGGAGTAGAAGATGTAGAAGGGAATCATCGGCACACCGTGGTTGCTGTAGGCCGTGGCCGCGGCGATCCACGAAGACATGGCGCCGGCCTCGGTGATCCCCTCCTGCAGGATCTGGCCCTTCGCGTCTTCCTTGTAATACATCACCTGGTCGGCATCGACCGGGTCATAGAGCTGACCCTTCGCGGCGTAGATCCCCAGCACGCGAAAGAGACCCTCCATCCCGAAAGTTCGCGCCTCGTCGGGCACGATGGGGACGACGTGCTTGGCGAGTTTCTCGTCGCGCGTCAGGGCCGTCAGAAGCCGTACGAACGCCATGGTGGTCGAAATTTCGCGTTCGCCCGTGCCCTCGGTCTGTGACGCGAACGCCTCGAACGGCGGGATCTCCAGGGCCGGCATTGACGCGCGGCGCTGGGGAACGAAACCCCCGAGCGCCTCGCGGCGCTCGCGCAGGTACATCATTTCAGCGCTGTCGTCGTCGGGCTTGTAGAAAGGCGCTTCTTGGATCTTCTCGTCGGGGATCGGGATCCGGTAGCGATCCCGGAAGGCCACGAGCGCCTCGCGGGCCGGTTTCTTCAACTGGTGAGCAATGTTCATGCTCTCGCCCGCTTGTCCGAGCCCGTACCCCTTCACCGTCTTCGCGAGGATCACCGTGGGCTGCCCCACGTGCTCGGCCGCCGCAGCGTAGGCGGCGTACACCTTCTGTGGATCGTGACCCCCGCGGTTCAGGCGCCAGATGTCGTCGTCGCTCATATCCGAGACCATCTGGAGCAATTCGGGATACTTGCCGAAGAAGTGCTCGCGCACGTAGGCGCCGCCCTTCGCCTTGTAATTCTGGTAATCGCCGTCGACCGCCTCCTCCATCCGCTTCAGGAGCAGACCGTTCTTGTCCTTGGCGAGCAGCCGATCCCACTCTCCGCCCCAGATGACCTTGATGACGTTCCAGCCCGCACCGCGAAAGCCGCCTTCGAGTTCCTGGATGATCTTGGCGTTGCCACGCACCGGACCGTCCAGGCGCTGAAGATTGCAGTTGACCACGATGACCAGATTGTCGAGTTCCTCCCGGGCGGCGAGAGAAATGGCGCCGAGCGACTCGGGCTCGTCCGTCTCGCCGTCCCCCACGAAGGCCCACACCTTGCGCCCAGTGGCATCGATCAGCCCGCGCGCATGCATGTACTTCATGAACCGCGCCTGGTAGATCGCCATCAACGACGCCAGCCCCATGGACACGGTCGGAAACTGCCAGAAGCCGGACAGCAGCCACGGGTGGGGATAGGACGGAAGCCCCCCACCGTCGACTTCCCGGCGGAAACGGCCCAACTGCGTCTCGCCCAGCCGGCCTTCGAGGAAAGCCCGGGCGTAGACGCCCGGCGCCGAGTGTCCCTGGAAGTAGACCAGGTCGCCGCCGTGACTCTCGTTCGGAGCGTGGAAGAAGTGGTTGAAACCCACTTCGAGCAGCGTCGCGAGCGAGGCGTAGCTCGCGAGGTGTCCACCCAGTTCCTTCGAGACGAGGTTGGCCTTCACCACCATCGCCAGGGCGTTCCAGCGATTGATCGACCGAATCCGGTGTTCGAGCCCCGGCTCGCCCGGCATGTGCGGCTCGTCACTCTTGCGGATGGTGTTCAGGTAGGCCGTCGTCGCCTTGTAGGGAAGATGGGCACCGCTCCGCCGCGCGCGGTCGATCAAGCGCTCGATCAGGAAGTGCGCCCGCTCGATCCCTTCGTTCTCGAGCACCGAGTCGAGTGCATCGATCCATTCCCGGGTTTCCCGGGCGTCGACATCGCGTTCATCCGCCACGGGCAGCTCGCAAGCGCTGAAACGCCTCGTCGGCGTGGTAGGAAGACCGGGTCATCGGCGACGACGCCACCATCGCAAAGCCCATTTCCAGCGCGCGACGCCCAAAGGCATCGAACTCCTCGGGCGTCCAGTAGCGTTCCACCGCGGCGTGCCGGGGCGACGGTCGCAGGTACTGGCCGATGGTGACGAAATCCACCTCGGCAGCGCGCAGGTCGGCGAGGAGCGCCTCGACCTCGTCGGCCTCCTCGCCCAGGCCGAGCATGAAACCCGACTTGGTAAACAATTGGGGCGCCCGCGCTTTGGCACGACGCAAGAGTTCGAGCGAATGCCGGTAGCTCGCCCCGGGCCGCACGCGCCGGTAGAGACGGGAGACGGTCTCGACGTTGTGGTTCAGGACGTCGGGCGCGGCGGCGACGACAGCCTCCAGCGCGCCCTCCTTGTGCCGAAAGTCGGGGGTCAGCACTTCGATCGTTGTGGCGGGGGCGCAGCGGCGGATCTCCGCGATGGAACGCACGAACTGCCCGGCGCCACCGTCCGCCAGGTCGTCCCGGTCGACCGAGGTCACGACGACGTGGCGCAGCCGCAACTCGGCCACTGCCTCGCCCAGGTGGCGCGGCTCTTCGGGATCGACCCTTCCCGGAAGCCCGGTCTTCACGTTGCAGAAGGCACAGGCACGGGTACAGACATCGCCGAGAATCATCACCGTGGCGTGACGCTGGGCCCAGCACTCCCCGATGTTCGGGCACGCGGCTTCCTCGCAGACGGTATGTAGACCCTGGCGGCGCATGAGCGCCCGGGTCCGCTCGAACTCCCCCTCGGGCCGCGAACGCAGCCGCACCCGGATCCAGGGCGGTTTCCCTCCACCCATCCGCGCTGATTGAACCTGCTCCATTGCCCCGGGACTCCGCTGATCCGGGAAAACCCTAGCACGCACCCCCGTGCCGGGTGGACCCCCGAAGACCGTGCCCCCGACGGGAGACTCGGTGTACTCTGATCGTCGGGAGGCTCCCTCATGGCACCGTTTCTCCGTCCCTACGAGGGGCTCATCTACGCCGGCTTCCGCATCGTCTTCGGTCTGACCTTTGCGCAGTACGGTGCACAGAAGCTCTTCGGAGCCTTCGGCGGTCCATCCGAGATGCACCCAGCGCTGCTCTACACAGCTGGCGTAATCGAATTGGTGGGCGGATTGCTCGTCGCCGCCGGCCTGGTAACCCGGTGGTCGGCATTTTTCTGCAGCGGCACGATGGCCGTGGCCTACTTCATGGTGCACTCCATGAATGGCTTCTGGCCCATCGAAAACCGCGGCGGAATGTCGGCGCTCTACGCCTGGGCATTCCTCTTCATCGCAGCCCACGGACCGGGAAAACTGAGCCTCGACGAAGCGCTCAACCGCAAATAGGAGACCGGGATGAAACTCGCGACGTTCACGGCCGGCGGCGCAACGCGCATCGGGATCGTAGTGGACGAAGAAATCGTCGACCTCACGACCCACGCGCCCGGGTTGCCGACGGAAATGACCACTTTCCTCCAGCGTGGCAACGACGCACTGGCCGCGGCCCGACGCGCCGTCGAGACGGCCGGCTCCCGGATTCCCCTCGACGACGTGAGACTGGAGTCGCCGATACTCCGTCCACCGAAGATCCTGGCGATCGGCCTCAACTATGCGGACCACGTCCGGGAATCCGGCCGGGAAGCCCCCGAGGTTCCCATGGTCTTCAACAAACAGTCGACCGCCGCGACCGGTCCCTACGACCCGATCCACCTGCCGCGCGCCTCCCAGGTACTCGACTACGAGGGCGAACTCGGCTTCGTCGTCGGCCGGCGCTGCCGCCACGTTCCCCGGGAGCGCGCCCACGAAGTGATTGCCGGCTACCTGGTCGTGAACGACGTCTCGGTGCGCGACTGGCAGCTGCGCACCCCGACGATGACGATGGGAAAGTCGTGGGACACGCACTGTCCGATGGGCCCCTGGATCACGACATCGGAAGAACTCGACGATCCCCACTCGCTCGGCCTGCGCACGTGGGTCGACGGCGAACTGCGCCAGGATTCGAACACGAAGGAGTTGATCTTCGACTGCTACGACCTGGTGGCGCACCTCTCCACCGCCTTCACCCTCGAGCCCGGAGACGTCGTCTGCACGGGAACGCCGGGTGGTGTCGGGATTGCCATGAAGCCGCCCAAGCTGCTCGTGGCCGGGGACGTCGTGCGCATTGAGATCTCGAGCCTCGGGCAGATCGAAAACCCCGTGGTCGAAGAGCCCGAAGACACCGTTCTAATCTGAGGACCCCATGGCCTACGCGAAGAAGTACGCAGACGTCCACGGCGCAAGAATGGCCTACGTCGAAGAGGGCAGCGGGGACCCCATCGTCTTCCTCCACGGAAATCCCACCTCGTCGTACCTGTGGCGCAACGTGATGCCCCACCTCGAGGGCCAGGGGCGCCTCATCGCCCCGGACCTGATCGGGATGGGCGACTCGGACAAGCTCCCGGACAGCGGGCCCGACCGCTACACGTTCGTCGAGCACCGGCGCTACCTGGACGCACTGCTCGAAACCCTCGGGGTGACCGAAAGGGTGACCCTCGTGATCCACGACTGGGGTTCCGCCCTCGGCTTCGACTGGGCCAATCGTCATCGCGGCGCCGTGCGGGGCATCGCGTACATGGAGGCCATCGTGCGCCCGCTCGTCTGGGACGAATGGCCCGAGGCAGCACGGGGCGTGTTCCAGGGCTTCCGGTCCGATGCCGGCGAAACCATGGTGCTCGAGGGCAACGTGTTCGTGGAGCGGGTGCTCCCCGGCTCGATCCTGCGCAAGCTGTCCGACGAAGAAATGGCGGAATACCGCCGCCCCTTCGCGGAAGCCGGTGAGGCGCGGCGCCCCACGCTCACCTGGCCCCGCCAGATCCCGATCGAAGGCGAACCCGCCGAGGTCGTCGCCATCGTGAACGACTACGCCGCATGGCTCAGTGCCGGCGATGTCCCGAAGCTGTTCGTGAACGCCGAACCGGGCGCGATTCTCACCGGTCCGGCCCGGGAGTTCTGCCGGAGCTGGCCCAACCAGCAGGAGCTGACCGTCTCGGGCAGCCACTTCGTCCAGGAGGACTCCCCGGACGAGATCGGCCAGGCCGTGGCGAACTGGCGCGCGGCCCTCTAGCGCCCGGAGAATCGCAACGTGCTGCTTTGAAAGGGGAATTCTACTCTTGATTCTATGAGCATATACTCTTAGTGTGGGCGATATGGAGTATCGGGTCGAAGAATTGGCCCAGGCAGCTGGCCTCCGGGTCGACACCCTGCGCTTCTACCAAGCCCGGGGGTTGTTGCCCGCCCCCGAGCGCCGCGGCCGGGTTGCCGTGTACGGAGATTCCCATCTCGAACGACTGCGCCGGGTGCGGGAACTGCAACGCGAGGGCTTCAAACTCGCCCAGATCGAGCGAATCCTCGCCGGCCCTGCAGCAGCGGACCGGGAACTGCTGCTGGCCCTCGCCCGAGAACGCGTCGGCGAACGCACGCTGACCCGCGCGGCATTGGCGACCGAGTCCGGCGTGCCGGAGCCCCTCTTGCGCGCGGCAGAATCTGCCGGGCTGCTGGAAGCCATGGTGGTGGACGGCGAGGAGCGCTTCGGCGAGTCGGAGTTGGAGATGGCGCGGGCCGGCCTGGCCCTGCTCGAGTCTGGTTTCCCGCTCCAGGAACTCATCACCCACGCCGTGGATCACGCCGCGCACGTGCAGGAACTCTGCGATGCCGCCGTCGAGCTCTTCGACGCCCACGTGCGCAGCCACTCGGACGACACCGAGGTCACCCAGGTGTTCCAAGCGCTGCTCCCGAAGGTAACGCGGCTCGTCGCACTCCATTTTCAGCGCACCCTCGTCAACCGGGCGCTCGATCGCCTGCGCGGCAAGGACGAGCACAGCGCCCTCCGGGCAGCGCTGGAAGCCACGGAAAACACGCACCTCGAGGTCGAAGTCGAGTGGCGCTAGACGCCCTGCCCCCCGAAGCGGAAAAGCGCGCGTCGGTCCGCGCGATGTTCGACCGCATCGCGCCCCACTACGACCGGCTGAACCGCCTTCTCACCGCGGGACTGGACCAACGCTGGCGTCGCGTCGCCATCGACAGCGTCCACGTCGGGGCGGGAGACGTCGTACTCGACCTGGCGTGCGGAACCGGAGACCTGGCCGAACAATGCGCCGCCCGGGGCGCCCGCGTGGTCGGGGCGGATTTCGCAGGCGAGATGCTCCGGGGCGCGCGGCGGCGCCAGGTTCCAGCCGACTTCCTCCAGGCAGACGCCGCCCGGCTGCCGCTACGCGACGCCTCTGCGACGGTGGCAGTTTGCGGGTTCGCGTTGCGAAATTTCGTCGCGCTGCCGCCGGTATTCGCGGAACTGGCACGCGTCCTCGCTCCGGGCGGGCGCGTGGCGCTGCTCGACGTCGACCGTCCCCGCACACGCGTGCTCCGGGCGGCACACTCCTTCTATTTCGATCGCGTGGTTCCCCAGGTAGGCGGTCTCCTGTCCGATCGCGCTGCCTACGCGTACCTGCCCCAGTCAACGGCGTACCTCCCGCCGGGAGCAGAACTGTGCGCGCTGCTCGGCAAAGCGGGGTTCACGGCGGTGCGCCGGCGTGAATTGCTGCTCGGCACCGCGCAGTTGCTCACGGGCGAGGTGCAACGGTGACGCGCTATCGCGCGATTCCGGTGAAGGCGCCGGAGACGCATCCGTGGATCCGCTTCGCGGGGACGGAGCCGGACCGCTTCTACTGGGAACGGCCGAGCGAAGCGTTTGCCCTCCTCGCGCTCGGCTGCCGCGAGTCGATCGAACCCAAAGCCGAGGAGCGCTTCCGGGCGGCCGACCAGGCGCTCGAGAACCTCGCCGCGCGTGTCACAGGGCTGAGCCCCGGCTTGCCGCTCGTCGTCGGTGGGTTCGCCTTTGCGCCACGGGAGCCCCGGGCAGCCCACTGGGCAGGATTTCCGCCCGCCCGGCTCGTGCTCCCCGAAATGCTCTGGGTGCGGGAAAACGGGACGAACCGGGCAGTGGCGTTCCTGCCGCTGCACGACCAGGAAAGCGACGAAACCGTCGCTGCGCGCAGCCGGAAACTCGCCGCACACTGGGAACGGGAGTTGGCCGCGGCTCCCGGAGGACCTGGCGCGCCAAGCGCTCCGGAAGGCGAGACAACCGACCCGCTCTCCCCGTCGCACTTCCAACACGCGGCAGACGACGCGCTCCGTGCCATTGCAGCGGGCGACCTGGAGAAGGTGGTGCTCGCCCGGCGCGAACGACGCCGGCGCACCGGCGGGTTCGATGCCTCGGGCTGCCTCGCTGCGCTGCGACGGGACTACCCGTCGAGCGCGTGCTTCGCCCTGGCGCGCGGCAAGGCGACCTTCCTGGGAGCCACCCCCGAGCGCCTGGTCCGCGTCCAAGGCCGCACGCTCGAGGCCGGTGCGGTCGCCGGCTCCGCCCCCCGCGGCCGCGACACGGCGGAGGACGAACGCCTCGGGCGCGCGCTGCGCGAGAGCAAGAAGGAACAGACAGAGCACGCCGTCGTGGTGCGCGCGATCTGCGAAGCGCTCGCAGGTTCCTGCCTCGATCTCGATGTGCCCGAAGCGCCGAAACTGCTCCGGCTCGAGGGCATCCAGCATCTCGAGACACCCATCCGGGGCAGACTCGCACCGGACTTCCGCCTGCTGGAACTCGCGCGCCGCCTCCACCCGACACCCGCGGTGGGCGGTTCGCCGAAACAGGCGGCGCTCCGCTGGATCGATGCCCACGAGTCTCTCGACCGCGGCTGGTACGCGGGTTGTATCGGTCACCTCGATGCAGCGGGTGGCGGCGAACTCTGCGTCGCGCTCCGTTCCGCGTTGCTCCGGGGAACCGACGCGCACCTGTTCGCCGGCGCCGGGCTCGTGGAGGGATCGGATACCGACGGAGAGTTGCGCGAAACGAAGCTCAAGTTGCGGGCCCTGCTCGACCGGATCGAAGGAACCTGACGTGTCGGCGAACCAGGAATTTTCCGCCGCCCTCCTCGGCGAGTTCGTGCGCTCGGGCATGCGCCACGCCTGCATCTGCCCCGGGTCCCGCTCCACGCCCCTCACCGCCGCGGCGGTGAACCTTTCCGGCCTTCGCTGCTGGTCCCACGTCGACGAACGCGCCGCTGCCTTCTTCGCGCTCGGCCTCGCCCGGGCGAGCCGCGCGCCTGTGCTGCTGATCTGCACCTCTGGAACTGCCGCCGTGAATTTCCACCCGGCTGTGGTCGAGGCGCACCATGCCCGGGTCCCCCTCGTCATCCTGACCGCGGACCGACCGCCGGAACTGCGCGATTGGGGTGCGGGGCAAACGATCGACCAGGTCGGGCTCTACGGCAGCGCGGTGCGTTGGTTCGTCGAAGCCCCGGTCCCCGTTCCGGGCGACGCCGCACTGCGCTACGCAGGCGCCCTCGCCGCACGAGCCGCCACGGTGGCACGCGGCCGTCCCGCCGGCCCGGTACATCTCAACCTGCCCTTCCGGGAGCCGCTGACGCCCGAGAACGTTTCGGGAGATCCGGTCGCCGGCACGTCGCCCATCACACGCTGGGCACCCGCTCCCGAAAGGACCCTCGACCGGCACACGCTCGACACCGTCGCCGAAACGCTGCACACCGGGAAGCGGGGCGTCGTCGTCTGCGGACCCTGGGACGGCCCGGCAGAGGACGCACGAGCGATCGCGAGCCTGGCCGCCCAACTCGGCTGGCCACTGCTCGCCGAGCCGACCTCTCAACTCCGCTGGGGTGCGGCCGAAGCCGGGGCCTCGGTCATCGCCACCGCCGACCTGCTGCTGCGGGAACCGACCTTCGGGGACCGCTTCGCGCCGGACCGCGTCCTGCGTTTCGGGGACACGCCCACCAGCAAGTCGTTCCGGCTGTGGCTCGAACGAACACGGCCCGAACGCGTCCTGCACGTGGATCCAGATGCGGCCTGGCACGACCCGAGCCATCTCGCGTCGGACGTGCTCCGGTGCGAGCCGCGCCGGCTCTGTGAAGAACTGCTCGAACGCCTCGATCCGACGCCCGGCGAATCGCCCTGGCTCGGGGAATTCGTCGCGGCCGACCGCGCGGCCCAGGCGATTCTCGAGACCGAGCTTGCAAGCGATCCCGTGCTGCACGGTCCGGGGGTCGTCCGCGAACTCGCGACAGCTCTCCCCGATTTTGCCCAGCTTTTCGTTTCGAACAGTCTCGCTGTACGAGACCTCGATGCCTACCTGCCCGCCTCGGAGCGCGCGCTCCGCGTGCTGTGCAACCGCGGTGCGAACGGGATCGACGGCATCTCATCGAGCGCCCTGGGCGCCGCGGCCGCCGACCCCGACACGCCGACCGTCCTGTTGACGGGCGACCTGGCGTTTCTCCACGACGCCGGCGGTTTGCTCGCCGCGCACCGGCACGGCATCCGCGCCACCTTCGTCGTCCTCGACGACGACGGCGGCGCCATCTTTTCCCTGCTCCCGGTTGCCAAACACGGAGAGGCCGTACGGTTCGACGAGCACTTCCGCGCCCGCCACGGTCTCGACCTCGGGGGTGTGGCACGCGCCTACGGAGCCGAGGTCACGCGGGTTGCGTCCCGTGCACACCTCACTACGGCGCTGAAGGAGGCCTTCGCGGCGCCGGGCCTGTCGGTCGTGCACGTTCCGATCGACGCTGCGCGAGCCCTGGAACGCCGGCGGGAAATCGAAGCCCGAATCGCACAGGCGACCGCAAACCGATGAAGGTTGCACTTCATGCACACGCGGAGGGCTCGGGAGAAGCCGTGCTCATCCTGCACGGCTTCTCCGGTGCGACGGAAAGCATGCAACCCGTCGCGCAGGGTCTCCGCGACCGCTGGCAGGTGATTCGCCTCGACCTGGTCGGACACGGGAAGAGCGACGCACCCCGCGAGGTCTCGGCCTACACGATGGAGCGATGTACCGAGCAGGTGGCTGCGAGCCTCGATGTTCTCGGGATCCGCGACGCCCACGTGATCGGCTACTCCATGGGCGGCCGGGTGGCCCTGGCCCTTGCCGCCTGGCAACCCGAGCGCGTCCGCTCGGCACTCCTGGTCGGCGCGAGCGCCGGAATTTCGGAGCCGGATGCCCGGGAA
>JAYZFQ010000078.1:0-5476 GCA_036336695.1 Myxococcota bacterium
GCGGCGGGAGAAGAGTTGGGCGAAGTTTCGCAACCCTTCGAGATCCAGGTGAGCGTGCCCGATACCCGGTCGCCCGAGGTGAACGAGAACGGGATCGTTCCCGCTGGCGGCGCGCTTGGCGTGAGCCCGGCGGCACTGATCGAAGTCGGTTTCTCCGAAGCCCTGGATCCCGCGACGCTGGAAGCCGGCGGCGTGGCGCTCGAAGCCGGCGCCGGTTCGGTGCCGGTCGCGTTCGATCTCGAACTGCTGGGCGAAGGCCGACTGCTGCGCATCGTCCCGCAGGCTCCACTCGGACACGATACGAGCCACGTCCTCCGCCTGGGTCCGCCGCTGGCCGACACCGCGGGCAACCTGCTCGGGGCCGTCGACTCGCAGTTCACGACCGGCAGCATCGACACCCTGCGCCCGGCCAATGGCGACGTGGTGGTTGAATCGGGCACGTCGGAGCGCACGCTGCGCGTCGAGGTGGAGGCCTCGCCCCCGGAGATGCCCACCGGCGTGCTTCGCGTCACCCTGGGCCCGGCGACGCCGCTCGGATCCGTCCTGCCCTTCGCAGCCGATCGGGTCGTACCCGAGTACGCGACGCTCGACGACGGGCAGTTGGTGGTGGGCATCGAGGCCTTCGCGCCGCGCGCTTCCGGGCAGGCTCAAGAAACCGCGCGCTCCCTCGGCCTGCGCAGCGTCGAGGTGCGGGTACTCGCCGAAGACGGCGACGAGGACAGCGACGGCATCCCCAACGGCGACGAGGTCGACAACGGGCTCGATCCGGAGCGCGACGACGCGGGTGAGGATCCCGACGGCGACGGTCTCTCGAACGCCCAAGAGCTTGCGCGCGGTACGGATCCGCTCGATTCCGACAGCGACGGCGACGGGCTCAGCGATGGGGCCGAGGTGAATACCCACGGCACCAATCCCCTCGACGCCGACAGCGATGGCGACGGCATCGCCGACGGCGTCGACGTGTTCACGGGTCCGCGTCTCACGCAGTTCGAGCCGGCCCATGGGGCGAGCGAGGTTTCGGTGCGGCCGGTGGTGCGGGCGCACTTCGACGAGGCCCTCGACCCGTCGAGTGTCACGCCGGCGCGCTTTACGCTGCGCGTCGAGGGCAGCCAGGAAGCGCTGGCCGCCGAACTCGAAGTGGCGGAGGACGGCCTCTCGATCGAGTTGCACCCGGCGGCCGCGCTCGGCTTCGAGACGGCCTACGTGGTCGAACTCTCGCCCGAGATCTTGGGTCTCGATGGCCTGGCGATCGAGGCCCCGGGCGGCGAAGCCGACCCGGCCGGGTTCTTTGCGACCTTTACCACCGGGAGTTTTGGGTTCACGAGCCCCGTCGACGGGGCCGTGCTGCTCGAGGGCACGACCCAACGGCTGGCCGCCAGTGGCAGCCCGGCGCTCGCCATCGCCACGGTGGAGTTCCAGTACCAGGTGGGCGAAGCCGCCGTCTCCGTCTCCATCGCCACCGACTCCGAAGCCCCCTTTGAGACGAACTTCACCGTGCCCGAGGCCTCGGAGGGTTCGGAATTGGTGCTGACCGCGGTGGCGCGCGACGCCGCGGGCGACCTGGTGAGCAGCGACACCCTGAACACCGAGATCGTGATCGGCCTCCACGCCGAGCCGAGGATCCTGGGGGTTCCGCTATGCCCGGAGGCGGATGTCGCCCAGTGCGAAACCCGCGACATCGTCTTGACGACACGCGCGCCCCAGGACCAGGACGTGGCGATCGCGTTCGCGGTGGCCGACCCGACGCGGGTGAGCGTGGCCTCCACCGCGACCTTCCTGGCCGGCACCCAGGAACTCCGCGTGCCCGTTGCGGGGCTCTCGGTGGGAGCGACCTCGGTGCGGGTCGAGACCGCGAGCGACCGCCTGGATGTCATCGTTTCGGTAAGCGAGGGCGACGCCTGGATTCCGGAGGCGCTCGAAAACGGTTCGACGCCGGAACTGGTGATCGTGGCGAGGCCCGTGGGCGTGCAGCTCGAAGCCCCGGGTGCGGTCGGCCGCGTGGTGTTGGCTGCGGACCCGAACACGACGGCGACGCTGGGCATCGGGCTGCTCGACGCCCTGGCCGGGAGTTCGACGCCGGTGGAGGTGACGAGTTCGAACCCCGGCGTGGTCGAGGTGGTTTCGGCCGGGACGATCGCCGCGGGCGAGCGCCGGGTCGAGATCGCGCTCAAGGGCTTGGTCGAGGGCGAAGCGCAGCTCCTGGTTCGCGGCGGCGGTGTCACGCGTTGGCTCGAGGTGACGGTGGGCGCGCTGCCGGGGAGTCGCACGCCGCCCTCGTGGGCCCGCCCGCTGGGGGTTCTGCTCGACCCGGTGCGCGGCTTTGCCCGGGTGGTGGTGACCCCGGGCGGGGCGACGGCCCTGATCGGGATCGAGCTCCCCGAAGCGCCCGCCGGTGGCTCGACGGCGATCGCGGTGAACAACCGCAATCCCGGCGCGGTCGAAGTCGTTTCGGTCGTCGCCGCGGGCGAAGGCCGGGTCGCGATCGAGATTCGCGGCCTGTCCGAGGGAGAAGCGCTGCTCCAGCTCGAACGCGGAGGTGTCTCGCGGGGCATCGAGGTGACGGTGGGCGCGCTGCCGGAGAGCCGCACGCCGCCCTCCTGGGCCCGCCCGGTGGGGATGCTGCTCGAGCCGACCGCGGCGGTGGGCCGGGTCATCCTGGGCCCCAGCGAATCGGTCACCGTGGGCGTGGGCCTGCTCGAAGAGCCCGCGAGCGAGAGAACCGAGGTCTCGGTCACGAATTCGAACGGCGAAGCGGTGGCGGTCCAGGCCCCGGTGTGGGTCGAGGCCGGGCAGCGCGACGCCCAAATCACGATCAGCACGGGCACCGAGGCGGCCACCGCAGCTCTCTGGCTGCGGGTGGGCGAGGTGGCCCGGCTGCTCGAGGTCACGGTGGGCGAGGCCGTGGGCCACGACACGCCGCCGTCGATGGCCCGCCCGGTGGGGGTCTGCGCCAGCGAGCCAAACGCAGCCCAGCCACCCGAATGCCCCGAGTAGCGGAGAGTCGACCGCCCGGAGGATTGGACACATGAAGACCCAAGCGAATCGAAGCGCGAAAGTTTGAAACGAGGAGGCAAAGATGCGACGCGAAATGCGATACGAAAACCGACGCAAAGTGCGAAAGCCGGCGCGTAAAGCCCGGGCCGCGGCGACCGCGGGGGCGCTGCTCCTGGCCGGGCTCGTCGCGGGCTGGCCGGCCAGCCTATGGGCCGCGGCCGACGACGACATCTGCGGCTGCGCGGAGAGCCCCTCGCTGGGTGACTTCGATAGCACGGACGAAAACACCTGGCCCGAGGGCACGACGAAAGACGGCAGCGTCATCACGATTCCGCTCGAGTTTCACCAAGGCGGTGTCCTGGTTTTCGATAGCCTGACCTTTTCAAACAATTGGGACCTCGAGTTCGTCCCCAACGAAGCCAACGATCCCGTGACGTTGCTTGTGAAGGGCGACGTGACGGTGTGCGTCAACTGCGAAATTAGCGTATCGGGGCGACCCGGGGGCGCTGGAAGTACAAGTGTTGGCCCGGGCCAGGGCGGGCTTGGAGGGCCGGGTGGTTACGCGGGTGGGGGCGGCGCGCTGGCGGCCCAAGGTTTCGGCGGCCACGGCACGGCGGGGATCGGCCCCGGCGCGGGCCACGGCGGCGTGGCGGGTGTGGACAAGGTCTCTTCCACCGTGCCCACCCAGGCCACGTGGCTGGGCGTTCCCGAACTGCGCCCGCTTTCGGGGGGCTCGGGTGGCGGGGGCGGCTGGTCGATCACGGACGATCAGTGGTGCGCGGGAGGTGGTGGCGGCGGCGGTGGCGGCGCGCTGCTGATCGCCGCCAACGGCACCATCGAGCTAACGGGAGGTACGGCGTTGCAAGCCAAGGGAGGCAAAGCTGGTGTACGGGCGAACAGCGGCTGTGCTTCTTCGGGCAGCAGTGGAAGCGGTGGGGCGATCCGGCTCGTCGCGAAGACGATCACAGGGGGTGGATCTATTAGTGCAGAAGGTGGCGCGCTAGCGTCTCACGATCCCCGAGGCCCGGCGGGTGGCCGGGGGTCGATCCGCATCGAGGGCGATTTCGAAGGCTACACCGGCAGCACGACCCCATCGGCCTCGCGCAGCAACGGGCGCAGCCCGCTCGTTTCCCCCTTGATCCCGAGCGTGGTGATCGTGGCGATTGACGGCAACCCGCCGCCGGCGTTGCCCCAGGGTTTCCGGGGCGGCATCGACCTCGACGTGACCGCGGGCGGCCAGGTGCTCGTCGAACTGCAGAGCACCGACGTGCCCAGCGGCACGCAGCTCCTGGTGAAGGCGACACCCAAGGCGGGAGGCCTGCCCGTGGTGGAGACCCGGGCCATTGCCCCCGAGAGCTGCGGCTTGGGGGGCGCGGCCGCGGGCGTGTGCGACACCACCGTGGAGATCGATCTGGTGCCCGGGGCCTACATCGTGGAGGCGCGCGCCACCTTCCAGGTGCCGTCGCCGTGAGCCGCTGACGCCGCGAAGAGAAGTGGCTTGTCGCTAGCGCGCCCTAGCTAGTAGCTAGCGCCGGCGCGCTTTCGCCGGTGGCCGGCCAGCAGCGCCAGGCCCAAGAGCAGCGTCGCGGCGGTGCCGGGTTCGGGCACCGGTGCGGTGGTGCCCGACTCGACGAGATTGAAGCCCGAGTCGTAGACCTCGAAGCCCTGGCTCTCGGGCACGCCCGACCCCTGCCAGGTGAACTGCACCGAGAAACTGGCCGGAAGGGTGGGCGTGGCCACCTGGAGTTCGGCGTTGTAGGAGCCGTCGGAGTTGAGCAGCGAGTCGGGTTGCAGTGCGTAGGGGCTCTCGAGCCCGACGACGTCGCTCGTCCATTCGGCCCCCACGGCGGGTAGCGGCACCTCGATGGCGATCACGCTCTCCCAGGGAAAAAGGATGGCCAGGGTGTGGGAGGCGCCGCTGTGGTCGAAACTCTCCAGCGTGTAGTCGTACTGCCACAGGTCGTCGGCGCCCAGGGCCTCGGCCAGGTTGGTGGCCGCGTAGAGGATCGAGGTGGCTTGGGCCGCCGCCGGGGCGAGCACCAGGCACACGACTGCCGCCGCCGTCGCCAGGAACCCCTTGTGTGTCGCTGCCCGCATTGCTGCCCTGTCTCCACGGAATCCCTCGTGGGCGAGGGAACCCCGATGGCGGGATGTGGCACGGCAACCGGCAAAATGTCGGAATCAATTGCTCCCCGCGGGACCAAGGCGGGCGGATTCGCGTCGCCTTCGCGTCGCCTTCGAGTCGGGTTCGGGTCGGGTTCGGGTCGCCTTCGAGTTCGCGTTGGGCGCAGCGGTGGCGGCGGGCTTCGCGGGTCGCGGGGGCAGACTATCTTGTGGGCTTGAAAGCCGTTCTCGTCAGCCACAGTCACTGGGACCGCGAGTGGTACCGCGGGTTCCAGCAGTTTCGCGCCCACCTGGTCGACCTGGTGGATTTCGTGCTGGATCGCTGCGCCGCGGATCCGGGCTACCGCTTCCTGCTCGA
>JAYZFQ010000079.1:0-47056 GCA_036336695.1 Myxococcota bacterium
GGGTGGGCCCCGTGTCGGCCCCACCTCGCGCGCGCCACGCCGCCGAAATCGCGCGACCCGCCCGCCTGGGCGGGCGCCTCGTCGACGCGGTGCGGGCGAAATGGCCCGGATCCGGCACGCTGTTCGTCGCCACGAGCGACCATGGGGAAAGCCTGGGTGAGCACGGCGAAGGCACACACTCCCTCGGCATCTACGACGCGACCCAGCGCGTCCCGCTCATTCTGTCCGGCGTGGGACTGCCCGGCGGCAGGGTCGTGGATGCCGTCGCCGGGTTGGTGGATCTCACTCCCACCCTGCTCGGGCTCGCCGGCCTCCCGGCACCACCGGGCCTCGACGGCCGCGACCTTACCCCCCTCACCGAAGGCGGACCCGACCCCGGGACCCTCGCCTACCTCGAGACCCTGGCTCCCCGCCTCGCCTACGGTTGGAGTCCGCTCTTCGGGCTGCGCAGCGCCGATTTCAAGTACGTGCGCGCACCTCGCCCGGAACTCTACGACCTCCGAAACGATCCGGGAGAACTGGAGAACCTGGCCGACGCCCGACCGGAACTCGCCGAACGCTTCGACGCGCTGCTTTCGCAACGACTCACGGACTCGCGGGTCGAACGCTTCGGCACGACACCCGGAGTGGAGCAACAGCGCATGCTCGAACAACTGGGTTACGCGGTTCCGCGACGCGTCTGGGAGGCGGAAGATCTGGAACGCGTCGATGGACCCAACCCGATCGACCAGATGGAAGTGCGCGAGACGATGCAGCAAGTCATCGGAGCGAAACTCGCGGGCGAACCACAACGCGCGCTTCAGCTGCTGGAAGGACTCGAGGCGGAAGCCCTGGAGATCGCTCTGTTCGCGGCATCGACAAGTCTCGAACTCGGCGCCACGGGAAAGGCGGAACAAGCCGCGCGAAAGGCCGTGGCACTCGAACCCATGAGCTACGAGGCGCACCTGATCCTCGGCCACGCCCTCCTGGCACGGGACCATCTGCGCCGGGCCGAAGCAGCGTTTCGAGCAGCCGGCCGGCTCCAGCCCGAACTCGCGGGTGCCTGGCTCGGACTCGGACTCAGCGCCGAGCGCGGCGGGGATCGCGACCGCGCGGCGAGCCACTACGAAACAGCCGCTTCGGTGCGGGTTCCCAGCCTGGAACCGACCTGGCGGCTTGCCGCCCTGCACATCGAGGCGAACCGAAACGCCGAAGCCGAGGCCCTGCTCGTCGCACTGCCCCCGGAAGAACTGGCCAGCCCTCGCGCAGCCGAAAGGGTCGCCCGGGCCGAGGCGGCCGCCGGAAGACCCCTGGACGCCCGCCGGCGCATCGAGGCCGCCCTGGCGGACCACCCCGAATCGCGCCTCCTGCGCCGGGCACGGCGCAACCTCCGGCGCGTTTCGGCTGAAGCAGCGAACGGTCCCTGAGAACTACGGGGCCGGCAGCAGGATGTCGGCGGTGCCCGTTGCCATGATCTCGCCGTCCTGGTTGGTCATCTGCGCCTGGACCGTCGCCTGGGGCCGGCCGGTGTTCCGATCCTCTTCGAGTGCGACGACCTCGCCGTCGAGGAACGTCGCGTCGTGGGTGAGCGCGGGATTTCGGTAGGAGAAGTTGCTGTAGGCAACGAAGCCCCACTCGCCGGCCCAGTTCGTGAGGTAGTCGAGAATCCAGGCGCCCATCGATGCCCCGTAGCCGTACTCCCGCGGCATTCCGATCAGCTGGGCGAAGTCCTCCTGGACGTGGCCGCGGGAGGGCCCGCGATAGAGTCCATCGCCGTAACTCGGATCGATCTTCGCCGCCTCCAGGTCTCGCGACATCTCGGGCAGCCACCCCGCCTCGAGCGTGGAATTTTCGAGGGCGTCCACCTCACGAGATGCCCCCCACACGGTCATGATATAAGCGCGCCACTCGGTGGTGAAGCTCGCGATGGTGTGGGGTCCGATCGGACGGGTGGGCAACTTGTCTCCGACCTTGACGAACAAGCGCCTGTCGTGCGCGAGGTCGAGAAAGCTCTGGTAATAGTCCATCTTCTGCTTCTCGAGTTCCTCGAGTTCCTGCTCGGTCCATTCCTTACGAACCCGGTCGGCAAAAAATCCCTTCTTGCGCGCGTTCTCCGCGAGGTAACGCACGGAAGTCGAGCGTTGCTTGCACACCACCTCACCGCTCTGCTTGATGTAGGTGGTATCGCCCCGGGAAAACATCGTCGGCCCGGAAAACTTCGTATCCGCCACCTTGTAGTCGAACAACATCCGATCATGGGTCACGAGGTCGCCCGGTTCGAGGCGCGGGCCGAAAAACCACCACTCGTCTCCGCCGAAGATCATGTGCTGGCCGGGAATCACGCCCTGGATCGCCGGACCGGCCCCGTGGCTCGTGTCCGTACACACGGCGAAGGACTGGGGAGCGACCAGCCGACCAAAAGGACTTCCGGCGGCGTACTCCTCGTCGAAATAGAGGGGATTCGGATTTTGCATCCCCTGGGCCCACCGGCGCACGTCGTTGGGATGGATCGGATCCTTGAGGATCCCTCCACCCAACGGCTTCCCGACCCAACGGTCGACGTCGGTGGTGTCTAGATCGATCATTCCGTCTTCCCTGACCTTCGGCTCGCTCAACGTTCCGTCCCTCAACTGATGGTAATAACGTAGTTTCCCGCCGCGTCGATCCGCGCGCGCTGTCCCGGGTGGACCACGATCGTCGTGAAGCGCTCTTCGACGATCGCTGGCCCCTCGAAAGCGTGCCCGCAGCCCAGCTCGTCGCCGTCGTAGACGGGCGTATCTTCGAAGCGCCCGTCGAAGAACGCCGGCCGTCGGGAGCGCATGGCATCGGCGACGCTCGTCTCCGCCGGCGGGTACTCGCGAAGACCGGGTTTCGGGGTAAGGCCCACGGTCTGCACGCGTACCGACCGCACGACCGGCTCCTCCTCTCGCACCGCATAGGTGTGGAGCTCTTCGTGAAGGTCGTGAAAAGCCTCGATCGTCTGCCGGAGTTGCGATCCATCGAGGCGACCGGCCGCATCGGTCACCGCCGGAACGGCCATGTCGAAGGTCTGCCCCGGATAGCAGAGGTTCAGGTAGCGCTGGAAGCGCAGTGCCTCCCGCCCGATACCAGCAGCCGACAACTCCGCCTCGGCTTCTCGTTCGAGCAGTTCGAAGATCTCGTTCACGACCCCCGCCTCGGCGCGGTCGGCCGGCGTGATGTAGGAGCGCTGCGCATCGACCACGTAGTCCGCAATCAGCAGCCCGAGCGCGGAAAACGCCGGTGAAGTCTTGGGAACCAGCATCTCGCGGATGCCGAGCTCTTCTGCCTGGCGGCCCGCGTGCACCGGCCCGTTCCCGCCGTAGACGACCATGCGAAACCGGCGCGGGTCGTGGCCGGCCTGGGAAGACACCCGCCGGATCGCGTTGGTCATGTTGGCGTTCACGATGCGGTAGATCCCGTGGGCAGCTTCGATCTCATCGAGCCCAAGGGGGCGCCCCACCTGTTCGAGAATCGCCTCGCGAACCCCGTCGGTCGTCAGCTTGAACTCGCCGCCACAGAGCGCCTCGGGGTTGATGTAGCCAAGCAGGAGGTTCGCGTCGGTGACCGTCGGCTTCGAACCGCCGCGCCCATAACAGATCGGCCCGGGTTCGGCTTTCGCGCTCTCCGGTCCCACCTTCAGGGCGCCGGCCTCGACCCGCGCGATCGACCCGCCGCCGGCTCCGATCGAGTGCATCTCCACCATCGGCACGCCGACAAGATACCGGTGCTGCCAGTTCCAGAAACTCTTGATGTTCGGACGCCCTCCGGTCACCAGACAGGCTTCATAGGAAGTCCCGCCCATGTCGATGGCAATGAAGTCCGAGACATCGGTCTGCGCCGCCACGGCACAGGCACCCATCACGCCGCCAGTCGGCCCGGAACCGAGGGACGCCACCGCACGCTTGGCCATGAAACCGGCGGTCATGATGCCGCCGTTCGACTGCATGATGAGCAGATCGTTGGCATAGCCGCCGTCCCGCAGCGCGCCCTCCAGGCGCATCAGATAGCTCTCCACACGCGGCCCGACGTAGGCATCCACAAGGGTCGTCGACGTGCGCTCGAACTCGGGCGCCGTCGGCATCACTTCGTGGGAGAGGGAGATCCGCACGCCCGGCGCTTCCTCCTCAACGATTTCCTTGACGCGCAGCTCGTGGGCCGGGTTGATGAACGAAAAGAGCAGACAAATCGCGATCGACTCCACTTCCTGCTTGACGAGACGGCGCACTGCCCGCCGGACGGCGTCCTCGTCCAGGGGCTTGACCACGTCGCCGCGGAAATCGAGTCGCTCGGGAACACCGAGACGCCGGCGCCGCGGCGCAATCGGAGTCGGCGGCGGGTGAGCAGGATCCCAGATCTCCTCCTTGAAACCGCGGCGGATCTCGATCTCGTCCCGATGGCCCTCCGTGGTGAGGAGACCGGTCACCGCGCCGTTCATCTCGATCATCGTATTGTCCGCGGTGGTGGTTCCGTGAACGACGAGTTCGGTCTGCTCGAGGAGCGCACCCAGCGACATGCCCTCGGCCTCGGCGAGCGCCGAGATTCCCCGCATGACGCCCAGCGACTGGTCTTCGAGCGTCGTGGGAGACTTGAGCAGGTCCAGGGTGCCCGTTCCGACGAGAACGAAGTCGGTAAAGGTGCCGCCGACGTCGATTCCGATCCGGTAGCTCACGCGCCGTTCCTTCGGGAGTCGCGCAGACCCCGGGTGGCCTCGACATCGATCGCGAGGTCGAGTTCCTCCAGCGTTCCCGTCAGTACGACGCCGTAGGCGTCGCGCGCCGCTTCCACCGAGACGTATTCGTCGAGCACGTCCTCCAGCACCTGCTCGGCCGGGCGGTCGAGCGGGTTTCCCCAACCGGCACCGCCGCCATACAAGTACTCGAAGGCCTCGCCCGCATCGTGGGGCTCCGCGTTGGCGACGTTCGTCACGGCTTCAGGACGGGAGTCGAAACGTATGGTCAGCGCGTTGGGAGAACCGTCGCACCCGCCCTGCACCCCCGCCATCGGGTACTTCATCCCCACCATCCAGGTCGACAGGGACGCGGGAACGAGGACCCGCTTCACCACGCGAGAACCGGCGCAGCCCCGCCATTGCCCCGCCCCACCGGTGTCGGGTGCGTAATCACACCACTCGTGCCGCACCGGGAAGATCGACTCGTTCACCTCGGCCGTCGCCCGGATCAGGTTGCCGAAAGAAGCCGGCATGGAACCCCATCCATCCTGTCCCTTGACCGCGTTGCAATAGGCGGCGAGGACGTCGACCCCGTGGTCGATGAACATCTGGCCGGTTTCGGGATGGGTACCGACGAAAACGTTGGGACCACCCAACTTGTAGATCTGCGGACACGCGCGCTCGGGCAAGACCCCGGACATGGCCTTCGCGATCGCCTCGCCCACTTCGACGCCGGGATGATGGGTGCCTGCGGCAACGGTCTTCCCAGGAGACGGGTTCAACACGCAACCCTCGGGAACGATGAGATCGATCGAGTTGAAGAAGCCCTCGTTCTTCGGAATCGAGGGGTCCATCATCGACGCGAGTTGTGCAATCACGTAGCCACGCGTGTTGCCGAAACTCGAGTAACCCTTCAGGTCTTGTCGCGTATCCGAACCGGTGAAATCGACACAAAGGTCGTCACCGCTCACCGTGATCTTCACGTGTACGTGGATGTCTTCGTTCCCGATCGGATCGTGATCGACGTATACGTCCGCTTCGTAGACACCGTCCGGCCAGCTCGCCACTTCTTCGCGAAATCGACGCTCCGCGTAGGCGACGGAATGGTCGACCGCCGCACGCACCGCGTCGACCCCGAAACGCTCCAGGATCTCCTCCAATCGCTTCACACCGAGTTGCGCCGCCCCGATCTGGGAACGGATGTCGCCAATGAAGGTCGGCGTGCGATTGTTCACCTGCATCATGTAGATGACATCGCGCCGCTCGACACCGGCTTCGAAGACCTTGACCGCCGGGAAGCGCACACCTTCCGCCCAGATATCGATGGCTTCCGCGTTGTAGCCCCCCGGCATGCCGCCGCCCGTGTCGGCGTGGTGGCACTGGATCGACGCAATCAACACCACTTCGTCGTCGTGCACGACGGGTGCGAATACGTTGTAGTCGGGGAGGTGCCCGCCCCCGTGGTAGGGATCGTTCGCCACGACGACGTCCCCGGCACCAAGCCCCTTCTCGCCGAAGAAATCGATGGCAAAGCGCACGGGAAGCGTGGAAGAAAGCATGAACTGGGGAATGCCCACCGAGAGCGCCGCGAGAGCGCCGCGCCCATCGAGAAGGGTGGCGTTGCGTTCATTGCTCTGATTGAGAATGGGCGTCGTCGCGGTAAGCGACACGTGGGTCGCCATTTCGTAGGCAACCGTTTCCATGGCGCCCCGAATGACCTCGACGGTGACGGGATCGATGGCCGAGATGACGCGCCTCCCAGAGAAATCTGACGGTGCGTCAGATTAGCATAGCTCGACGGCCCGGGGCGAGCGACGACTCAGGGGGCGCCGGGCAGGCGGGCGAGTTCTTCGGCCAGTACCGAGCCGACGTCGAAGCACGCGCCGAGCCGCGCGCACTGCAGGAAGGTTCCGCCGAGCTTGCGCTGAACGAAAAGCGTCTCTGGCGGCGGCGGTTTCCGGAAGCCATGACCAAATGCGAGCCGGGTGGCCGCCTCCCGGGCTCGGGCGGGAAGATCCGACGCCGCGAAGTCGTACGAGGCATGCTGGGCAAAGGGCTCGCACCCCAACGCAACGAAATCGATGACTGCGTCCCGGCGCGCCGGCGGTTCACCCGGGGGCACGAATCCCATCTCCTCGGCCACACGGCCGAGTTCCTGGCGGTCTCCGTGCAACGCGGCCCGACACAGTTGCGCGTAGAGGCCCGACAAGCGCTGGGAGATTTCCCGTGCGGCGCCGAGATCGACGAGACCCACCTGCTCCGAGTCGGGAAGCCACAGGTAGTTGGCGAGATTCGGATCCGTTTGGACGAAACGGAAGGCAAAAAGTTCGCGAAAGAGGAGTCGGAACAAGGCGGCACCCACCCGGTCTCTCCTCTCCTGGGGGTGGTCGGGGCCGCACAGGTCTTCGATGGGAAGGCCGACGAGTCGATCCATCGCGAGCACGCGCGCCGTCGTGAACTCCTCGTGGACGCGCGGCACGCGGAAAGCAGCCTGGTCGGAGAGCAGGTCTGCATAACGCGCCAGGTGCCGGGCCTCGATGCGGTAGTCGACCTCCTGCCGAAGCTGGCGCTTCACCTCGGCAATGATCTCCCGCAGGTCTACGTCCCGGGGAAGAATGCGAGAGATCCGCAACGTCGCCGCGAGATTGTCCACATCGCTCGCAATGCTCCGGGAAACGCCGGGATACTGGATCTTCAGCGCCAGTTCCCGGCCATCGCGGGTCACCGCGCGATGGACCTGACCGATCGAGGCCGCCGCGATGGGCTCCCAGTCGAACTCGAGAAAGCGCTCTTCCCAGTTCTTGCCCCAGGCGCGACCGAGAACGCGGCGAAGCTGCGTCGGCGGCATGGCGTCGGCGTCGGCACGGAGCATGGTGAGCGCGGCGGCCACCTCGGGCGGCAGCAGGTCCTCGCCTTCCATCGACAGCAGCTGGCCGAGTTTCATCGCGGCGCCGCGCATTCCCGAAAGCCGTTGGGCCAGGCGCTCGGCGTTGGCGTGGGTTACGAGCAGGCTGCCGCTCGCATCCCCACCAGCCAGGCGGCGCACCCCCTCGGCGACCCCCCCGGCCGCAATCTCTCCTGCGAGCAGCCCGATCCGGGCGAACCGCTCGAGCCGGCCGGTGGGAACGCGCGAGCGTCGTCTCCGCTTTTCCTCTGCCACGATCGGATCAGCCCCGCCCGGCAGGCACCGGGAGGCTTCGAGAGACGCCGCGGCACAAGCCACGGGTTCCGCGGGACGCAGTCCGAATCTGCGTCGGCGAATGCACCGGGCTCAGGAAGTGCTGGCTTCGGGCTGCGCTCCGCGCCGCTGCACGGCGAGCACGCGCTGCACGTAGCCTTTCGGGATCGGTGCACCCGTGGAAAGCCGGCGGCCGATCGCGCTCGGTCCCCAGTTGTAGGCTGCGAGCGCCGTCGGTAGATGCCCGAAGCGATCGCGCAGTTCTGCCAGGTAGGCGATGCCCAACCTCACGTTGGCCACCGGATCGAAGAGCGTACGCGGCCCGCGCCATCCCATGCCCAGGCGCGCAGCCAACGCCTTCCCCGTGGAGGGAAGGATCTGCATCATCCCCATCGCGCCCACCCGGGACACGGCGAAGGCATCGAACTGGCTCTCCACTTCGATCATGGCCAACACCAGCCCCGTAGGCAGCCCGAACCGGGCGGACTCCACGCGGATCGCGTCGGCGACCCGTTCGACTTCCGCGGGCGTGAGGCTTGCCGCGCGTTCTGCGAGGTGCCGCGCGATGGAATCCGGAACGACGACGGCGCGCGCCGCGGGGACAGCTTCCGGGGCAGGCACCGAAGCGTCCTGCACCTGACATGAAACCGTCGCAACAACGAGTGCGACGAGCAGCGCCGCACCCACTCGGGGGATCATGGCCTGGGGGGCCTCCACCGGGGCGGATCGCACAGCGACCGGCACGCTTGCCGGTCGCTCCAGGACTCCCACCCCTTTTCAACGCCGGCGCGATGGCCGACCCGGGGAGCAATGTAGACCCGCCGGCAGAGGCGTCCAACCCCCCGGCACCCCCCGGGGAAACCGGTGTCTGGGGGCGCCTGGCGCCACTCTGGTGGCCGCTGGATCGGGGTTCCCGATCTCCGCCCGTTCAGTCCGGGCGAGCCAGACCCCGGCGCCGCCACTGGCCTCCGAACGTCTCGAGCAACACCTCCGCCGCGAGTTCGTGAGCCCGGGAACCTGCGTGGGGGTCGAAGCGGTTGAGACGCAGATCCTCGTCTCCCGCGTGCGACGCGAAGACCGGTCGGAGATCGACGCAAGGAACCTCGGCGCGCTCGCACTCCGCCAACACCCGGTCATACAGGAACCCGAAGGCATCGTCCGAGTCCGAGAACACCGGGAACAACACCACGCCGACGGGAATCTCGTGTACCTGGGCGATCTCGAAGAACTCGCGCAGCAACTCCACCGCGATGCGCGACTCCCCGTTCGGATCTCCGTAGCGTCGCTGCAGATAGCTGCCGTAATCCTCCACCATTCCCGTGCCCGCCTGCAGCGCATTCCATTGGAGCGCAGCCACGGCATAGAGCGCCGAGTGGCGATACAAGAAGGCGTGGAGCCAGGACACACCCACGAGACGCGACGGCCGGGGCCGTCCCAGCTTCGAGATCTCGAAGTCGTTGACGAAGAACTGCAGGAGAACGAAGTCCGCGCCGGCACGGAGCGCATCGTCGCGCAGAGTCGCGACGTGGCCGTCGAGTTCCTGCCCCGGGCGCGCGAGTTGGTGCACACGGACGTCCCCCCCCAGTGCCGACTCGATGCGGCGCGCGTACCGGTCCTCGTCGGGAAGACCCATGGCGACGGTGTAGGAATCCCCGATCACGACCAGGCGCCGCTCTCCAGGCGGTTTCTTCCAGGAAAAGGGACGTTCGCGAAAACCCTTCGTCCGCTGAAGATGCGCCGCCTTCCAGCGTTCGCCGAACCAGCTTTCGATGGGCGTGGTCGTCGTGAGGTCGCGAAAGATCCAGCGCACGGCGAATTCGCCCGCGACCAGGCTGATCGCGAGGGAGACCAACACGAGGGCAGCGATCGCCGCGAGTCGCTTCACCGCCGGTGAGGATACCCGGGTTGCCTGCCTCCCGCGCCGGCGCCCCCGATGGCTCGGGCCGGCCCCCGCCGGTACGTTCACGAGCGCCGTGTCCCGATTCCTCACCGTCATCCGCCACGCGAAGTCCGGCGCCCACGAAACCGGAACGAAGGATTTCGACCGGCCGCTCGACCGGCGCGGTCGAGAAGACGCCCCGGAGATGGGTCGGCGTCTCGCACGGCTCACGAACCCACCCAGCCTGCTCGTATCGAGTCCCGCAAAACGCGCCGCGGAAACCGCGGAAGCCATCGCTGGGGAACTCATCCCGGCCCCGGAAATCGCCTGGGAGCGGGCGCTCTACCTCGCCGACTTCGACACGTTGTTGGAGACCGTGTTCTCGATCGGCCCAGAGCACGAGCATGCCGCGCTCGTGGGGCACAACCCGGGAATCACCGACTTCGTGAATCGCATGGCAAATGCGACGATCCAAAACGTCCCGACCTGCGGAACGGTCCGCCTGGAGTTCGCAGTCGAAGCATGGACAGCGGCCGCACCCAACCGCGGGGACGTGATCGAGTTCGACCATCCAAAACGCCAAAGGAACGGAGCATCGAATGACTAACAAGGAGGCGGTTCAGATCTTCTTCTCCACGCTGTGGACCGAGCCGGACCGCGCACGAGCCGTCTGCAGAGAAGATGTCACGTGGATCACCACGCGTTCCATGCCGATACCGGGAAACGAAGGCACGATCCACCACGTCGGGTGGGAGGCGGTCAAGAACGTCGCAGACAGCGGAAAGGACCTCGATACGGGCTACATCCCCGAGACGATGTCCTACCCGAACCAGCTCTTCCTCGACGCGGAAGACGACCACGTCATCTACCAGTTCACGATGCAGTGCAAGACGAAGGCGGGAAGAGACTACATCAACGACTACCTGTTCCTCGTGAAGCTCAAGGAGGGCAAGCTCTGGCGCCTCCAGGAATACTGGGACTCGAAGCAAGCCGCCGAGTTGCTCTTCGGCTAGGCCGAAGCGCCCGACGCGTCAGGTCTTGCCAACGAGCTCGAGCGCCTGTTTCGCGACCACGCCCCGCATGACTTCCGAGGTCCCCCCTCCGATCGTCTCCCACATGCTCTGCCGATAGAGGAGTTCGACGCGCGACCCCGTGACCAGTGCTTCGGGTCCACCGAAGTCGAGCGCCGCACGCGCGATGTTCTGGCAGACGACGGTGTGCACGACCTTGTTGGCCGCCGCCTCCAGGACGCCCGAACGACCGCTTTGCATGGCGTCGAGCACGCGGAGTCCGGTGACTTCGACGGCTTCGACCTGCACGGCGAGTTCACCGAGCGTGCGGCGGACACTGGCGTCGCCCTCAATTCCCTGGTCGCGCGCCCAGCTCACGACCTCCTCGAGGTCCCGCCGAACCCGCTTGGGCGGAAACTGGATGTGCCGCTCGTCGGCCAGCGCCGCACCCATCAGCTTCCAGGCCCCGTCCTCCGGCCCGACCCGCTGATCGACGGGAACCTCGACGCCGTCGAGATGCACCTCGTTCAACTGGTCCCCATCCAGCGTCGGCAGGGGACCGACCGTCACACCCGGCGCGGTGATGTCCACGATGAGGAGCGTGAGCCCGCGCCCCCGGCTCTCCTGGCTTCCCGTGCGGCACAGCAACCACAGTTGGTCCGCATCCTGGGCATAGGACTGCCAACATTTCTGACCCGTGACGACATAGACGTCCCCGCGTCGTTCGGCCCGGCACCGCAGGCTCGCGAGATCGCTTCCCGCCTCGGGCTCCGAATAGCCAAGCGAAAAATGGAGTTCGCCCGACCGGATCGGGGGCAACCAGCGCTCACGCTGCGCTTCGGTTCCGTAGCGCGCGATCGTCTTGGCCACGACGCCCGACGCCAGCGGGTTGCGCGCCGCCCGGGCATACCCGACCTCGTCCCACAGGACGTACTCCCGGGAAGGCGGTGCGCCTGCGCCGCCAGCCTCGCGCGGCCAACCGAGCGACAGCCAGCCACGCTCGCCCATCGCACGGAAGAATTCCCGAACCTGGGGCCACTTGTGGCCTTGCTGGAAGAACGCATCGAGATCCCGGTAGTCGGCCAGGAACTCGACCACCTCGGCGCGAAAGGCCTCTTCTTCTGCCGAAAAAGCGAACCTCAATCGGCGTCCTCCGTCTGGGCATCCGGATCGGGGTTCCAGCGCGGTTCGCGCTTCTCACCGAACGCCTTCGGTCCCTCCACGAAATCCGGGTGCTTCCAATGAGCGCGCAGCAGCTCCCAGCCGGCTTCGAGAGCCGCGCCATAGCCGTTCTCGAGACCCCCCCAGACCGCCTGCTTGGACCGTGCCATGGCCTGGGGCGAGTTCTTCAACATCGAGCGCGCGATCTCCAGGGCGGCGGGGAGCACCTGGGCCGGTTCGTCCACGAGTTCATCGACGAGGCCGAGCTGCCAGGCGCGGTCCGCTCCGAGCCGGAAATCCCGCCCCTGGAGCGTCATCCGCAATGCAGTCCCCAATGGAAGGCGCTTCGCGAGCCCGATGTTCTCCAACGCGCCGACCATTCCGACGTTGACGTGGGTGTCCACGAACTTCGCGTTCCGGCTGGCCACGACGACGTCCGAATCGACGACGAAGTGCAGGCCGCCCCCCACACATAGCCCCTGCACGCCACAGATCACGGGCTTCCAGACCCGGTTCTGGTGCGGCGACCAATGGACGGCCTCGGCAAGCGGGCGATCCGCGAAGATCTCGTCCGCGTCCTCCCCATCGGCCTCGGCCACGTCGAACCCCGTGCAGAAATGGCGCTCGCCAGCGGCTGTGACGATCGCGACCCGGATCTCCGGGTCGTCCCGCACCTCGGACCAGATCGCGCGAAAGATCCGCTGCATGTGCGGCGCCAGGGAATTGCCGCGTTCCGTCCGCGAGAGCTTGATCACGGCAATTCCGTCCGAGCGTCGCTCGTAGGAAACCCCATCGAGAGCGCCGGAGAGGTCGATCGCTTCGCGCGTCATTGCGTATTCCTCATAAACCGTAGTCGGCCAACAGCAAGTCGCGCGACGGTCCAGCGCCGGGCGGCTGAGAAGCCAGCTGGCGCAAGCGTCGCGCCACGTGGAACACCGGCCCTTCGAGGGTAATACCGACCGCACCGAAGAGTTGGTGACAGACGTGGGCGGTCTCGACCCCTGCCCGAGCCGCCGCCATGCGCGCCGCCGCGGCGCGCTTCGGAGCCCTGACCGGATCGTCCCCGTCGAAATCACACGCGGCAGCCCGCGCGAGTTGCTGGGCCGCGTGGAGAGCCATCCAGCAATCCGCCAAGGGATGTGCCACCGCCTGGAAATCGCCGATCGCACGGCCGAACTGGCGACGCACCCGCACGTGGTCCGCGGTGTCGGCAACGAGGCGAAGGCCGGCGGCGGCCGCGTAGGCCCCATGCGCGATGTCGTGGACGACGCGGGCGCGGGGCACCTCGCCGAGCTCGCCCCCCCGCCGCAGGACGACGCGGCCCCAGGTCTCCCCCCCGAGCGTCTCGACCGGCTCGATCGCACCCTCGGGTTCCGCAAGGAATGCGCGATCGTTTTCGACTTCGAGGAAGAGGTCGGCCTGGGTCGCGAACGGCAGGAGTACCCTCCCGTCCGGCGCCGTCGCGCCTTCGCCCAGGGCAACGATCGCCTCCCCCGACGTGACGCGCTGGCGCTCGGGATCCCCGAGAACCTGTGCGGCGAAACAGCTCGCGACCAGGGGGCCCGGGAAGACCGCACCACCGAGCGCTTCCAGGGCCGCCACCAGTTCGCGCGCCCCGCCCTCCCCCTCGGGCGTCGCCAGGGCAAGGACACCGAGTTCGGCGAGTTCACGCCAGAGTTCCCGAGGCAATCCGCCGGTCGGCGCCTTGACCGTCTCGTCGGACAAGCGGTCCGTGCAGAATTGACGCAGGGTCGAACCGATCGCCTCCTGGACGTCGTCGAAGGCCAGATCGAGGCCGGCAGGCGCCATCTAGGACCAACGCTCGCGCGCGGCGGCGATCCGGTGTCCCGCCACACCGCCGGCTTCGAGTCGCAGCGCCTGGAGCCGCATGCTCCACACGTGCAGGTCGTGCTCGCGGGTGAAGCCCATGGCGCCGGTCAACTGGTGCGTCTCGGCATGAACCTTTTCCGCCGCGTCGGTCACGTAGGCCGCAGTCGCGGCCGCCGCGGCCGCTGGCGCTCCCCGGTCGGCTGTTTCGTACACCAACCAGCGCGAAGCCTCGACGCGCACCGCGCATTGCGCCAAGCGGTGCTGCACCGCCTGGAACGATCCGATGGCCCGACCGAACTGCCTGCGCCCCTTGACGTAGGCCACCGTCACCTCGAGCGCGGCCCGCATCGCGCCCACCGCTTCCGCCGCCAGGGAAAGACGCCACCAGGCCCGGAGCCGGTCTCCGGAACCCGGGCCCAACCCCTCGCCCCGATCGCGATCGACCGACAGCCGACCCATGGGGAACATGAAGTTCGATCGGACCGCTTCCACCTCGCCGGGCTCGAGGGCAACCATGCGGGCTTCCTCGCCCGTATCCAGCAACAACGTTCGCGCCTGCGCGGCAAAGCGGACGGGCCCCGCCAGCCCCGCATCGGCGATGGAAACGGGGCCCGGCACGCTGCGCCCGAGCAGCCCCGGTGCGACGAGCGACCTTGCGCCGATCGCGATGCAACCTCCGGAACGGGACACCGCTTCCGTCAAGAGCGCAGCCTCGAGAAAGCCGGTCTCGTCCCCGAGCGCTACGTCGAGGAACCCGGCCTCCTCGAGCGCCGACTCCAACGCGTCATCCGCCTCGCGCTGCGCGTCGATTTCGATCGCACGAGCCGCCCCCGCGTGGCGGGCGAGGATCTGTTCCGCAGCCTCGACGATCGCCCGTTGCTGTTCGTTGAGTTCGAAGTCCACGTGACGCTACTCCCGGGGAAGATCCAGGAAGCGGGAAGCGATGAGGTTCAAGTTGACTTCCGTCGTCCCCACCGCGACGCCCGCCGTCATCGCCAGCCGGAAGTGGGACTCTGCGAAGTGTCCGTACTCCAGAGCCTCGAGACCGAAGAGTTCGAGGGCCAGGTTGGCAACGGCGAGTTCCGCGGTCGTTCCCGCCACGCGGGCGACGTTCGTATCCGCCGAAGGAGGCAGGCCGCGCTCCCGCAGATCGATCACCCGGTAGGTCAGCAGACGGGACGCCTCGCAGAGCGCCCGGGCTTCACCGAGTTTTTCGAGCAAGCGTGGGTCGTCCAGCAAGCCGCGCGCTTCTGCCCGCTTCGCGAGTTCGTCCAAGGTGAGCGCCGCCCGGGCATACCGCGCCGCCCCAACGCGTTCGTAGGCCAGCGAGTAGGTCACCACGTCCCACCCCTCGTTTTCGGGACCGAGACGGCAGGCTACGGGCACCTTCACATCGGTAAAGAAGACCTCGAAGAAATACCGCTCGCCCACCACCGAGGGAATCTCGCGAACCTCGATCCCCGGCAGGTCCATCGGGCATAGAAGCACGGAAATCCCCTTGTGACGCTTGCTCTCCGGATCCGTTCGCACCACGAGAAAACAATGCTGCGCGTGGTTCACGTAGGAGGTCCAGATCTTGGCGCCATTCACGACGTAGTGGTCGCCTTCCCGGCGCGCCTGGGTGCGAAGCGAAACCAGGTCGCTTCCGGCCTCGGGCTCGGAGAACCCCTGGCACCAGAAAGCATCGCCCCGCGAAATCGGCGGCAGGTGCTCGCGCTTCTGGTCCTCGGTGCCGTAACGCATGATGGTCGGCCCGACCCAGTTCACGTTCATGTACTGGGAACTTCGGGGCTCCCCGACACGCCACATCTCCTCTCCCAAGATGATGTGACGCCAGGCCGACGCATCGGATCCGCCGTGCTCGCGCGGCCAGTTCTGGGTGAGCCAGCCGCGCTCGGCGAGCTTGGGGCAGAATTCGCGGGAAAACCGGGCCTGGCTGTCACTGCCCGGGCCGTCCTTCGCCCGCTCCTCCCAGTCCTCGGGAAGCTGCTCGACCAGGAACTCGGCCAGTTCCCGGCGAAACGCGCGATCGTCGTCGGACCACCCGAACTCCAAGCAACCTCCTCGCGAAAATCCGACCGTAAATCAGACACTTCACGAAGGCAATCGAAACCGCTCGGTCGGCGGGCGGAAGAACCCGCCACTTCCCAAGCGCCCACCCGCTGGTGTAGGACTCGTGCATGCCCTTTCCCGCATACGAGCCCTCCCTTCCCGCGTTCCTCCGCACACGGGTGGAGCAATTCGGCGACCGACCGCTCATCTGCCTCAACGGCGCTCGGATCACCTACGGGGAAGCCGAGAAGCTCTCGGCGCGCCTCGCGCGGGGCCTGCTCTCGTCGGGGGTGACCAAGGGCACCCGGGTGGGCCTCTTGATGCCCAACGGCCCCGACTGGGTCGTCGCCTGGCTGGCTGCCGCGCGGATCGGCGCCACCGTCGTCCCCCTGAACACCTTCTACAAGCCTCGTGAACTGGGCTGGGTCCTCCGGCACGCAGATGTCCACACGCTGCTATGCGTTTCGCGCCTGCTGAACAACGACTACCTCGAGCGGCTCGAAGCGGTCGCACCCGGGCTCGCGGGGCAGCAGGCCGACGCCCTGCTCGTTCCCGAACTTCCCTACCTGCGAAGCGTGGTCGTCTGGGACGCTTGCGAGCGGAGTTGGGCCCGAAGCCGCGTCGATCTCGAAGCAGCGGCAGACCGCTCGGCGCTCGACGACGGCTTCCTCGCCGAAGTGGAAGCCTGCGTCGCGCCCGCCGACACCATGCTCGTGATCTACAGCTCGGGAAGCACTGCGGATCCAAAGGGCGCCCTCCACAGCCACGGCACCCTGGTGCGCCATTCGTTCAATTTGAACAGCTACCGCGACCTCGAACCCGACGACCGGGTCTTCTCGCCCATGCCCTTCTTCTGGGTCGGGGGGTTCGTCTTCACGCTCATGGCCTGCATGCACGCCGGGGCGTCGATGGTCTGCGAGGAAGCCTTCGAGCCGGGCGAGACACTCGCCCTGCTCGAAGGGGAGCGCGTCACCATCGCCGCCGGCTGGCCCCACTACGCCAAGGCGATGATGGATCACCCCAGTTTTCGCGAGCGGGACCTCTCGGCGATCCGTTCGGGAAACCTCTACGCCATCCTGCCCGAAGACCAGCGCCCCAAAGACATCGAGCTTCGCTCGAACTCGCTCGGCATGACCGAGACCTGCGGCCCCCATTCGATCGACCGCATGGACATCGACCTGCCGGAACGGCTGCGCGGCTCCTTCGGGCGCGCGCCCGAAGGCGTGGAGCACAAAGTGGTCGACCCCGAAACCGGCGAAACCCTTCCGCCCGGCGTGGAAGGAGAGATCTGCGTGCGGGGATACAACGTGATGCAGGGGCTGCACAAGGTCCAGCGCGAGGAGGTATTCGACCGCGACGGCTTCTACCACACCGGGGATGGGGGACACGTGGATGCGGACGGCGTCCTCTTCTTCCGAGCGCGCCTCGGCGAAATGATCAAGACGGCGGGCGCGAACGTGGCGCCACGAGAAGTCGAGGTGGTCCTCGACGCCTTCCCGGAAGTCCAGGCCTCGTTCGTCGTCGGCGTCCCGGACCCCGTCCGGGGACAGAACGTGGCCGCGGCCATCGTTCTCGATGCCGGGCGGGAACTCTCGGCCGAAACGTGTCGAGAACGGCTCCGCAGCGAACTCTCTGCCTACAAGCTGCCGCGGCACATCTTCTTCGCCGACAAGAGCGAACTCCCGTTCACCGACAGCGGCAAGATCGACAAGCGACGGCTGGGGGAGCAACTCGCGGCGCGGATCGACGCGGAACCCGAAGCCGGCTAACAGCCCGAACCGGAGCGGGATTGACTCGTCTACCTGCGCGCAGGTAGATTATCTGGATGGTACTCGGGCAGACGCGCGCGGAGAAGACTCGGAACGCCATTCTCGTCGCCGCGGAAAACCTGTTCGCCGAGCGCGGCTTCGAAGCGACCCGGCTCGAGGACATCGCGGAACAGGTGGGCATCCGCCGCGCCTCGATCGTCTACTACTTCAAGGACAAGCGCGAGGTATACGACGCGATGCTCGCGGAGGTGCTCGGTGGACTGCACGACGCGCTTCGAGACGCACTCACCCCGAAGCACCCCGAGCCGCTGGACCGCGTCGAGTCCATCGTCGCGGCATGGGCGGACTACGTCGGCGGGCGCCCGACCACGGCGCGACTCATGCTCCGAGAAATCGCGAACGCCACGCCGGATGTCGAGAGCGCGACCTGGCGACACGCCGGACCCATCGCGGAACTGGTGCGGCGCGAGTTCACCGAGAACCAGGAAATCGCGGAGGCCGGCTTCGGAAAGCAGAACCCGATCCACGTCGCCAGCACCGTGGTCGGCGCGACAGTCTTCTATCTGGCGGCCATGCCCCGGGTGCTGGTGGGCAGCGGATTCGACCCGACGACCCGCGAGAACCTCGATGCCCACCGGGAAGAACTGACACGTGTGGTCCGGCGCCTGCTCACCCCGGATCCGACCTGACACCCCGAGCCCGCGCCGGATCGCCGCACCACCGACAGGGCTCGGCCCCCTCGCCTACTCGCTGATCACCTTCGCGTCGCGCAGCTTCGAGACCTCTTCGCCCGTGAACCCGTGCTCCGTGAGCACTTCGGCGGTGTGTTCCCCGGCTCGAGGCGGCGGCCCCTGGATCCGGCAGGTGCTGCGGCTGAAGCGCGGCGCCGGCGCGGCCTGGTAGACGCCATCCTCCTCCACGAAGGTGCCTCGCGCCCGGTTGTGGGGATGACCGGGAGCCTCACTCATCCGAAGGACGGGAGCGAAACACACGTCGCTGCCCTCCAGGGCATCGCACCACTCTTCCCGGGTCTTCTGCTTGAAGATCTCGCGCAGTCGCTCCTTCATGACCGGCCACTGCTCGCGGTCCATCTGCCCGGGCAGGTTCTCGCCGCCCAACCCGGTCTTCTCGATCAACTCGGCATAGAACTGCGGTTCGATCGAGCCGACCGAGACGTACTCTCCGTCCTTGGTCTCGTAGACCTCGTAGAAGTGCGCGCCGCTGTCGAGCATGTTCTTGCCGCGCTCCTCGTGCCACCAGCCGGACTGCTGCGCGCCGTGGATGATCGACATCAGGCTCGCCACACCGTCCACCATCGCGGCATCCACGACCTGGCCGCGCCCGGACGTCGCGCGTTCGAGCAGGGCGCACACGATTCCGTACGCCAGCAACATGCCGCCGCCGCCGAAGTCTCCGACCAGATTCAGGGGAGCCAGCGGCGGTTCGCCCGCGCGCCCGATGTGCGCGAGCGCACCGGCCAGCGCGATGTAGTTGATGTCGTGCCCGGCCACCCGTGCCAGCGGTCCGTCCTGCCCCCAACCCGTCATCCGCGCGTAGACGAGACCGGGGTTCCGCTCGAGGCAGTCGTCCGGACCGAGACCCAGTCGCTCCATCACGCCCGGGCGGAACCCCTCGATCAACACGTCCGACTTCTCGGCCAGGCGCAGCAACGCCTCGACCCCGTCGGGCTGCTTGAGATCCAGCGCCACGCTGCGCCGGCCGCGCGCCAGGAAATCCAACGTGGGGTTGTCGTTCGGCAGCGTGTCCACCCGCCGAGGCCGGTCGACACGAATCACATCGGCTCCCATGTCCGACAACATCATGGTTCCAAACGGTCCAGGGCCAATGCCCTGGATCTCCAGAATCTTCACACCGCTGAGGGGACCCGCCACAGTTTCCTCCTGGTCTCGATCGGGCGGACGAGCATACCGCAGCGGACCGGAGCGATTCCGCGGCCCACGCGTTCGGCCTTCACTCGGACTGGACGGCCTCCAGAGCCGCGAGCAGGGGCTCCGCTTTGTCCAGCGACTCCCGCCATTCCGCTCGCGGATCGGAATCTGCGACGATTCCGCCGCCGGCATGGGCCAGCGCGCGGCCCTCGCGCGCAAACAACGTGCGGATCACGACGGCGAGATCCATCCCGCCTCGCGCGTCGAGGTAGCCGATCGCTCCCGCGTAAAGACCGCGGCGCACGGGTTCCAGCCGATCGAGGAGGCGCATGGCGGCGATCTTCGGCGCTCCCGTCATCGAACCCGGCGGAAAGGCGGCGCGCACGAGATCGAAGCAGTCGCTGCGCGCGCGGAGTTGACCCGTCACGGTCGAGACGAGTTGGAAGACCGACGCGTATTCCTCGATTGCCATCAACTCGGGCACCCGGACGCTGCCGGTTTCGCAGACACGGCCAAGGTCGTTGCGCACCAGATCGACGATCATCAGGTTCTCGGCCCGGTCCTTCTCCGAGGCGGCAAGTTCCGCCCGCAGCGTCGCGTCCTCCGCGGCGTGGCGCCCGCGCGGGCGGGTTCCCTTGATCGGACGGCTTTCCACGCAACCCCGGAGGTCGACCCGCAGGAAACGCTCTGGGGAACTCCCGATCACCGCGATTTCCGGAAGTTCGACGAAACAGGCGAAGGGTGCGGGGTTCATGCGTCGCAGCTCGCGGTAGAGCGCCCACGCATCTCCCGCGAAGGCGCACTCCATCCGGTGGGTCAGGTTGGCCTGGTAGACGTTCCCGGCATCGATCTCCTGCTTCACCTGGTCGACGGCCTTCACGTAGGTTCCCTCGTCGAATCCGGCGAAAGCCGGCTCGCGGGCACGGGACGGCGGTCGCGACGTTGCCGACGGAGGAACCGACGCATCGAGCCAGCTCGTCAGTTCGTCGAGGTTCCGGTCCGCGTCACGGCCCGCACCCAGAGCGCAGGCCCAGCCCTTTCCGGTTTCGTGGTCCCACGCGAGCACCTTGTCGGCCACCAACAACGTGGCGTCGGGGAGCCGGAGATCGTCGGCTCCCGTGAACTCCACCGGCTCGATCTGCGCACCGAACTCGTACGCGAGTAGCGCGACGGCGCCTCCGACGAAGGGCACGGGCGGCGCACTCACGCCGGGGTCGAGCGCCGGGAGTGCGCAGCGGAGCGTTTCGAAATCGCCCGTGCGAACCACGCGCGACGCGGTGCCCGCAAAGGAATACCGACCCAGTCGCGGACCGCGCAGGGCACTGTCGAGCAACCAGGGATTCGGGCGCCCGCGCAACGTCTCGAAAGCACGCAACGGATCCGAGCCCGGCGGAAGCGGGCGCCAGGCGAGGCGAAGCGGTCGCGCGGAGTCGGCCACGGGTGTCTCCAATTCCGAAACAGTATCCTCTTCGCCGATGGAGCGGGTCTGCTACTTCCACGCCGGCTGCCCGGACGGCTTTGGAGCCGCCTGGGCGACCTGGCGCGCCTGGGGAGAGGAAGGCCGTTACGTGGCCTACGGGCACTACGACCCGATCGACGGGCGCCGCCACGAGGGCCAGCTCGTCTGTTTCGTCGATATCGCCCCGCCGAACGAATCCATCCGGGAACTGGCCGAATCCACCGCCCGACTCGTGGTGCTGGATCACCACGTGAGTGCCCGGGACCGGTTCGAGGCCGAGCCGGGCGTGGAAAACATGCTCGCGAGCCTCCCGCACCACATCGAGTTCGATCTCGAGCACTCGGGCGCCATGCTCGCCTGGCGTCACTTCCACCCCGACACGCCGCCCCCCGACCTCCTCCGCTACGTGGAAGACCAGGATTTGTGGAACTGGAAACTTCCCCGGTCGGAAGAAGTGAACGCTGCGATCGGCTCCTACCCGCAGGATTTCGAAGCGTGGAGCAAGCTTGCTGCCAGGCCGGTGGAAGAACTCGCGGAAGAAGGCGCACCGATCGTGCGAGCTCAGCGCATCGAGATCCTCCGGGCGCTCACCCACGCGCACCCGGTCGCCATCGGAACCGACCGGATCGAGGCGACCAATGCGAGCAACCAGCGCTCGTTCATCGGACACGAACTGGCCAAGCGGAATGCGTACGGACGACCCTGGGGCCTCGTCTACCGGGTCAACGGAGACCGGGTCGACGCCACCCTCTATTCGATCGGCGATGTCGAGGTCGTGAGCATCGCGGAGCGCTATGGCGGCGGCGGCCACAGGAACGCGGCTGGTTTCAGCGTTTCGCTCCGCACCTGGCTCGACGAGTTCGTCTGCTGACCCCGCCCAAAGGAAACTACCGGGCGGGGCGGGGCAGTTGATCTTCCCACTGGGCCGGGGTCAGGGTCTGCATCGACAGCGCGTGGATGTCGCGCCCCATCTCTTCCGCGAGCACGGCGTAGACGATGCGCTGGCGTTCCACGGGCGCCTTCCCCTCGAATCGCTGGGAAACGACCACCGCGCGAAAATGCCCACCCCCCTCTCGCGCCCCGGCATGACCCGCGTGGCGCGCGCTCTCGTCGAGCACCAACACGTAGATCGCGTCGAGACTCTCTCGCAGCTTGGTTTCGATCCGCTCGCGACGATCCACCGAGCGCTCTAGTCCTTGGGCAGTCCGAGCACCCGCTCGGCAATGATGTTCTTCTGGATGTTCGGCGTGCCGCCCCCGATCACCACCTCGGGCCACGAAAGCGACATCCGCTGCCAGCGGCCGTCTTCAGGGGAGTCTTCGTCCCCCTTTCCCAGCACGGACAGCCCGCCCTCGATTTCCAGGGCCAGCTCTCCCATCTCGATCTCGAGCTGGGCGCGGAGGAGCTTGTTCACCGAGGTCTCGCTGCCGACCGGCTCCCCCTTGAGCTGCTTCGTGAGAAAGCGAAGCCCGTTGAGACGCATGGCCTCGATCCGCGCATCGAACTGCGCGAGGCGACGACGCACATGGGGATCCTGCGCCGCCGGACGGCCGTTCTTGGTGCAGCAGCTTGCGAGTTCGCGCAAGTCCTCGAGGGTCCGCGTCAAACCCACGACTTCCGCAATGCTCGACCGTTCGTGGGCCAGCGCCGATACGGTCACCTGCCAGCCCTGGTCTTCGTCGCCGAGACGGTTTTCGACGGGCACCCGCACGTCGTCGAAGAAGACCTCGGCGAAAATCGCGCCACCGGCCATGTTCCGGATCGGGCGCACCGTGAGGCCGGGACTCTCCATCTCGACGAGCAGGCAGGTGATTCCGTCGTGCTTCACCGCCACATCCGTCCTGGTCCGAACCAGCAGGATCATCCACTTCGACCACATCGCGATCGACGTCCAGATCTTCTGGCCGTTCACCACGTACTCGTCGCCGTCTCGGACGCAGCGACACTTGAGAGAGGCCAGGTCGCTTCCCGAGTCGGGTTCGGAGTAGCCCGTGCACCACTGGTACTTCCCGTCCAGGATGTCCGGAACGAACTTTTGCTTCTGCGCCTCCGTGCCGTACTGGACGATGGCCGGTCCGACCCAGGAAAGCCCCATGAAGCAGTTGCCCAGGGGCGGCGCGCGATGGTGGGCCATCTCCTGCTTCAGGATCACCTGCTCCATGAGCGAGCCCCCGCCCCCGCCCACCGCTGCCGGCCAGGAGAAGCCGACCCAGCGCTTCTCCCGCACCCGGCGCTGAAACTCGGCAACGCACTCGGGCGTGCGCGGTTCGCCGGGCGGGAGGACATCGGCCAGGAACGCGCGGACCTCGTCGCGAAAGGTCTCTTCCTGGGGCGTGAGATTGAAATCCATGACTCAGTCCTCCTCCCCGGCGAGCCGGAAGATCCGCTCGTAGTGCCAATCGGCGTCGCCGAACATGGGACGCGACCACTTCGCCCGCTTCAGGAAGAGGTGGGCGTCGTATTCCCAGGTGTACCCGATGCCGCCGTGCAGGCCGACGGTCTCGATCCCGATGCGCGGGAAGGTCTCGCTCGCCAGTGCCTTGGCCCGCGAAGCGGGAAGCGCGGCTGCGTCGGGGTCCTGGTCGAGCTGCCAGGCAGCCCAGTAGCAGAGGGAGCGAAAGGATTCGATGTCGACATAGGCCTCGGCCAGTGGGTGCTTCACGCCCTGGAAGCGGCCGATCGGCTCACCGAACTGGATCCGCTGCTTCGCGTAGCCCACGGTCAACGCCAGCGCTCCCTCGGCCGCACCGATCATTTCCGCGGTCACGGCTGTCGCACCGCAGTCGAAGAGCCAGTCGAGCAAGGCGCCGGCCTGCCCCGGTCCACCGAGCAGCGCGGCACCGGGCACCGAGACCCCGTCGAAACGCAGCCGACCCATGCGCCGCGTCAGGTCGACAGTCTCGTGGGCTTCGACCGTGAGTCCCGCGGCATCGCGCGGGACCAGGGCCAGCGTCGGGCCTTCCGGCGCCCGGAACGCCACGAGGTAGAAGTCCGCAGCAAGCGCGTCCATGACCAGGCGCTTCTCCCCGGTCAGGGAGAAGCCCCCCGCATCGGGCCTGCCCTCGAGGGCGATGGCCGCGGGGTCGGCGTCCGCCCCTTCCTGCACGGCCAGCGCCCCCAGCGCCGTCCCGGCGGCGAGTTGCGGGAGCCACGCCTCGCGTTGCTCGGCGCTTCCCGCGCGAACCAACGCGGCGCCGGCCAGCACCGTGGAAAGCAGGGGTGACGGGAACAGGGTGCGCCCCGTCTCTTCGAGCACCACGACGAGATCGACCCAGCCCAGGCCCACCCCCCCGTAGGTCTCGGGAAAGGTCAGGCCGACCCAGCCAAGCTCGGCCATGCGGTTCCAGAGCGGGCGGCTGAAACCCTCGGGCGACTCGGAGAGCTTGCGCACCTCGTCGAGGGGACAGTTCTGGTCGAGAAACTTGCGCACCTCGGCGCGCAGCAACTCCTGTTCCTCGGTGAAACCGAAGTTCATGGGGGGCTCCCTGAGCAGAGGAAGGTGGAAGCTAGACCGTCGGCGCCGAGGTGGCCACGAGCGGCCCGGGCAGCGAAGCTGGCGCCATGCACGTGTCTCGAATCGACTGGGCCGGGCTCGAGGCCAGCCTCGACACCCACGGCCATGCGCGATTGCCGGGCCTGTTGACGGCCCGCGAATGCCGCGGCCTCGCACAGCTCTCCGCGGATCCGAAGCGCTTTCGCAAACAGGTCGACCGGGGGAAGCAGCGCTTCGGCGAAGGGGGGGACTACCAGTACTTCTCCCGCCCGCTACCGGCCCTCGTCTCCCGTTTGCGTCGCTCGCTCTATCCCGGCCTCGCGCGGATTGCCAACCACTGGCAGCGACGCCTCGGGTCTGCCCAGCGCTTCCCGTCCTCCCTGCGCCCGTTCCTCTCCGAATGCCACGCGGCGGGCCAGGAACGCCCGACGCCGCTGCTGCTCCGCTACCGCGCCGGGGGCTACAACCGCCTGCACCAGGATCTCTACGGACCGGTGGCGTTCCCCCTCCAGGTGGCCGTGCTGCTGTCGAACCCGGCGACCGATTTCACGGGCGGCGAGTTCCTGCTCGTCGAACAGCGGGCACGGATGCAGTCGCGGGGAGACGCGATTGCACTCCGGCGCGGGGAGGCGGTCGTCTTCCCGACACGGGAGCGGCCGATCGCGGGGGCGCGCGGGACGACGCGCGCCCAGGTGCGCCACGGAACGAGCCGGCTGCTTTCGGGCAACCGACTCGTGCTCGGCATCATCTTCCACGACGCGAAGTGATCACGCGAAGTGGGGAGCCCCGTGGAACGCGAAGTGGGCGTCCGGTGGAGACGGGCCCGCGCCCGCCCCCACCCGGTACTTCCTAGGAAGTGGTGACTTCGATCGCCCGCGTCTTCGGCTTCGCCTCGGGAAGCTTCGGCAGGGTGATCGTGACGACGCCGTTTCGGGACGTCGCCTTGACCGCCTCGGCGTCGACCTCCACAGGGAGTGCGATGCGCCTTTCGAAGCGACCGGAGATGCTCTCGACGTAGCGCCGATCCTCTCGGTCCTCGGAACTGTCCGAGCGCTTTTCCCCAGAGAGAACCAGGGTGTTCTCCTCGAGGGTCACGTCGAAGTCCTTCTCCGCGACACCCGGGAGTTCGGCCTTCACGACGTACGCGTCGTCCGTCTCCTCGAGATCGATTCGCGGTGCGAAAGCCGACGGAACTCCCGCCGGCGCGCGCGGGGCCGCGCCGAGCCCACCCCACAGCTCTCCGAAAAGCCGGTCGAAGCTGCGCACATCCCGGAGCGCCGGGAATGCGCTGCGACGGTGCCTGCGAGGAATCATGAGCATGTTCATTTTCTTGCCTCCTTGCTTCCGGGGCCCTCTCGATCGCCCCGTACTGGTCAAGGAATAAGCACGGGGCGGACCCCGTCAACTCGCGCGGAATCGCGGCGGAATTGCGGCGTCAAACCACCCCGTCGCGCGCTAGGCGCTCCAGAGCCTCCGCCCCGAACCCGAGTTCCGCGTAGATCTCGGCGTTGTGCTCGCCGAGAAGGGGTGCGAGCGGGCGGGGTCTCGCCTCGGCGTCGGAAAACCGCAACGGATTGCCATGGAACACCACTTCGCCCAGCGTGGGGTGCGGGTGACGCTCGACCATGTCCCGGGCCAGCAACTGGGGGTCTTGGACCAGGGCCTCCGGAGACTCAACCCGCGCACAGGGAAGATCCGCGCCTTCGGGGCCGAGCACGGCGAGCACTTCGTCGCAGGACCGTCGACCAACCCAGTCCCCGACGAGGCCGTTGATCTCCGCGCGCCGCTCCGCACGGTTGCGGTGCGTCCGGTACCGGCTGTCGGTTCCGAGTTCGGGCCGCCCGATTGCGGAGCAGAGCGCCCGGAACAACTTGTTGCTCGCGGTTGCCACGACGACCCAGCCATCTCGCGCCTCGAAACAATCGTAGGGGGCGGTGAACGGGTGCTGATTCCCGAGCCGCTGGGTGGCGGCGCCAATTCCCGCAAAGATGCTGGCCGCCGAGTCCGTGACGGCGAAGATCGCGTCCTGGTTCGAGAGGTCGAGAATTCGCGCTGTCCCGGTCCGCTCGCGCTCGAGCAAAGCCGCAGCGATGCCCAGGGCCAGGTACAGACCTCCGATGAAGTCGCCGAGGGCTCCGCCGCCGCGCACAGGCGGCCCGTCCGCAAAGCCGGTCATCGCCAGCAGGCCCCCCGCGGCCTGGGCCACGATGTCGTAGGACGCGCTTCCGGCACGTGGTCCGGTGTGTCCGAAACCGGAAAGCGACGCGACGACACACCGCGGGTTGCGCGCCTGGAGATCGACGGCCCCGAGACCGTGAGCCGCCAAGAAACCCGAGCGGAAGTTCTCGACCACGGCATCAGCGCCCTCCACCAGGCGCAGGAAGATCTCGCGCCCCTCCGCGTGCCGCACATCGAGCGTGATCGAGCGCTTGCCCCGGTTCGTATTCTGGAAGGAAAGCGACGTCTCGCCCCGGGGAGACGGGCCGTAGCGGTAGTCGTCTCCGGTGCCGGGGCGCTCGACCTTCACCACGTCGGCGCCGAGGTCCGCGAGAATCGCGGTGGCGAAGGGACCCGCGACCACACGGGTCAGATCCAGGATGCGAAGACCCTCGAGCACACGACCGGCCATGGGGCGCGCAGCGTAGCACCGCGCCGCGCCCCGTCGGGCGCGGTCAGAGGGCGAGTACCGCGACGATCCCCAGGAGGCTTCCGAGCGCCGCGATCCCGTACAAGGCCCCCGCCACCACGGAGTCGCGCCCGGCGCCACCGAAATCGATCGAGAGCGAACGCAGGTGGTGCGCCCCCTTCCACATCGGCAGGACGATCAGGGCCAGCAGGACGAGGCGACCGACGATATTCGAGGCCAGGGCGTGGGCGCGGTCGTACGCGAGGGCGTCGGCGGACACGATTCCCAGGGGCACCCCGAGATTCACCACCAGGATCCAGCCGGTCAACAGGATCGTCCCGATCAGGATGCCCTGGCCGAAGAGCAGCCACACGACCGGCTCGATTTTCAGGAGCAGTTGCTTCACCCGAAGATTCCCCCCGAGAGAATCCCGACGAAGAGCGCGGTGACCCCGATCCAGACGGCGTACAGCATGCCGAGGATCACCGGCCCGGGCGGCGGCTTGGCGGGCCCGATCCGCGGCGGCTGCGCCTTCGGGAAGAGCCGGAAGAAACGCACGCCGACGAACAGCACCGAGACCAGGGCCAGCAGGTGGAAGGCGACGTAGAGCGGAGCCGCCCAACCCGACAACAGGGCCTGCCACGCGACTTCGCCGTCGCCCAGCGTCCGCACCGCGTGGAGCACACCGAAGCCCATCAGCAGATACACGGCGCCCGTCGCGTCGAAGAGCGTGTACGCCCGGTAGCGCCCCTGCATCGGAAACTTGGGCGGCCGGTGGGGCGGCGCCGTGCGGGTGCGACCCGGCTTGGCGGGCGCCATCGCTTCGGGGTGAGCCGGACGCGCCACGGCTACTCCCGCCCCCCGCGCGGGAGAACCAGGCCCGTCGCCCAGTCGATCACCGCATTGAACTTCGCTTGGTTGACCGCCGCCGCGGGATCCACGTGCTTCGGACAGACTTCGCTGCATTCGTTGGCATAGGAGCAGGAGAACACCGTGCCTTCCCCGCGGAAGATCTCGTTTCGCTCCGCAGCCCCCTCGTCCCGCGAGTCGGTGCTGTAGCGATGGCCGAGTGCAATCGCCGCGGGCCCCAGGAACTCGGGCTCGTTCGCGACGACGGGACACGCGGCGTAACAGAGCATGCAGTTGATGCACATGCTGAATTGCTTGAACTCCGCATGCTCGGCGGGGCTCTGGCTGTGCGTGCCCTCCTCGACGGCCTTTTCCTTGGCGCGGATGATCCAGGGTTTCACCTGCTTGAGTTTTTCGAGAAAGCCCTCGAGCTCCACGACCAGGTCCCGGATCACCGGGAAATTCGCCAAGGGGGCAACCTCGACGGTATCGGGCAGTTCGCTGACCGGCTGCTTGCACGTGAGCGAAGGCTCGCCGTTCACCTGCATGCCACAGCTCCCACAGACCGCCATGCGACAGGACCAGCGGTGGGAGAGCGTTCCGTCGATCTCGTCCTTGATGTAATTCAGCGCGTCGAGAACCTTCCAGTCGGGATGACACGGAACCTCGTAGCGCTCGGTGCGCGGCGCCTCGTCCTGGTCGGGGTCGAAGCGCGTCACCACAAAGGTCTTCTTCGGGAGGTCGGACATCAGTACTTGCGCTCCTCCGGCTCCCATCGGCCCAGGGTGACGGGTTTCGTTTCGAGGCGCGGACCAGCGTCGTCCCGATAGCACAGCGAATGGTGCAGGAAGTTCACGTCGTCACGCGCCGTTGCGTCCCGCCGCGTGTGCGCTCCGCGCGACTCGTTCCGGCGCGCCGCCGCGTTGGCCACGGTCTCGGCGACATCGAGCATGTTCGCCAGCTCGAGTGCCGCGACGACCTCGGTGTTGAACACCCGACTCGTGTCTTCGAGGGAAACCTCCGCGAAGCGCGCCTGGAGTTCGGCGATCTCCCGGCAGGTCTGCTGCATGGAAGCGGCTTCGCGGTACACGCCGCAGCCGCGTTCCATCGCCCCCTGCATCTCGTTGCGAAGCGTGGCCAGCTTCTCTCCCCCCCGCTTGCGGCCACGCAGCGCGTCGATACGGGCCTGTTCCGCGGCGGCCTGTTCGTCGATCCGCTGGGCCGCGCCGTCGTTCGAACCGCGGGCAAAGGCGACGGCGGCCTCGCCCGAACGTGCGCCGAAGACGAGACACTCCGTCAGGGAGTTCGAACCCAGGCGGTTTGCACCGTTGAGCGATACGCAGGCGGTCTCGCCGGCCGCAAACAGACCGGAAACCAGGGTCGCGCCCTCGATGTCGACGTCCACTCCGCCCATCATGTAGTGAACCACGGGTCGGATCGGAATCGGCTCGTAGACCGGATCCACACCCGCGTAGATCTTGCAGAGTTCCCGGACCATCGGCAGCCGGCTGTCGATCTTCTCCTCCCCCAGGTGGGTGAGATCCAGGTGGGCGTGTTCGCCGTAGGCTCCGTCAACGCCGCGACCCGCCTCGATCTCCTGGACGATGGCGCGCGAGATCATGTCGCGGGGACCCAGTTCCGCCTTGCTTCCCACCCCGTAGTCGCGAGTCACGAGAAAGCGCTCGCCGTCCACGTTCTTGACGTGACCGCCTTCACCCCGGGTTGCTTCCGTGATCAAGATGCCGGTGCCGGGGAGGCCGGTGGGGTGGTACTGGACGAACTCCATGTCCTTGAGCGGCACACCGATTCGGTAGGCGAGGGCCATGCCGTCGCCGGTCTTGATGTTGCCGTTCGTCGTGAACGGAAAGATCTTCCCGCCGCCGCCGGTGCAGAGGACGACCGAGCGCCCGCGAATGCAGCGCACCACGCCCTCGCGAACGTCGAGCGCCGCCACGCCGCGCACCTGGCCCTCGTCGACCAGGAGCCGGGTCACGAACTGCTCGTCGTAGCGAACGATGCGGTCGAAGCGCAGCGAGTGCTGGAACAGGCTGTGGAGCATGTGGAAGCCGACCTTGTCGGCGGCGTACCAGGTGCGCTTCGTCGTCATTCCCCCGAACGCGCGGGTCGCCACCGTTCCGTCTTCGTTGCGGCTCCAGGGGCAACCCCAGTGCTCCAGCCGCGTGAGTTCCCTCGGGGCCTGCTCGACGAAGTACTGGATGACGTCCTGGTCGCCGAGGAAGTCGGAACCCTTCACCGTGTCGAAGCCGTGCATCTCGAGCGTGTCGTCGTCACGCGCTACTGCCGCCGCACCGCCCTCGGCGGAGACCGTGTGGCTCCGCATGGGATAGACCTTGGAAACCAGGGCGACGCTGGCTTCGGGATCGGCCTCGACGGCGGCAATGGCGGCGCGCAGTCCCGCCGCGCCTCCGCCCACGATCAGGACGTCGTGCTGGAGTGTCTCGACCACGCTCACGGACCTTCCGACCAGTGGAGAGGCGCAAGGTGTAACGAATCCCGACCGTCGGGGCTACGCGGCTGCCGCCGGCTCCTGCTGCGACAAGCAGTGCAACGCACCCAGGCCGGCCACGAGGGTTTTCGAGGGGACTCCGACGACCTCCCGTTCCGGCAGGAGATCCCCGAGAATCGCCACAGCCTCCGCATCCTGGGGCACGCCGAACGTCGGGACGAGCAGGGCGCCATCGGCAAAAACGAAATTCGTGTAGCTCGCCGGGCAGCGGAGACCGTCGACGAAGATCGGAGGCGGCAGCGGGAGTTCGACCACGGCAAGCTCCGCGCCATCGGCGTCGCACATCCCGCGCAGGCGACGGATGTTCTCCGCGAGGGGCGCCTGGTTTTCGTCGTCCGTGTCGCACCGTGCCGCCACCACGGTCCGCGGAGCAACGAAGCGCGCGACGTCATCGACGTGGCCGTCCGTGTCGTCGCCTGCGATTCCGGCATCGAGCCACAACACGCGGCGCGCCCCGAGCCAGTGGGCGAGACGGTCTTCCATCGCCTCGCGGGTCCGACCCGGCCCCCGATTCGGATGCAGCAGGCAGGATTCCGTCGTCAGGAGCGTGCCGGCGCCGTTCCCGTCGACGGACCCGCCCTCGAGCACGAAGTCGGCTTGCGCACCGGGGAGACCGGTCTCGCGCGCAATCGCGCGGCCGACGGCGGCGTCCCGCTCCCACGGCGGGTACTTGCCTCCCCAGGCATCGAACTGGAAGTCGACCCAGGTGCGGTTGCCCGCGCGCGACACGAAGACGGGGCCCGTGTCCCGGAGCCACGCATCGTCGGTCTCGATTGCGTGGAAGGAGAGCCGCGAGCCGTCGGCTCCGGCGACGCGCAACTCCCGCTGCGCAGCTTCCCGGGTCGCGGCATCGCCGACCAGGAGTTTCACGGGCTCACGGAAGGACAACTCCCGCACGAAACCCGCAAACTCGCGCTGGGCTGCTGCGAGTCGGCCCGGCCAGGTATCGGGATTGTGCGGCCAGGCGAGCCACGTCGCGACGTGGGGCTCCCACTCGGCGGGCCAGCGAACTGCGGTCATGTGTCGCGGAAGCGTTTTCCGAGTTCGTCGTAGGCGTCGATGCGTCGGTCGCGCAGGAACGGCCAGTCACGGCGCACGCTCTCGACGAGGTCGAGATCACACTCGACCAGCAGGGTCTCCTCGTCGGCCGCCGATGCGCGGGCGAGTACGCGCCCGAAGGGATCCGCCACGAACGACTGCCCCCAGAACCGGATGCCCTCTTCTTCGCCCACGCGATTCACCGCCGCCACGAACACACCGTTCGCGATGGCGTGACCCCGCTGGACCGTCTCCCAGGCAGCGTGCTGGGCCGCGTCCACGGCCTCGCCCTCGTCGAACTGCCAACCGATAGCCGTGGGGTAGAAGAGGATCTGCGCGCCGGCCAGGGCCGTGAGCCGTGCCGCTTCGGGAAACCACTGGTCCCAGCACACCAGGACACCGAGGCGCACACCCGCCGCAGCGAAACTGCGAAAGCCCAGGTCGCCGGGCGTGAAGTAGAACTTCTCGTGGTAGAGCGGATCGTCCGGGACGTGCATCTTCCGGTAGAGGCCGAGGAGAGTGCCGTCGGCATCGATCGTCGCCGCGGTGTTGTGGTAGAGCCCCTCGGTCCGCCGCTCGAAGAGGGAAGCCACGACGACCACACCCCGCGCGGCCGCCACCTTGGCGATCGCCTCGGTCGTGGGACCCGGAACGGGCTCCGCGAGGGAAAACCGCGCCGCATCCTCGGTCTGGCACGGGTAGCGAGAGCGGAAGAGTTCCTGGAGACACACGACCCGCGCCCCGTCCTGCGCCGCCTGCTCGATGCGGCCCACGGCGCGATCGAGGTTTTCCCGCGGGTCCTCGGAGCAGCGCATCTGGACCAGGCCGACCGGCAGTGCCATGGGTGGGAAGTAGCGCAGGGGCTGGGGCCGCGCCGGGACCCGGGAAACCGGCGCGAAGGCGCGCTGCCCATGACCGCCCCTGTCACAGCCAACCCCCAGGCTGCGCGGCATGGCATTCGCGCGCGGCGTTCTGGGGACCCTGGGGGTCGTCCTCGCCTTCCTCGGCTGGGGCCTGCTTTGCTGGGCGGGCATCACCGCCAGCGCCCAGGCGCGGGCCTATCCTGTGACGATGGCTCCCGCAGACACGCACCCGGTCTGGCTCGTGGACGGCTACAACGTGGTCTGTTCCGGGCTGCTGGGCGGCCGTGAACGAACCGGCTGGTGGCAGGACGCCCACCGGGCGGAGTTGCTCGAGCGCCTCGATCGCTTCGACGATCCCGCGGTCGAGTTCTGGGTCGTCTTCGACGGCGACCACGACCAGCAGGCGCCGGCGGCGGGCCGCGTACGCGCCGTCTTCGCCCCCTCGGCGGGCGCCTGGCTCCTGGAGCAGGTGAAGCAGCAGCCGGCGGCGGCTCCCGTCACCGTCGTAACGGCCGACCGGCGTGTTGCGGACCGTGTCCGGCACCGGGGCGCCCGGGTCGTGTCGCCCCGGGGCCTGCTCGAACGATGTTCGGGGTGAAAAAGACCCGGTTCTGACATCTTGACTCGCGTCTCCCAGGCCGGCGGTCCCCTCTCGCCGGCGCGGGCCAAGATGTCGGGACCGCCCCCCGCCTGCCGCCTGCCGCCTGCCGCCTGCAGGTCAGGCGCGATCGAAAGCGGGATTGGCACAGTGGGGCATCGGGCGGCCCTCCAGCCCGGCCACCAGGTTCTCCACGCTGAGATCGGCCATGCGCTCCCGCGTCGCAATGCTCGCGCTCCCGATATGGGGCGTAAGCACGAGGTTCGGGGCGGCGAGGAGAGGGCTGTCGCCGGGGAGTGGTTCGGTCGCAAAAACATCAAGCGCCGCGGCCGCCAGGTGCCCGCTTCGGAGCGCCTCGACCAGGGCCGCCTCGTCGAGGATTCCCCCGCGCGCGGTGTTGACGAGTACGGCACCCCGCTTGATTCGGCCGATTGCAGCGCCATCGAGCAGGCCCCGGGTCTCCGCAGTCAGCGCCACGTGCACCGACAAGAAATCCGCTTCGGCGAGCACCTGCTCGAAGTCCGCCGTCTCGACACCGGTCGTCGCTCGGCCACTCCGCGACCAGCCCAGCACGCGCATGTCGAAGCCGCGGGCCCGCGCGGCGACGGCCCGGCCGATCGCGCCGAGACCGAGAATGCCGAGCGTCGCGCCGTGGACATCCCGCCCGAGGAAGCCGGCCGGATCCCAGCGGCGCTCCCAGGTCCACTCCCCTGCACGCAGGGCCCGGTCCGCCTCGGGCAGCCGGCGCGCCGCGGCGAGCAGCAACGCGAAGGCCAGGTCCGCCGTCGTCTCGGCGAGGACCCCGGGGGTGTAACCCACCGGAATCCCAAGCCGTGTGGCCGCTTCGAGATCGACATGGTCGAGCCCCACGGAGCAGCTCGAGATGACCCGCAGGCGCTGACAACGCGCGAGGAGCGCTCCGTCCACAGGGTCCGTGAGCAGGCACAGCAAGCCGTCGGCGTCCGCAGCACCGGCCTCGAGTGCCGCCCGGCTCGGTGCCCCGCCACCCTCCCAGACCTCGACGTCCACCCGCTGGGCCAGCCGCCGGAGCCCCTCTCCGGGCAGACTCCGGGTCACGAAGACACGCGGTCGTATCGCCATGCTGGCCGAAGCACGTAGCGCGCCTTGACCCGGGTGGGCCACACCCGAATAATGGGGCCCCTTCTGGGATTCGTCTCCGGACACCGGCATCGATGCATCGGACGCGATGACCCGTGGGCACCAGCCACAGGTCACGCAGGCGCAAACCCCGGGAAGCAATCGGACGACAAGAGGAGTTCATGGCCGAAGCACATCAGCCGCGCGAAACCCGGACCCTTCAATTTGCGCGCTTCATCACGCGCCAGCGCTTTCCTGTCGCGCTGTTCCTGATCATCTCGACCCTCTTCTTCGCGTTCCCGATTGCCAATACCGCGCTCTACGCACTCGGCGTCGACCTCGGCGGACCCAAGGTCCGCATCAACACGAGCGCTCGCGCACTTTTCCCCGATCACCCCTACATCCACGCGCAGGACAAGTTCGCCCGGGTCTTCGGGAGTTCTTCGCTGGTTGCCGTGGCACTGGTGGTGAAGGACGGAACGATCTTCACCCCAGAGATCATCCAGAAGATCCGGAAGGTCACCCAGGAACTCGATGGCATCGGCTTCGAGAGTCACACCGACGAGCGCGAGGAGATTCGGGACGCGCTCGAGGAGGAGAACTACGCCGCCGAGGAGGCGGGCGGGGATCCCGTCTACACCGTCCAGGAAATCCGGGACATCCTGGACGAGAGCTACCCGCCCTACCCCGTCAACCACGACCAGATCAACTCGGTTGCGCACCGCAGTACGCGCGTGATCCAGATCGAGGCCGATGGCGCACTCAGCCAAGAAGTGTTGATGCGCAAGGCTCCGAAGAACCAGGAAGAAGCCGACGAACTCCGCGAGCTCGTGCGGCAGAACCCGCCGCTCATCTTCGGACGCCTCGTCTCGCGGGACGAGAAGGGTGCGCTGATCACCGCCGGCTTCGTCACTGACCGTCTCAGCAACATCAATGTCTACCGCGCGGTGTTCGACCATATCCAGGGAATCAAGGAGCGGTACGAGGACCCGGCCTGCCGGCCCGCCGAAACCGGGAACTTCTTCACGCGCCAGGCGGAGCGCTTCGGCGGGGCGTTCCAGCGGATCTTCCTCGGCGCCTCTTCCGAGAGCATCTGGCCCGAGGGCTGCAACCTCCAGATCTTTGTCTCCGGGCAGCCCATCCAGGTCGGCTGGGTGGCGAAGCACGCTCAGGAAATCCTGCTCTTCGTGATCCTCACGGTCGTCACGATCTTTGCGCTGCTCTGGCTCTACTTCCGGCGCTGGCACGGCGTCGTGATCCCCGCCATCGCGGCGCTCATGACCGTGATCTGGGGCCTCGGCTTCACCGGATGGATGGGTTTCGACTTCGACCCGCTGATCCTCGTGATCCCGATGATCATCACCGCGCGCGCGGTCTCGCATACCGTCCAGATGGCCGAACGCTTCTTCGAGGACTACGAGGTCCACGCGCCACGCATCGGAGATCCCCAGGAAGCGAAGATCTATTGCGCCACCATCGCGATGGGCGAGCTGGTCGTCCCGGGCACCCTGGGAATCGTGACCGACGTTGCGGGACTACTCGTCATCATGGTGACGTCGATTCCCCAGATGCGGGACCTCGCCATCTTCGGTGCGTTCTGGGTCGCGTCCATCATCGTGACTGTCGAGATCCTGCACCCGATTCTGATTTGCTACATGCCCGCCCCGGAAGAGTCGGAGCACTTCATACCCGAGTCCATGGTGAAGTTCACTCGGGCGATCGGAAACGCGACGACGCACCCCACCGGAAAGTATGTGATCGGCGCGACAACGGTCGTGCTCCTGGTGATCTCGACCTACATCGCGCTATTCCACTCGAAGATCGGAGAGGCAACACCAGGCACGCCACTCCTCTGGCCAGACCACGAGTTCAACGTTGCAACCAACGAGATCGCTACCCGCTTCGGCGGAGTGGACTCGATCGTCGTATTCGCAGACGGAGACCGCCCCAACGCCGCTGCGGACTCTGGCCCGGTGAAAGCGCTCGAGCGCTTCGAGCGCAACCTCCGCGTCAACACCGACCTCGGGGCGACCATCTCGCTGGTCCCGCTGTTGCGGCAGTACTGGAAGATCAACCACTACGGCGACCCCAAGTGGTACTTCGTGCCCCAACACGACGGCACCGTGCGTTCCGCCATCTTCCAGCTGCAGCAGAACGGGCCGCCAGGAGCCATGCGGCCATTCATGACCGACGACGGTCGCAAGGCAAACATTTCGTTCTTCTACCCGGACCACAAGGGGGAGACGATCCTCTACGTCACCCACTTTGCGGAGAAGTTCATCGACGAAAACCCGCTCGGCGAAGTCTATGTCCGGCTCGACATGGACAAGGCGGAACCCGACGCGGGCTTCTTCGACCCCGAGAGCCTCAAGGACATGGGCTACTACATGTTCGGCCCGCTCCTCCCGCCCCGAGACCACACCCTGAACGTGCGGATCCGCCAGGATGACGGGACCTACAAGGACATTCCGGTGCAGACACCGGGAGATGCCGAACTGCCCGAATGGATCGAAGAGTTCCAGGAAGAGGCAATCTACGACTACGAAGACGCGCGCGACGGAACAGAGGAAGACGAGATCTTCACCTGGCCCGACACACTCGCGGACTGGGAACTCGGCGACATCGACTTCTGGTGGGAGGACGAGGATCTCGGCATCCGCGCCGTCGCCGTCAATACGAAGGACCTGATCGTCGCGGACACGAAGGCGGTGGATCCTTCGCCGAAGTATCAGCCCACGAACTCGTGGACCCGGGGCGTGCAGTTCGTCATGGCGGGTGGCGTGATGGGCATCCTGGCCGCGATCAACGACGAAGTCGAGCGAAGCCACGTCGCGAACATCTCGCTCATCTTCATCGTGATCTTCGTACTCCACTCGGTGACCTACCAGTCGATTCCCAGTGGGTTCATCGTCTTCCTCCAGATTGCAACGGCGACGATGGTTTCCCTCGCCTACATGGCGATCAAGGGCGTCGGCCTCAACATCAACACCCTCCCGGTGCAGTCAGTCGGTGTAGGCATCGGCGTGGACTACGCCATCTACATCGTGGACCGGATACGCCAGGAGGTGGCGGACACCGCCGACATCGACGAAGCCGTCCGGCGGGCGGTCCGAACCACCGGAATGGCGGTCACCTTCACCGCGACCACCGTGGTGGGCGGGATCTTCCTCTGGATGTTCTCGAACCTCCGGTTTCAGGCGGAGATGGCCCAGCTGCTCGTGTTCCTGATGGTCCTCAACATGTTCGGGGCGATCACGATCGTGCCCACCTTCTACTCGATCATGCGCCCGCGGGTCGCTACGGCACTGCTGGACGAAGACCAGCTCGAGGCGATGCGCCAACAGAGGGAACGGGAACGGGACTAGGAGTTCCGAGACGACTCGTGCGCCCACCCGGGCGCGATCGCAGGCTATGGTTCCGCCATGCCGTACGAGCCGAAGCGGATCGAGGCGAAGTGGCAGACCTACTGGCGGGAACAGGGGGTCTTTCGCGCTGAGATCGATCCCGCCAAGCCCAAGTTCTACGCGCTCGACATGTTCCCCTACCCGTCGGGCGCGGGGCTGCACGTCGGTCACCCCAAGGGCTACATCGCGACCGATGTCCTCTCCCGGTACAAGCGCATGCGCGGCTTCAACGTCCTCCACCCCATGGGGTGGGATGCCTTCGGACTGCCTGCCGAGCAATACGCCATCGAGACCGGCACGCACCCCCGGGAGACCACACGCCGGAACATCCAGATGTTCAAGCGGCAACTCCAGTCCCTCGGGCTCGACTACGACTGGTCGAGGGAGATCGACACCACCGACCCGGCCTACGTCCGTTGGACCCAGTGGATCTTCCGGAAACTGCACGAGCGGGGACTGGCCTACGAGGCCGAGGTTCCCGTGAACTGGTGCCCCGCGCTGGGAACCGTCCTCGCCAACGAAGAAGTCATCGACGGCAAGAGCGAACGGGGCGGCCACCCGGTGGTCCGCGTCCCCATGCGGCAGTGGATGCTCCGCATCACAGCCTACGCCGACCGGCTGATCGACGACCTGGACGAGGTGGACTGGCCCGAATCGATCAAGAAGATGCAGCGGGACTGGATTGGCCGGTCCGAGGGCGCCCGCATCTTCTTCGATCTCGAAGGCGTCCCGGACCAGCAAATCGAGGTCTTCACCACCCGCGCCGACACGCTGTTCGGTGCCACCTACATGGTGCTGGCGCCGGAGCACGACCTGGTGTCACGGATCACGAGCGAGGCCCAGCGGCAGGCGGTCACGGCCTACGTCGAGCAGAGCGCGCGGCGGAGCGAGCGGGCACGGCTCGCCGAGACGTTCGAGAAGAGCGGCGTGTTCACCGGCGCCCACGCCCTGCACCCGGTCACCGGGGCACAGCTACCGGTCTGGACTGCGGACTACGTCCTGGCCGGGTACGGAACCGGCGCCATCATGGCGGTGCCGGCACACGACGAACGCGACCACGCCTTTGCCAAGCAGTTCGGACTTCCCATCGTGGAAGTCGTTTCCGGCGGAGAGAACGTCCAGGCCGCCGCCCACGTCGGCGAGGGTCCCTGTGTGAACTCCGAGTTCCTGGATGGACTGGAAACCGCCGCTGCCAAGCAACGCATGTCGGCGTGGCTCGCGGAGCATGACCGGGGCGGAACCGCCGTGAGCTACAAGCTGCGCGACTGGCTCTTCAGCCGGCAGCGCTACTGGGGCGAGCCGTTCCCGGTCCTCCACCTCGGGGAGGGGGAAACGCGGCTCGTCCCGGAGGCGGATCTGCCGGTGTTGCTCCCGGAACTCGATGACTTCAAGCCGAGCGGGGAATTCGAGCCCCCCCTTGGGCGCGTGGCCCAGTGGGTCGAAACCACGGACCCGGAGAGCGGGCGCCCGGCGCGCCGCGATATCAACACCATGCCCCAGTGGGCTGGGAGCTGCTGGTACTACCTCCGCTTCGTCGACCCGACCAACGACGAGGCACCCTGGTCTGCCGAGGCCGAGCGCTACTGGATGCCCGTGGACCTGTACGTGGGCGGTGCCGAGCACGCGGTCCTCCATCTCCTCTACAGCCGGTTCTGGCACAAGGTCCTCTATGACCTCGAGCTCGTGCACACCAAGGAACCCTTCCAGAAGCTGCTCAACCCGGGAATGATCCTCGGTTACAGCTACCGCTACTACGACGACAACCTCACCGACGACCCGGACGCCACGGTCCAGGCGTACCCCGCCGAAGCAGTCGAAACCGTCGAGGGCACGGCCCGGCACCGGGAAACCGGCACAGAACTGAAGGCCCGCTGGGTCCAGACACCGGAGGTCCGTTTCGAGGCAGAGGCTCCGTTCCATCCCACCCTCGACCTGCCGCTCGAAAAAGTCACCGAGAAGATGTCGAAGAGCCGCGGCAACGTCGTGAACCCCGATGACGTGATCGAGCGCTGGGGGACAGACGCGATGCGGCTCTACGAGATGTTCCTCGGTCCCATCGAGAAGGGCGCCCCCTGGTCGGACGAGTCCATCCCCGGCCTTCACCGATTCCTGCAGCGCACCTGGCGGCTCTTCTTCGGCGAGGACGACCAGGGGGTCACCCTCGCAGCGGGCGAAGGAACCGACACCCAGGCGCGGCTCTTGGCCCAGACCATCCGGGACGTCACCGACGACTTCGAAAACCTGCGCTTCAACACGGCCATCTCGAAGCTGATGGTGTTCGTGCGCGACATCGCGAACGACGGACCGCTGCCCCGGGAGGCCGCAAGCGCCTTCGCCCGCCTGCTGGCACCCCTGGCCCCCCACCTCGCCGAGGAGATCTGGCGGGAGCTGGGCAACGACGAAAGCCTGGCTCACGGCCCCTGGCCGAACCCGGATCTCGAGCGACTGGTGGAGGAGACCCTGGCGCTGATCGTCCAGGTGAACGGGAAGCGGCGCGCGGAGATCGAGATCGCGGCAGACGCGGACGAGGCCACGATCCAAGCGGCGGCTCTCGCCTGCGAAGCGGTTCAGCGCCACCTCGCGGGTCGCGAAGCGCGCAAGATCATCGTGGTTCCCGGGCGCCTGGTGAACGTCGTCGGCTAACCGCGTTCTATCGCCCAAATCGGCGGTTTGGAGCCCCGGCTCGCCGGTTTTGCGTGCTGAACGGCCAGATTCGGACTGTTTTTCCGGTCCCCCTTGCGGAAGTCTCAGTCTGTGCTATGTTTTCTCTATTCGATCAAACGAGAAAGCCGCCACCTGGCGGCGTTTTTTTTCACCTGTATTTTCGCTTTTCTTTCGCAAGGTTCGGATTCGACTGAATCTCCGGGGCGAACTCGCCGATTCCTCAGTACGTCCAATAGGACGGGACACAGAGGAGGGCACACGGTGCCGGAGAAGCGAAGTCGACGCGGTGCAAGCAAGGACAAGGACGAGCAGGATTTCCACGGCGAGGTCCGTGGGGCGGACCTGGAACCGATCCGCCACGTGAACCGTGAACTGACCCGGCCGGACGGCTCCAAGCTCGTGGTCAAGGTTCCCGTCTACCCGCCGTTCAAGCTCCGCGACCATGCCACCCCGCAGGAAAAGCGCGGGCACAAGCGGACGCCGGAAAAGAAGGCGAGCTAGAGCCGGCCCGCGCACGGCGCGGAAGGCGAACTAGAGCGGGATCGGGAAGAGCCGGTCCACCAGCATCGCCAGGAACAGCGCGAACAGGTACACGAGCGACACGTGGAAAAGGCGCCGCGCCGCCGCGTCCGTTCGTTCCCGAAGCACCCGGATGGCGTGCCAGGTGAACCAGGCATCCAGCACCACGGCTGCGGCCCCGTAGATCGCCCCCAACAGGCCCAGGGGCAAGGGCAGCAGGGTCACCGGCACGAGCACCAGGGTGTACCAGAGCATCCGCCAGCGGGTCGGCTCGTCGCCGATCACGCTGGGGAGCATGGGGATTCCCGCCCGGGCGTAGTCCTCCTTGCGGAACAGCGCGATCGCCCAGACATGGGGCGGTTGCCAGAAGAAGATGATTGCGAACAGAAGCCAGCCGGCCGGTCCCACGTACCCGTGCACCGCGGCGTCGGCGATGAGCGGGGCCGCTGCGCCCGCCGCCCCACCGACGACGGCGTTCCAGGCCGACCGGGGCTTGAGCCAGACCGTGTAGACGAAGACGTAGAACAGGATGCTCGCGACGCCGAGCCCCGCCGCAACCGGGCCTGCCACGGCCTGTAGCAGGGCCGTGGAAATCACCGCCAGGACCAGACCGAACGCCAGGGCAGCGGTGGGGTCGAGCCGCGCAGCCGGCAGGGGCCGGTTCCGGGTCCGCTCCATCAGGGCATCCCGATCGCGCTCTATGTAGCAATTGAGCGTATTTGCAGCGCTGGCAGCGAGTGCAATCCCCAGCAGCGTCGCCAGCGCAAAGCCGGTCCCCGGCCACGTGTCGGCCATGAGCAGGACCGGGAGTCCCGTGAAGATCACGAGCAGCAGGATGCGCGGCTTCGTGAGAGTCACGTAGCCGCGGAGCGCGTCTACCGCCGCTGCCAAATCCGCCTCCGGCCTCTGGGAAGCCCCAGCGTCGGCCGGGGCGGCCGAAGGGGTACCACACGGCCCCCCGCGAGTCGAGCAGAGCCTGCGGGGACTGCACGACGACGGGGGGGCGCCGCTACCCTCCCCCGCGAGGTGAATCCGATCCCATGCAGCGGGAGCGAAGCCCGAAGCGCCCCTCGATGCTGGCCCTGTGCCTCGCGCTGGCCCTCGGTGCTGCCCTCGCGACCGGCGCCCTCGTTTCCCGTTTCACCGGGGGGAACCCGGAACAGCGGTACATCCAGACGTACAGCGAAAAGTTCGCCGCCATTGCCCGGGCACCCTCCCAGGTCGACGTCCTGTTCGTCGGCACGAGCCAGTTGCTGAACGACGTCGCGCCGGCCGCTTTCGACCCGGCAGCCACGGGCGACGGGCCTCCCGTTCGTTCCTACAACATGTCGCTGGTCAATCTTTCCTACGCGGAACAGGAGCGCATTCTCCGGGATCTCTATGCCCTGCCCGGGTTCGCACCCGAGTGGGTCGTGCTCGAGCCCACCTTCCGGCTGGGCCGTGCCTGGGCCAACCTGACGAGCGCGCGAAACGTGTACTTCACGGACACAGCGGGGCTCACGAACTCCGCAGGCCTCATCACGAGCACGCGGCGCAGCGCCCCGGCCAAGGCCTACAACCTGTTCATGGCCGGCATCGCCTGGGTGATCCACACCCTCGACTACGGCGGACTTTCCGACGCGCTCTTCCCCGGACGTCGACGACACCAACGGGCGCCCGACATCGAGACAACCCTCGCGCGGCGCGGTCACTCCCGTGCAGAATCGGCCCCCGGAGAAGCCAGCGCCGTGCCCGGGTTTCCCGAACGAGCGCAGGAGGCCCGCGAAACCAACCTGCGCGACTGGCGGAGCGCACAGAACGACGACACGCGACTTCCGGCGAGCGAGTCAGACCGCTACGCGGACCTCGTGGCGAGCGTGCGGGCCCGGGGGGCGCGCGCCGTCTTCGTACTACCGCCCCTGTTTCGCAGCTCAGACCCGTTCTATCGCGAGCGCACCTATCAGTTCGTCCGCAGCGCCGGCGCACAGCCGGCCCGCCTTCCCCTGATTTCGTATCTCGACCCCCAGCGGACCCCGGCCTTGTACGAAACGCGCTACTGGCGGGATGAAAAGCACCTCAACGGCCCCGGCGCAGACCTCTTCAGCGCACGTCTCGCGCGAGACCTCCGGCAGTTTGCCGGGAGCGCCGGCGGCCTCCGGTCGCCCTCGGAGCCAACCGGACCACGCTGACCCGTGTGCGTCACGCGCGGCTCGGCGCACCCAGAGCCAGCCGCCAGAGCAGGGAGTTACCGCAAGTTGCTGTTCGTCGAGCCGCGGTTCCTTCCGTTCTTCCTCGTCGCCTTCGGCATCTACTGGCTCGCGCGTGGGCAGGACACCCGAAAGGCCTGGCTGCTGATCTGCAGCTATGCCTTCTACGCCGCGTGGGACTACCGCTTCCTGTCGCTCATCTTCGTGAGCACAGCCGTCGACTTCTGCGTGGGACTCGGACTCGCTCGCACCGACAACCCGGCACAGCGCAAGCGCCTCGTTATCACGAGTCTCGCGGTAAACCTGGGAATCCTCGGGGTCTTCAAGTATTTCGACTTCTTCGCGGGATCCCTGGCGGAGCTCCTGGGCCTCCTCGGCGTCCCCGTCAACCGCACGACCCTCGAAATCGTTCTCCCCCTGGGCATCAGCTTCTACACCTTCCAGACGCTCAGCTACAGCCTCGACCTGTACCGCCGAAGGATCGAGGTCTGCCGCAAACCGCTCGACTTTGCGCTCTTCGTCGCCTTCTTTCCCCAACTCGTCGCCGGGCCCATCGTTCGCGCAGGCAATTTCCTGCCGCAACTCCAGCGCCGAGCGGAGCTTCGAGACGTCCAGATTCGAAGCTGCCTGGTGCTCTTCTTCGTCGGATTCTTCAAGAAAGCGTGCATCTCGGACAACCTCTCCCCTTACGTCGACGCCTATTTCGCCAGTCCCGGAGCCTTCGACGCTCCGAGCGGCGCCCTCGCCGTCGTCCTCTACTCGATACAGATCTACTGCGATTTCTCCGGCTACTCCGACATGGCCATCGCGTGCGCAGGGCTCCTCGGTTTCCACATCCCAAAGAACTTCGATTTTCCCTATTTCGCGACGGATATCGCCGGCTTCTGGCGACGCTGGCATATCAGTCTCTCGAGTTGGATGCGCGACTACGTCTACATCCCGCTCGGCGGCAACCGCTACGGAGCCCTGCTCACGAGCCGCAACTTGTTCCTCACGATGGTGATCTCGGGACTCTGGCACGGGGCGGCTTGGAACTTCGTCGTCTGGGGCTGCTTCCACGGCGCGGGGATCATCCTTCACCGCGCTCTCCCGACCGGGACAACGAACCCGAGCTTCGCGGTCCGGGGAATGAAATGGCTCGGCACCTACGCCTTCGTCCTGGTGGGCTGGGTGCTGTTTCGCTCCGCGGACCTTGCGACGAGCGGGCAGATTCTCGCGGACGTCCTCTTCCTTTCCGGTGGGGGCGGCGCCCACCTCCATTCCGGTCTCTGGCTCCTTCCAGCGGGACTCGCAGGACTGCACGCGCTGGCTCGCCGCGGAGCCGGCCGCAGGGCGTTCGTGTCGCTTCCGCCGGCTGTCTTCGCACTGGTGTACGGAGCCGCTTTCGGCATCGCCATCACCCTGGCGAACGCCAGCTACCAGCCATTCATCTATTTCCAGTTCTGAAGGGGCGGCCGGTGCGCCGAGCCCACACGCCCGGCGACTAGACGGCGCGCTCCGCGCGCTCGACGATCGGCCGCAGCCAAGGGCCGATGTCGGCGTGATCGAGAAGACCCACCCGGCGCAGCCGTCGGGCGCCGATCGCATGCACCTCTTCCGCGGTCGCCACCTCGCGCGCTTCGCGCGCATCGGTATCGGCGTCCCCGGCGTCGAGGGCGTGAATGATCTCCTTGATCACCGGGAGAGAACTCGGAGTGCCCGAGATTTCCTCGATCCCGAGTCCCACCAGAATGGGGACCGCGAGGGGATTGTTCGCCATCTCGCCGCACAGGGAAACGGGGATGCCCGCTCGCCCGGCCGCTCGGGCGCTGCGGTCGATCAGGGACAGCACGCCGGGGTGCAGCGGGTCATAGAGGTGGGCCACGTGCTCGTTGGACCGGTCCACGGCGAGCGTGTACTGGGTCAAGTCGTTGGTTCCAATGCTGAAGAAGTCGCACTCCCGAGCCAGCAGATCGGCGGTGAGTGCCGCCGAGGGCACTTCGATCATCAGTCCCACCGGAATGTCCCGGTCGTAGTCGACCCCGGCCTCGTCCAACTCCGCGCGCGCAGCCGCAATGATCTCCTTGGCGCGCCGGAGTTCCGTGAGCGACGAGACCATGGGGAGCATGAGCCGCACGTTGCGATTCGTGCTCGCGCGCAGAATCGCTCGCAGTTGCGCGCGAAACACGCCCGCACGCTCGAGGGACAGGCGCACGGACCGGCAGCCCAACTGCGGATTCTCCTCGTTCTGGATGCCAAAGTCGGCGATGTCCTTGTCGCCCCCCAGGTCGAGGGTTCGGATCGTCACGGGCCGCGGCGCCATTTCGCTCGCCACCCGCTCATACAACTGTTGCTGCTCGATCTCTTCGGGAAATCCACGGTGCGCCAGGACCAGCAGTTCGGTCCGAAACAGCCCGATCCCATCGCCGCCATGCTTTTCCACGAGACGAAGGTCGCTCGCGAGACCGACATTTGCCGTGAGCTTCAGCCGTCGTCCGTCTCGCGTCTCTGCGGGCCGATCCCGCAGGGCGTCGAGGTGCTGAATCGCCACTGCGTATCGCTGACGAGCGCGTTCGTATTCTCCGACGAGGTGTTCATCGGGGGAAAAGTGCACCGTTCCCTCGGTGCCATCCACGATCGCGAGTTCCCCCGGCCGGCAGGCCTCGAGAACTCCGGGAATCCCGATCACCGCCGGGATCTCTAGGGTCCGGGCGAAGATCGCGCCGTGCGACGTCGCGCCGCCGTGCTCCGCAACGATCGCGGCCACGTTTTCGAGGTCGAGTCGAGCGAAGAAGCCCGGCAGGATGTTGTCGACCACGACGATGGTGCCAGCAGACAGGGGTGCCGCGTCCTGGCGGACGCCCAACAACCGCGCCATGACCCGGCGCCCGACATCCTCGACATCCCAGGCCCGCTCCCGGAAGTAGGGATCGACGATTCGATCGAACTGCTTCCGGTACACGGCGAGAACGTCACGCAGGGCGGCTCGACCGTCACCGGTCTCGCGAACCGATTTCTGGAGCTTCGCAAGGAACCCCTTGTCTTCGAGAATCTGGATGTGCGTGTGGAACACCGCCGCGAAATCCGGGCCGAACTGCTCGCCCATTTCCTGGCGTGTGTCATCCAGTTCGTGCCGCGCATCGCGAAGCGCCTGCATGAGGTCGCGCTCCTCGTCTTCGACACGATGCCGCGGGGAATAGTCGAGCCGATCGAGATCCAGGTAACCCAGCTTCGCCACGGGTCCGATCGCAACCCCACGGGCGGTCCCGATCCCGCGCAGCTCGACGCTCCTGCTCTCTCTCTCTTGTTTTCGTCCCCGCATGGGAACGCCCGAGCGGGCCAGGGTCACGTCCTCTGCAGCGCGCTGCTCCTCGCTGACGGCGACCGCGTCGATCATTTGCGCGTTGAGCACCACCGGAGTGAGGAGGTGCGCACAGGTAACCAGGGTGTCCACATCCTCGCGCTGGAACGACCGGGACTTGATCGTCTGGACCGCCAGGACCCCGAGGGCCACCCCGCGAACCAGGAGAGGCGCCGCCATGAGCGACTCGAACTGCTCTTCGCCGGTCTCCGGGAAGTACTTGTAGCGAGGGTGGGCGCTCGCGTGATCGATCACCACAGCGCTCTTTCGCTCGGCTGCAAGGCCGACGAGCCCTTCGTCTAGGCTCAACTCGACACGACCGACCGAGTCTTGGTGCAAGCCGACGGTCGCGCGCAGCGCAAGGCGGGAAAGGTCCGACCCGCAGAGGTAGAGGGAACAGACGTCGGCATCCAGCCGCGTCGCGACCAGGCCGACCACGTTGTCAAGGGTTTCGCTCAGGTCATGGGAACCCGAGACGATCTCCGCAACATCCGCGAGGAGTGTGACTCGATCCGGAATGGAGCGCCTCCCTCAGCGCCCCATAGTACCGAAGCGGAGCGCGCCTAGAACTCGCGCGGGAACTCGCTCTGAATATCCGGATAGCGGGGCGGAAACACCTGATCCTTGTCCTCGAAACGAAGCCCCAGCGCGAGCAGGATCTTGCGCTTGGTGTCCATCCGGCAGTTCATGCCCTTTTCCACGCTGTGGATCGTTCGGAGAGCGACCTTGGCCCGCTTCGCGAGTTGCGACTGGGTCATCAGGCGATTCTCGCGCAGCTCTCGGACCCGGTTGCTCCCGTTGATCGCCGGCACTGCACCGTTGCCATCCATGCCGTTGCCGCCCATGCCGTTGCCGCCCATGCCGTTGGGATTATTCACTTCCATGCGTCTGTCACTCCCAACCCCGCAACCGCTGTGCGGTAAGGGGTTCCCCGTCACGTTGAAGACAGGATCCT
>JAYZFQ010000080.1:0-33864 GCA_036336695.1 Myxococcota bacterium
CCGCCTCGCCCGAGACGCGCGTCGATCCCAAGCGCCTCTTGAACCTGCTGACCCAGGCCGGGGGCGGCCTGCGCGTGACTCCGGGCCAGCGCATCCACGCCCCGGCCCCGGGCGGCGGCCCACGAGAACTCTTCGCAGCGACGCGGAGCCTCCTCGCGAACCTGGGAGGCCCATGAGATACCCTTCCGTCGTGCCGCCCAGAGACGCACTCGCGGTCCGGCCGCTCGTGGTCCTGGGCTTCGTGTCGGCGCTCCTCTTCCTCGGCGCGTTCGCCCTCCGCGTGGCGTGGCTTCCGGTCGTTCCGGGCTTCGACGACGCAGAGCACCTCCGTGCAGCGGTTGCCTGGCAACAGACAGGTCGTCTCTCGACCGACGGCCCGTTCGTCCGCGTGCCGCTCTGGCCGGCCCTCCTTGGCACGCTGTCCCACGTATTCCGGCCCGGCACCGCCGTACTCGTCGTGCAACTGGTCAGTGTGTTCGTCACCCTGGGCCTCGCGATTGCATTTTCCCGGCGCGTGTCGGCGCAACGTGCGTTGCCCCTTGCAGCGGTCGCGGTACCCGTGCTGCTCTTCGCCACGAGTCCCCAGCTGTTTCTCTACGCGGCCCACGCCGTGAACGAGTTGTGGATCGGAATGCTCGCGGCGGTCGTGCTCTTTCTCGGCACGATGCGCGAACGCCGGGGCATCGGAGCGCTCGGCGCGGCCTGCGGTGCGGCAGCGATGACGAAACTCTCGATGGGTTTTCTGTCCGTGCCCGCCTTGTGGTTCAGCTGGCCCGGGGAACCCCGGCGGCGGGCCGGACGCCTGGCGAGACTCGGTCTGGGAGCCGCGCTCGTGGTCGTCCCCCTCGTCGTGCTGCATGCGGTCCAGAGACCGGGGCTTCCCCTCGACAACACCTCGGCCTTCACGCTCGGGGAATACACCCCCCAGGAGTGGCTGGCGTTGGGGGACCCCCGGGAACGACGCGAAGCGGCACTGGCGAACTTCTGGGGCAACCTGGCGGGCAACCCCACCGGCTACGCCCGAGACGCGGTACATCGGTTGGGTCGATGGATCACGCGTCCGGCCAGCGCCGACTTCGCCCTCTACGTACCGGGGTTCCCGAAGCGCACCGTCGGCATCTGGGAGAGCAGCGTCCTCGGCATTCTCCTCGTGCTCGCGGTGCTCGGCACGACGCGACACACGGCACCCATCTGGATCTTCGTCGCGGCGATCCCGTTGCTCTGCGCTTTCCCGGTTCACGTGCCGTTCACACCGAAGATCATCCCGATCTTCCCGTGTGTTCTCCTGGCACCACTCGGGCTCGCTCGCCTGTCAGCGCTCGGGAAGGGTGAAGGCGACCAGTGAGTCGCCGGCGGGCACGCCGAAAAGCCCGTGCCCCCCGGCAGCAACCACGACCCACTGGGGTCCATCTTCGCGCAAGCGGTACGTCATCGGCGTGGCCTGGGCACCGGTCGGAAGTCGGCCGCGCCAGAGTTCCTCTCCGGTCTCCGTATCGAAGGCCCGCAGGTAGTGGTCCGTCGTTGCACCGATGAAGGTCAAGCCGCTCGCGGTCGTCACGGGGCCGCCCAGGTTGGGCACGCCCTCGGGAAGGAACAGCCAGACCGGGAACGGCGCCATGTCCCGCGAGGTGCCGAGGGGCCGCTCCCAACGGATCTCTCCCGTCGCGACATCGATGCCGAAGAGCTTGCCCCAGGGCGGCGGATTGCACGGTGCGCCCGAGCCCGACATCAGCACGTCACGCTGCACGCCATACGGCGTCCCGGCCTGGGGTTCGAAGCCGAAATCGGGGGGGCCGTCCGGGAACATGGCGTTCCATTCCGGCCGCGGAATCAAGCGGATCAAGCCGGCGACCTGGGAACTGTTCACCACGAGAATGCCGCGGCCCTCGTCGATGGAGAGGCTTCCCCAGTTGACGCCCCCGACATAACCCGGAAACTGCACCGTGCCCTGGAGCGAGGGCGGCGTGAAGATCCCCTCCGAACGCAACGAGGCGATCTTCTCCTCGCATTCCCAGCGATCCCACGGCGTCGGACCCCACGCGTCTTCGGGAGTCAGTTCGGCCGGATGGATGGGCGGAGGGCGCGTGGGGAAGGGCTGGGTGGGCGAGAGAGACTCTCCGTCTACGGGACCCTGGGGCACCGGCAATTCTTCCACGGGGAAGAGCGGCACGCCGTTTCTCCGGTCGAGGAAGAAGAGGTGGCCCATCTTCGTCGCCTGGACCACTGCCGGAATGACTTCCCCGTTCCGGTGGAAGTCGAAGAGCACCGGCTGCGCCGCGACATCGTAGTCCCAGACGTCGTGGTGCACGGTCTGAAAGCTCCAGGCCACGTCGCCCGTATTCGCGTCGAGGGCAACGATCGAGCTCGAGTACTCGTCCAGGCCATCCCGATGACCGCCGTAGTAGTCGGGCGACGTGTTCCCGGTCGGAACGAAGACGAGGGAAAGCTCGGGGTCGCCGGACAGGGTGGTCCACGCATTGGTCGTGCCCCGGCGATAGGCAACGCCGGCGGGTGGCGGTGGGGCGTCGTCGGGAACCGGATCCCAGGCCCAGAGCTGTTCGCCGGTGCGCGCGTCGAAGGCACGCACGACCCCGCCGGGCATGTCGGCCCGCCGGTTGTCGAGCACCATGGTGCCCGTCACGACCCGGTCACCGATTACCAGGGGAGCAGAAGTCACCCCGTATTCGCCGGGCCGCACGTCGCCGACACCCCCGCGGAGATCCACGGTTCCGTCGTCCCCGAAATCCCGACAGGGCTGGCCCGTCGTGGCATCCAGGGCGATCAAGCGAGCATCGAGCGTCCCCGTGAAGATCCGCGTCGCACAGGCGGCACCGGGCTCGGCGCGCGCGTCGCGCCAGGCCGAGACGCCGCGGCAATTGACGAGGTACATCCCCGTGTGGTCGACCTCGGGGTCGTGCACCCAACGCTCCTGGCCCGTTTCCGCATCCAGCGAGATCACGCGGTTGAAGGGCGTGCAGAAGACGAGTGACTCGTCCACGAGAATGGGCGTCACCTGGAGCGCACTCGGCATCTTCGCGCCGCCGGTTCCATCGTCGAAATCGCCGGAACGGTAGACCCAGGCGATCTCGAGGTCGTCCACGTTCTGGGGATCGATCTGGGTCAGGGGCGAGTAACGCGTGGCAGCCTCGCTGCCGCCATAGGCAGGCCAACCGCCCAGCGGACCCCCGGGTTCGGGCGCGGGCGCGCCACAAGCGAGCACCGAAACACCGAAGCACACGAGAAAGGCACGCAGCAGTCCATTCATGCCCCGCAGCTTACAACGAGACCCGGCGGCTTCTGCACTGCGCTTCCGGGGCCTCCGGGAACCGCGACTCTCCGCCCCCTCGCGCATCAACCGGCGATTCCCAGGAACAACGTCCCGGCGAAGGCCACCAGCCAGCCACAGAGCACGGCCCGCGCGCCGTGGGCCGTGCGCGCCGCCAACCAGGCATCCACCGCCGAATAGCCCGCGGCGAAGGCCAGCGCGAGCGGCGCCGTCAGGAAGAGCAGGTAGGGCGCCTTCGCCTGGGCGAAGAACGCGAGCTGGTAGGTCAACGTCACGAAGGCGAGCAACGCCGCCCAGCCCACCGTCGCCAGGAAACCCAGGGCGAGGCGGCGGCGCGGATCCCCGGTGCCCAGGGCCTCCCCGACCAGGACCCCGATGCCCAGCAACAACAGCAGCGTCGCGGGAACCGCGAGCCAATAGCCCGCGCTCATGAACGCGTAGTTCCAGAAGGGGTGCCGATGCCACGGATCGGTAACGCCGCCGATGAACCCGTCGCCCCAGAAAGTCGAATAGAACGCGTCGGCGAACGAATGGAACCCCGAGAGGTAGGGGCGCACCAGGGACTCACCGAAACCCAGGAAGTAGGCCGGCGTATGGAAACCCGGCTGTTGCCACCACCGCTGGTCGGCCCCGGGCAGGTTCCAGTTGCCGAGGACCGGCGTACCCGTGAGCAACCAGGTTCGCAGGTAGAACCACCCCGCGACCAAGAGGAACACGCCGGCGAAGCCTGCGAGCACGCCGAACGCCCGGCGCGGACCAGCACCTTCGATCCGCAGGAGTTTCCAGCCAAGGAAGCAGAAGACGACCGGGAGCGTCACGAGCACGGTGAACTTCGTCAGCGCCGCGGCGGCGAGAAGTCCCGCTGCGAGAACCACACCGATCCAGCCGGTGCGGCCCGCGAGAAGGAGAGCCACCACCGCGGCGAGCCCGCCGCCGGCGAGCGCTGCGTGGAGCGGCTCGTTCGAAAAGTAGGCCGCGCTGTAGAGGTTCACGGGCAGCACCGCAGCAAACAAGGCCGCGAGCCCGGCCCGCCACGGCGCGTCGGGAAACAAGCGGCGCGCCAGCCACCAGGCGATCCACACCGTGGCGAGCCCCGCCAACAGCGGCAACGCCTTGAGCCCCGCGTTGCCCAGGCCGAGCCCCTCGACGCCGGCCGCCAGGGCGTAGAAGAGCGGCGGATGGTACGTAGACCAACCCTCGGCCGGTGCCGGCAACGCCCCCGTCGCTCCGAGGTGCTGGACGTAGGCCAGGTGGTGCCGGGCATCGAAGCCCAGCTGCGGCGGCATGCCCAGCACCCGGATGGCCAAGGGGCCGAGCCAGGCAGCGGTGGCAACGAGGGGCACGGCGAGCGCCGCACCGGCCCCGGATCCGCCCCCAGGGCGCCGGTGCAGCAACCAGAAGGCCAGCGCACCTGCGAAGAACAAACCCAGCAGCGTGTCCCAGGTACGCGCGACAGCCTCTCCCGGCGTCTCGACCGCGAGGGCACGGGGATTGGGACGGGTGTCGTCCGCGGGGACGGCCGGCAACTCCGCCGTCTCGTCGACGCGAACCAACCAGCGGCCCGGGTCGCCCGCGGTTCCCGCCGGCGGCGTCACGCCGGAGCTCTCGAGCGCCAGGAGTCCGGGGCCGTGGGGGTTGCGCACGTCGACGCGTAGGGACAGCGGGCGCCCCCCGCTCACTGGCGCCAGGGTCACGGTCCCCGCGGCATGACCGCGGCCCACCGGCGGCAGGAACTCGGCAACCGCCACGCCGTCGATCCAGACCTGCGCTTCGCCCAGGCTCCGCACGGAAAGCGCCGCCCCCGCCTCGACGGTGTCGGGGGCGAACCGGGCCTCGAAGCGCGTCACCGGCACCGAGACCTCCCCCCACTGCTGGAGATCGGCCGAAACCGGCACCGGGGCCATGAGCCACGGCGTGCGCGACGGAACGACCCACGGGACGGCTGCGGAAAAGCCGCAGCGCAGCACCACCGCAGCGAGCGGCAACACCAGGATCGCCGCCGCCGCCGCCCACTCCAGGGGCCGGCTGGCCCTCGCCCCGATCGCTCCGGTCCGCGGCACCGCAGCCGAGGGTAGCCGAGCCGGGCGTCGTTCCGGCAGAGCGACCGGGCTATTCTCCGCAGCGCCGGAGATTCAGATGCGCCCCAGACGCTTCGCCCTTTTCGCTGTGGTCCTTCTCGCCGTGGCCCTCCTCGCCAGGCCGAACCCGGCGGCGGCCGAGGAGGTTCTCGTCGACGGGATCGCTGCCCAGGTCGGGAACGAAATCGTCCTGATCTCCGAGGTCATGGAACTCGTCGCCAGCCGGGAGCGCACCTTGCGCGCCAAGGGCGCTTCCGAAAGCGATATCGCCCTGATCCGGTCGGACGGACTCGAGTCGGTGATCGAATCGCGCCTCCTCGACCGGGTCATCCGGGACGCAAAACTGGGCGCGACGGACGCCGAGGTGGATGCGACGATCGAGGCGATCGCGCGAGAGAACAACATCAGCGTCGTCGAGATCCAGAAAGCCGTGGTCGCGCAACAGCTGCAGTGGGCGGATTACCGAAAACAGATCCAACAGGAACTGGAGCGCCGCAAAGTCGTCAACGCGGTGCTCGGCTCGAAGATCACGATCGACGACGACGACGTCGAAACGCTCTACCGCAGCCGCTACGCCGACCAACCGGAAGCAGGCACAGAGATCCACCTCCGCCAGATTCTCGTACCCGCGAACGAAGAGGGTGGGGTCTCCCTCGCCGAAGCCTGCCGGCTCGCAGGCAGGGCCCGCGAGCGCGTCGTGAAGGGCGAACCCTTCGATCAGGTCGCATCCCGGTACTCCGTCGTGGCGGTGCAGCGTGGGGGAGATCTCGGGTGGGTCCACCTCGACTCGGTCGCGGGCTGGATGGCCGAGATCATCGAACCCCTCCGGCCGGGAGAAATCAGCAAGGTCCACGAACTCCCCATTGCCTGCACGTTCGTCCAGGTGGTCGACCGCAAGGAGTGGAAGCCCGTCTCGCTCGAAGCGAGTCAGGACGCCCTGCGCCAGGAGATCTACGAGGAGAAGCTCATGGCGGAATACCGCGAATGGATGGAAGAACTGCGGGATCAGACATTCATCGAACGCCGGGGCTACTTCGCCGATGCTGCGCGTTTCCGGCCCGAAAGCGGAAAGAGCGAGTTCGAGGCCGGCCTCTCCGGGGAGAGCGTGCTCCAGAAATCTCCCGAGGCCGCCCCCGCCCAGTGAGCGCCGGCGTTCCCTCGCCCGAGGCGATCGTCGTTCGCGGAGCCCGGGAGCACAATCTCCAGGACATCGAAGTCCGGATTCCACGCGATCGCCTCGTCGTGGTGACCGGCCTCTCGGGTTCGGGGAAGTCTTCCCTCGCCTTCGACACCCTCTATGCCGAAGGCCAGCGGCGCTATGTCGAGTCCCTCTCGGCCTACGCTCGCCAGTTTCTCGACCAGATGAGCAAGCCCGATGTCGACTCGATCGATGGCCTCTCCCCGGCGATCGCCATCGCCCAGAAGACCCTCGGACGCAGTCCGCGGTCGACCGTCGGAACCACGACCGAGGTCGCGGACTACCTGCGCCTGCTGTTCGCGCGGGCCGGCGACCCCCACTGCCCGAACTGCGGCCGCCCCATCGCGAGCCAGACTCCCCAGCAGATGACCGACCGGGTGCTCGCCCTCGGCGCGGGAACGAAGCTGCAGGTGCTTGCCCCCATCGTCCGCGATCGCAAGGGCACCTACGGCAAGGAACTCGACCAGCTGAGACGCCAGGGCTACGTGCGCGCGAGGATCGACGGACAATTCCGGGACCTGGCGGACGACATCACGTTGCGGCGCTCCGAACGCCACAGCATCGCGGTGGTCGTGGATCGCCTCGTCGTCAAGGAGTCCGCACGGGGCAGGATCACCGAATCGATCGAGACGGCGCTCCGCCTCGCGAGCGGGCTCGTGACTCTCGACGTAGGACCCGGGCAGGAAGAAGTGGGCCTCTCGGAGACGAGCGCTTGTGCCGACTGCGGCATCTCCCTGCCGGAGATCGCTCCCCGGCTCTTCTCGTTCAACAGTCCCCACGGCGCCTGCCCCGAGTGCGGCGGCCTGGGCACGCGCGCCGAGTTCGATCCGGCCCTGGTCGTTCCCGACGGCTCGCTGTCGCTTCGCGCCGGTGCGATCGCCCCCTGGAGCGGCCGGAGAGCGCCGCGCTACTACGCCGGCCTACTCGACGCCCTCGCCGAGCACTTCGCAATCGACCTCGACGCCGCCTGGGAACGCCTCCCCCTACGCGCGCGCCGCGGCATCCTCGAAGGGGGCATCGCTCTCGAGCTGGAACTGGGGCGCGGGCGCAAGGGCGCACGCTATGCGCGCGAGTGGGACGGTGTCCTCGGGGAACTCGCGCGCCGCTACGAAGCGGGCCGCGAGTCGGAACGCGAGCGCCTGGCCCGTTACCGGAGTCCACGTCCCTGCCCGGAATGCGAGGGCTCCCGCCTGCGACCCGAAGCCCGGAGCGTACGCCTCTGTGGGGAGTCGATCGCAGCCGTCAATGCCCAGACCATCGCCCAGGCCGGGGCCTGGCTCGACGGACTCGTCTTGCGGGACGGCCAACGACAGATCGCAGACCGGGTGCTTCACGAAATCCGGGAGCGACTGCGCTTTCTGGAGGACGTGGGCCTTGGTTACCTCACCCTCGCGCGGTCCAGCGCCACGCTTTCGGGCGGGGAAGCCCAGCGCATCCGTCTCGCGACCCAGGTCGGCGCATCGCTCGTCGGCGTGCTCTACATCCTCGACGAGCCGTCGATCGGCCTGCACCCCCGCGACAACCGGCGCCTGCTCGACAGCCTCGAGCGGCTTCGCGATGCGGGAAACAGCGTGATCGTGGTGGAACACGACGAGGAGACGATCCGGAGCGCCGACCACGTCGTGGACATGGGTCCGGGGGCGGGCCTGCATGGCGGCCGGATCGTGGCCCAGGGACCGCCCGGCAGCATCGAACAAGACGCGGAATCCCTGACGGGGGCCTACCTCTCCGGCCGGCGCGCAATTCCGGTTCCGCCGCGGCGACGCCCTCCCGGGCGGCGCGCCGTGGTCATCACCGGTTGCCGGGAACACAACCTCAAGGACGTGACGCTCCGCCTCCCGCTCGGCGTGTTCACCGTGGTAACAGGTGTCAGCGGCTCCGGGAAGTCCACACTCGTCAACGACACGCTGCACCGGGTGCTGGCAGCGCGCCTGCACGGCGCCCTCACGCCCCCCGGCCGCTTCTCTCGCATCGCCGGAGTCGACGAGCTGGACAAGGTCGTCGCCGTGGACCAGGCACCGATCGGGCGCACGCCGCGCAGCAATCCCGCGACCTACGTCGGCGTCTTCGACGCGATCCGCAAACTGTTCAGCCAGGTCCCCGAGGCTCGGGTGCGGGGGTACGGTCCCGGCCGCTTTTCCTTCAACGTCAAGGGCGGACGCTGCGAGACTTGCCAGGGCGACGGCGTCTTCCGCGTGGAAATGCACTTCCTTCCGGACCTGTTCGTCACCTGCGAGGTCTGCCGGGGCCGACGCTACAACCGGGAAACGCTCGACATCGCGTACAAGGACCGCACGATCGCCGACGTTCTGGAAATGACCGTCGAAGAAGCTCTCGGTTTCTTCGAAGCCGTGCCATCGATACGGCGCATCCTCGAAACGCTGCACGAAGTGGGCCTCGGCTATCTGCACCTCGGACAGGCGGCGACGACGCTTTCGGGCGGGGAGGCCCAGCGCATCAAGCTCGCGCGAGAACTCTCCCGGCGCAGCACCGGGCGGAGTCTCTACCTGCTCGACGAACCCACCACCGGTCTCCATTTCGCCGACGTCGAAAAGCTGCTCGAAGTCCTGAACCGCCTGGTCGATGCCGGCAACACCGTCGTTGTGATCGAACATCACCCGGACGTCGTCAAGACCGCAGACCACGTCATCGACCTGGGGCCCGAGGGCGGGGAAAAGGGCGGGGAGATCATCATCGAAGGCACGCCCGAAGAAGTGGCCCAGCACCCGGTCTCCCACACGGGGCGCGCTCTGGCACCGTTGCTGTTCGACTAGCGCGCTGCCGGGTCCTGCCCGCTGAGCGGCGTTGACAGCACGACCCCCAGGCTGAAAGCTGTGTCCATGACCTCCTCCCAGCCCTCCCAAGACGAGCACCACGCGTGGGTCGAAGCCTGGCGGCCGTGCCCAGACGAGAACACCTACGCGATAACGCACGTCGAGGGCGAGATTCCCCGCGAGATCCACGGAACGCTCTATCGCAACGGGCCCTCCCAGCGGGTCCTTCCCAAGCAGGGATACGAAGCACTGCACCTGTTCGACGGCAATGCCCTCCTTCATGCCTTTCGCTTCGAAGACGGGCAGGTTCACTACACCGGGCGATACGCACGCGATGCGCGCTTCCTCCACGAAGCGCAGCACGGAACCGACGGCCTGGGCTTCGTAAACATTCCCGCCGAAAACGAAGAACTCGCCCTCGGCTTCTCTCCCAACACGAACGTCGTATGGCATGGCGGAAGACTTCTCGCGCTCGTCGAGGCGGGCTTTCCGTTCGAGTTGGATCCCCGGACGCTCGACTCGCGGGGAACCCACCTGCTCCGGGAAGAAATGCTCGGCATGAGCACCACTGCCCATCCCAAGATCGATGGGCGCACGGGCCAGATGCTGATCCACGGCTACCAGCCGATCGAGCCCTACGTGCAGCTCTACATCGTCGAACCCGATGGCACCTGCTCGCTTGCGGAGACCGTGGAGACGCCTTACGCGGTGATGATGCATGACTTCGCGATTACCGAGCATTACGTCGTCTTCCCCTTGTGCCCGATCACCTGGGATCTCGAACGGGGCGCGTGTCTGCGCGACTGGCTTCGCTGGGAGCCGGAGAAGGGGCTCCGTTTCGGCGTCCGGGAGCGCGCGCCGGGAAGTCCGGTGCGCTGGTTCGAAGCCCCCAGCCCCGGCTTCCTGTTCCACCCCGGCAACGCCTACGAAAAGGACGGCAAGATCCTGATGGACGCCTGCACCTACCCGGACGGCGGCGCGCTGCTCGAGCAGCTCGCTGTCTACCGGGCCGGGCAGCAGGTAAGCCGCGCCGGAGCCCACCCCGTCCTCTATGAATTCGACCTCGCCAGCGGCACCTGCAAGGAGACCTGGCTAGACGACCACACGGCCGAGTTCCCGCGCCTGGACGAACGTCGCGTCGGCTACGAGAATCGGTTCGGCTACGCCCTGCTGGGGGAGCCCGGGCTCGCGGGTATCGGCGCCAACACCCTCGCTCGTTACGACCGCAGAGGAGGGCGACTCGTCCGCCACGAATTCGGGGCGCTGGACTACCCCGGGGAGCCTGTCTTCGTGCCCCGGACTGCCGAGGCGGCGGAAGACGACGGTTTCGTACTGACGGTGGTCTTCGATGGAGAGGCGGGGAAGAGTTCCCTCGCGGTGCTCGACGCTCAAAACCTGGATGGCGAACCCCTCGCGCGTGCGCACCTGGAGCATCGTGTGCCGCTCGGTTTCCACGGCAACTTCGCAGCGGGAGTGGTGTAGCCACCGGTTCTACACCCGATTCCGACGATAGGGTCCAGCAGCGTCCCATGGCCGAATCTCTCTCGCGCCCGGCACACGCCCTTGGCAGCGCGATTGCGTTCTTTCTCTTCGCTGCAGCCGTGATCCCGTTGAGTCTGCTCGTCTTCCCGCTCCTCTACCTGCTCCCTTCTTCGCGCCACACCCGGGAACTCCGCGCCCAGCGGATCGTGCAATGGACCTTCCGCTGCTATTGCGCCGCATTGTCCGCCCTGCGAGTCGCCTCGGTCCGCGTGGAAGGAGTGGAGCGGCTTCGCGCCCCCGGACCTTATGTCGTCATTTCGAACCATCCGACCCTGCTCGACGTCGTGATCCTCGGCTCCTTGAGGGCTCAACTCGACTGCGTCGCCAAGCGATCCGCCTGGTCGAACCCGTTCATGGCCGGCGTGATCCGGGCGACCGGCTATTTGCCGAACGACGCGGGCCCCCTGCTCGTCGACGCCTGTACGGCGCGGCTCCGCGCGGGGCGATCTCTCCTGATCTTTCCCGAGGGCACGCGCTCGCCAGCGGGCGACCTCCACCCGTTTCGGCGCGGCTTCGCCCATGTCGCGCTCCGGGCAACCGCGCCAATTCTCCCGGTCTGCATCCGCTGCGACCCGCCGGCCCTGGGGAAGGAGCGTCGCTGGTGGCAGATGCCGAACGAAACGCTTCGTTACACGATCGAGATCGGAGAGGCCATCGACCCGGGCGGGCTCGTGCCGCAGCACGGCGGACGCGGGGCAACGGCGCGCCGTGTCACCGCTGCGCTCCGTGACTTCTACCTGAAAAAACTGCACTATACACCCGGCTGAGGGGCCACCGGATGCCGTCCAAAGAAGAGATCTACGCCTGGGTCACCGAGGTGTTGACGCGCGAGTTCGACTTCCAAGGGGAACAGCTCCGCCCCGCAACGCACCTGATCGACGATCTCGACCTCGACAGCATCGATGCTGTCGACATGGCCGTGCGCCTCGAGGAGAAGACAGGCTTTCGTTTCGAGGAAGAGGAGCTTCGGTCGGTCGAGACGATTCAAGACGTCGTCGACCTGATCCATGGCCACCCGTAACGACCCCGAAACCGAAGTCGAATCTTCCCAGGGGTGGGCCCGGATCGCCGAGCGTGGCTCCCTGCTCGGCTTGCGTATCACCGTTTGGTGCTACCGCACGTTCGGACGCCGGCTCTTCCTCTGCCTCATTCACGCCATCGTCACCTATTTCTTCCTGACGGACCGCACCGGGCGCAAGGCTTCGCGCGATTACCTGGCACGCGTCTGGAGAAATCCAAAGGGCCGACAGGCCCTCGGGACACCACCGGGCTTGTGGCAGAGCTTTCTACACTACCGGCAGTTCGCACTTGTGATCGTCGATCGGCTCGCGATCTGGTCCGGGCGGACCGAGGCGTTCGAGTTCCAGGCGGACGGGATCGAGCTCGTGGATCGGCTCGCCGCGGAAGGCCGCGGGGCCCTGGTCCTCGGTGCACACCTTGGGAACTTCGACGCGATGCGACTCCTTGCGGAGCGGACCGAGACCACCGTAAACGTCTTGATGTTCACGGCCCATGCCCAACGAATCAACCGGATCTTCCAGGAACTGTCTCCCGACGCCGCCGCCCGGGTCATCGCAGTCGAGCCGGGATCGATCCACAGCGTCTTCGAAATTCGAGCGTGCCTGGAGCGCGGCGAAATCGTGGCAATCCTCGGGGATCGGGTCGAGCCGGGCGACCGGGGTCGCACGACGCCGGTCTCCTTGCTCGGCGACCCGATCGAACTCCCGCACGCGCCGTTCCTCTTGGCACACCTCCTGGGCTACCCGGTCCTGCTGATGCTCGCCCTGCGGGCCGGCACCAACCGTTACCGGGTGCACACCGAACAGTTGGCCGAGCGGGTCTCGCTGCCGCGGGACGGGCGCGCGGAGGTCCTCTCCGAACTCTTGACACGCTACGCTGGCCGACTCGAACATTACTGTCTGGAGCACCCCTACCAGTGGTTCAACTTCTTCGACTACTGGGGCGACGGCCCGTCGTCCTGACAACCCGATGACCCGGCGGGTCGTAGTCACCGGCATGGCCGGGCTGACCTCCATCGGGCTGGACTGGGCGTCCGTACGCGGCGCCCTCCTCGCCGGGCGTTCGGGCGTTCAGGCCATCCCGGAATTTTCAGCGATCGATGGTCTCACCTGTCGGCTCGGTGCACCGGCGCGAGATTTCTCGACCCCCGCGCACTACCCGCGCAAGACACTCCGCTCGATGGGGCGTGTTGCCATCCTGGCCACCCGCTCGGTGGAACTGGCGCTGGAGCACGCCGGCCTGGCTGGACACCCGGTCATCACTTCCGGACGTGCTGGCGTCAGCTACGGCTCGAATTCCGGGAGTCCGCCGGCGATGGCAACCTATACCGGGCGCCTGCATGGCGACCAGACGGTGCGCGGCATCGCGGCGAGCGAATACCTCAAGTTCATGAGCCATAGCTGCGCCGCGAACCTGGCGTCCTTTTTCGGCCTTCGCGGCCGCGTCCTGCCGACGTCGAGCGCCTGCACGTCGGGAAGTCAGGGCGTCGGTTGCGCGTACGACACCATCCGGTTCGGCCAGCAGGACGTGATGCTTGCCGGAGGCGCGGATGAGTTCGACGTGATGGACGTCGCGGTCTTCGACGTGCTTTACGCCGCATCGACGCGAAACGCCTCACCGGGGGAAACCCCCCGACCCTTCGACACCGCACGTGATGGGCTGGTCGTGGGGGAGGGCGCTGGCTGCCTCGTCCTCGAAGAACTCGAGCACGCCCGCAGCCGGGGGGCCCCCATCCATGCCGAGGTCATCGGTTACGCCACCAACTGCGACGGCCGCCACATGACCAACCCAGACCCCGCCGGCATGGAAGCCGTCATGCGCCTCGGCCTGGCGGATGCCAGCCTGGCCCCTCACGACGTCGACTACGTCAACGCCCATGCGACCGGTACGGCCGCCGGTGACGTCGCCGAAAGCCGGGCGACCCACGATGTGTTCGGAGACCGCGTCCCGGTCAGTTCTCTCAAGGGACATCTCGGCCACACGCTGGGCGCCTGTGGCGCCATCGAGGCATGGATCACGCTCGAGATGATGCGGGAAGGGTGGGTCGCCCCCACTCTGAACCTCGAAGCCGTGGATCCCGCTTGCGCCGCGCTCGACTACGTCCAGGAAAAACCGCGTCAGACAGAAATCCGGATCGCGATGAGCAACAACTTCGCCTTCGGTGGGATCAATACGTCTCTTCTGTTCCGGCGGTGGCCCGACTGAGACGCGCCTCCACGTAGGCGAGAGAGCGCCGACCGTTTTTCGTCCGGCTGGCCGGGAACCATTTCGCGAAGATCCGATCCGCGACCCCATCCCCGTAGTGGCGAAACCAGAGTTTCCGAAAGACGAACTCGCCGGCCAGCAGCGTTCCCATCAGGCCGTAGAACACCAGCCCCGCGTACAGCGCCCACCACTCCAGGGGCGCCCACAGCGCCAGGGCGCCGACACAGAGCGCGTTCGCCGCGAGAAACCCACACCAGACCCCGGTGACCTTGCGGCAGTAGGGGACGCAGAAATCGGGCAGATCGACCTCCACGGCTCGGGCGAAACGTTCGATCACGGGCATCCCGCGGCGCAGACTCGCGGCAAACGTCCAGAGCAGATAGAGACTCACCAGCATCGGAACGAAGAGCAGCAGTGTCTCGTTTCCCGTCAACACCGCGAGCAGGACGAGCAGCAGAAGCGGAAGGTGCTGCCGGGCGAGTCCCCACAACGCCTCCGCAGAGCCTCCGCCGCGCAGGAGGAACCCGATCGCGTACAGCGCGATCAACAAGCCACCGAGGGTCCGGGTTCCGAGATGGGTGTACCCGGCCCAGATGATGAACGGGAAGGCGAGGAAGAAGGCCGCCTGGACCGTGGTCCCCGCAATCCTGCCTGCGTTGAAACGGCGCTGGGCCCCGTCCATCGAGTCGGGACGGTACTCACTGGCCGCAACGTCGACAAACGCGCGAGCACGGGTTCTAATCCCGGGATGCCGCGCGAGCCCATACGCAACGTCGCCGTCGTTGGAGACGGCCCCGCAGGTTCCACCCTCGCGGCACTGCTGGGACGGGCGGGCTTGCGCGTCGCGGTCTTCGCTCGCGGGCGACCCGGCGCGCTGGTCGTTGGCGAATCCCTGGTCCCCGGGGTCATTCCAATCCTCCGGACGCTCGGCGTCGAAGACCAGGTGCGCAGCTATTCGACCCTCAAACCCGGCGCGACCTTCGTGGTGGACCCCGGCCAGTCCTTCGCAATCGACTTCGAAAGCGCGTGCAGCAACATCCCCGGGTACGCGTACAACGTGCCACGCGACCGGTTCGACGCCACGCTGTTGACGGAGAGCGAACGAAGCGGCGCACTCGTCGTGCGCAAGGCGGCGCGTCTCGAACGGGACGGGGCCGAACGCGTTCGCTTGTCTCCCGAGACGCTGGCGGATGCAGGTTTCGAAGAGCAGCCCGACCTGATCGTGGATGCCAGCGGTCGGGCGCGGGTCTTGCCTCGTCTCCTCGAACTGGCAACCCAACCGGGCGCGCGACGCGATACCGCACTCTTTTCCCATTGTGAAGCCGTACCGATCGACCGGGCGGGGCACGTGCACTCGGACCGCCTGGAACGCGGCTGGTGCTGGCGGATTCCGCTTCCCGACCGGGTTTCCGTCGGCGTGGTTGCGCCGCCGGATGTCCTGGCCGCGCGGGGTGCGACACCCGAACAACAGTTCGACGCCGCATTACAACAGGAACCGTACTTGAAGGCGCTGGCGCCCGGGGCGCGGCGGGTGGCGCCGGTGGTGCGGTATTCCAACTACCAGTCGACGACCTTGCGCGGCACCGGGGCGAACTGGGCCCTGGTCGGAGATGCCTTCGGTTTCATCGACCCGGTGTTTTCGAGCGGTCTCTACCTTGCGATGGCCTCCGCGCAGCGCCTCGCCCGCGCAATCCTCTCCCGGCGACCGGGTGCGCTCGATGGCTACGCCCGGCAGCACCTGCGACACCTTTCGAACTGGAGAGAAGCGATCGGCTACTTCTACGATGGGCGGTTCTTCGCACTTCTCGCAATGCGCGACCGAACGACACAATCTCGCTTCGGGCGGATCGTGAACCCCTATCTCTCTCGACGCCTCCCGCGGGTGTTCACCGGCGAGGCGAGCGACGGCCGCTACGACCCCTGGCTCCTCGGCGTCCTGGCCGGAGCCGCTCGGCGCGAACCCGGCGTCGAAAGCCTCGCCATCCGAGACCGCTAGTCGCCGGCGGGCAACTCCCGTTGCCAGGCCCACCCGCCACCCGGCCCGGACAGGACGAGGCGCTGTTCTCCCGAGAGGTACCAGCGAAGGAACTCGACCGCATCCGGCCACGGCAGGCGCCCCGCTTCCCGGCGCTCCGCCACACGCTCGAAGCGGAGTTCGGGTCCGGCGCCTCGCGAGAGCAGCAGCGCGACCGCGTAGGTGCAACGGGCCTCTTCCACCAGGGGTGCAAACGTCGGCGAGAGGGGAACGTCTCCGACGACGAGCAGGACCGGTCGTTCCGGAGTCCGTTGGAGGAACGCGAGCGCCTCGAGAAAGCCACAGGCGAAACTGTCCTCTCGCGCCGCAATCGAACTCGATCCCCGGCGATTGCCCGCGGCGATGGAAAACAACCCGGCCTGGGCGTTGTGCACCGTGTGACTGAAGCGCGTGGGAGAAAGCGGCTCCCGGCGAGCCAGGCGCTCGAAGAGGACGACCGACTCGTTGATGTTTCCGTGGCGCGATGCAAACACCGTCGGCGCCTCGGCCCGATCCGACTCGCCGCAACACTCGAACGCCGCCGTGAGCATGACCCGCGCCAGGGGACTGCAGCGGCGCCGGAGCATCGCCGGCAGGAAACGTGCGTCCGGTGCGCCTTCTTCCACCAACGGCTGCGGCTCCGCCGCCCAGGCCTTCCAGGCCTGGGAATCGGATCGGCCGGGCGACCAGGCCGCCCAGCGTTGGATCGCGACGCCGATCACGACGCCTCCAGCTCCAACACGAGGGTGCAGTTGTTGCCGCCGAAACCGAAGGAGTTCGTCATCACCGCGCCGACCGGAGCGCGCATGCCCGGCGCCGCGAGGGGAACACCGGCGAGCGCCTCGTCGACCTCCCCATCGAAGCAGTGCGGGGGCACCAGCAACTCCCCGGCTTCTGCGTTTCGCAGCATGAGCCAACAGAAACCGGCCTCCATCCCGCCGGCCGCCCCGAGCGTGTGCCCCACCAGCGGCTTCGTCGAACTCGAGAGCGGAGGCGCTTCGAACACCCGTGTGATCGCGGGACACTCCATGGCGTCGTTGAGCGGGGTCCCCGTTCCGTGGAGGTTGAGGTACGCGACGTCCTCGGGCGCGCGTTGTGCATCCTCGAGGGCCTGGCGCATCGCCGACTCGGCACCCGCGCCGCCCGGATCCGGCGCCGACATGTGGTGCGCTTCGCTCGACTCGCCGATCCCGCTCAGCCGCACACCTTCAGCACCCCGGGTCGCGAGGAACATCACTGAGCCTTCGCCCAGGGTGAGACCGTCCCGGTTCGCACTGCACGGGTTGGTGATGGTCTCGGAAATGGCCTGGAGCGCGGTGAAGCCGTTCGTCGTGAGACCGCACAGGGAATCCGCAGCGCCACAGATCACGGCGTCGCACACATCGAGCGCCAGCAGGGAACGCGCGGATACCAGGGCCCGGGCTCCCGAAGAACACGCCGTCGAAATCGTGTACGCGGGGCCGCCGACACCGAGAAGCTCCGCCACGAAACTTGCGGCCCCGCCGTACTCGAGTTGCGCGTAGTCGAACGCCGACGCCAGTCGTCCGGTTTCCACCTGGACCCGGATCGCCGCTTCCGCTTCGCTGACGCCGCAGGTGCTCGTTCCGATCACGACGCCGACACGGTCACGCCCATGGATATTCAACGCTTCGGAAATCTCCGAGTGAATTTGCTCGATCGCCGCGAGCGCCAGCGAATTGTTTCGACAAGCGTACGCGGACAAGCGCTCGGGAACCGCGGGCAACGGTCCCGCAACTTCGGCGACGAGCAGCCGGCGGCCGGGCACCAGGTCCTCTCGCACCCGGAAGCAAGACTGGTCGCCGGCCAGGAGCCGCGGCCAGCTCTCTTCCGGATCTCGGCCGAGGGCATTGACCATCCCCATCGCCGAGAGCACGCAGCCGGTCGTGGCATCGGCCATGGACTCAGCGGCCTCGAAGCGCAGCAACCGCGACGGGCGGGCCACTCAGCGAACTTCGAACGCGTCGCACGTCAGTCCCGCGCCGTAACCGCCAACGCGCCGACCCGGCTGGCGTCGTGGCTGCCCCGAGAGACCTGCACCTTCAGACGAACCTGGGAGGACGCGGGACGATCACGCAATCGCTCGCGTCGGCCCCCGGCCAACAGCCTCATGCCCGCGCGGTTCCGAAGCCACCATGCGCCGATGATAAGCTGCGGCTCGTCCCCGTTCAACGCGGGATCGGGCACTTCTCCGAGCCGACACACCGCCCCTAGGGCACAACAAGACCTTGCTGGGAAATCAGTGTCCACGTCGCCACCACGTCGCACGCGCGTCGCTCGACCCGAACGGTATCGCCCGGATTGCGCTCCACACCCTCCAGGCGATCGACATCCAGCAAGACGTTGCGGGGCGGTACGGCCAGAGCCGCGGGCGGAAGCGCGTCGATCTCGACGAACTCCCCCCGCTGGACCGCGCTGAAAAGCTTGGCCCCGGCGGGAGAGAAACCGATCACCACCCGCTCGTCTCCCCGCCGCTGCACGACGACGTCCAGATGCACGACGGTAGCCCCGTATGCGTACCGCACGCGCTCGCGCGCCACGGACGGCTCCTGCGGAGACGGCGCCGGGAGTGCACCTGGACAGCGGGGGACAGCGGGTCCACCGGCCGGCCAGTACGCGCACCCGCACAGCAGACCCAACCCCAGCACCACCCAGGCGGCGCGCACTTCAGGCTTCCCGCCGGGACCCGACGCCGAGCGCCACCACGGTGACCGGCGCCAAGGCATACGAAAGCAGGATCCCGATGCCGGCCGTCACGCCGATGGAACGCAGCGCCGGTTGTTCGGAGAGAGCGAGCGCACCGAAGACGAACGCCGTCGTGAGGCAGGACAGCAACAGGCTGAGCATCGTGGCGCCGAGGTCGTGTCGAACCCCGGCGCTGTCGACGAGAAAAATGCCGAAATCGACTCCCATTCCCATCACCATGATCAGACTCATCACGTGCAGCAGGTTCACGCGGACGCCGGCCAGGGCGAACCCTTCGAGCAACAGCGCCGCCACCAACGCGGAGGGCAGGAAGGCGGCCAGCGTCGGCCGCCACGCCCGGTACCGGAGTGCCAGGAGACCGAGAACGAGCAACCCGCCGATGAGCAGCTGGCGCAGGGTCATGCGCCGGTACTCGCGGTAGACGTCCGAGAAGAACGTCTGCTGATCCAGCAAATGAACGCCCGAAAGGCCCTCCAGGGCACCGCGCACAGCATCGAGGGACTGCACGCCCTCGAGATAGGTCACGACGGCCACACCTTCACCCAGGCGAAACACGAAGGGCGCAAGCAGATCGCGCAACGGTGTTGCCTCGAAGTCGGCAAGCGTCAGGGGCGCGGGGTCCGGCGCGGCGAGGGTCGCCTCGAAACCGGTGAAGGCGCCCGGCCGGAAACCCTCCGCTGAGAAAGCCCGGTCCACGCGCGCGGCGAGTTCCGGCTGGGCCCGGACCGCCGCGAAGTTGCGCCGCTGGAGTTCCGCAGACCAGAGCACGGGGTGCACGGAGCGCGTCCGCTCGAGCAGCCCTGCGTCGATGGCCCGGCGCATCCGCGCGTCGATTGCGTCGTTGAGTGCGAGGGCCGCATCGGGACCGGCGGCCAGTCCCACCACGAAGTAGCCCCCCTCGGGCGCGCCGACCCGCGCCCGGACGCGGTCGTCTTCGGCCTGGAGATCGGGATCGAGATAGGCGAGCCCCGACATGTCGTCGAGCCAGTCGACGCGCGGAAGGACGAACAGGCCCAAGCCCGCCAACACCAGGGGCGCGAACAGGACGCCCCGGGGCAGGCTGCCGAGGGAGCCCGTCCAGCGGGTGAAGGCAGCCGAAGCCGCCGCGGCACGCCCCGGAAGCGGGGGTACGAAACGCAGCAAGTCGGGAACCACGCCGAGACTCACCACCAGTGCGGCGAGCACTCCGACGGTTGCGAAGAAGCTCATCTCGCGAAAGGCGGGAAACGCCGTCACGGCCATCCCGCCCAGGCTCGCGACCGTGGTTGCCGCGCCGAGGACAAGACTGCCACGCAGGCGGCGCGCCGTGGCCGCCGGCGGCGTTCCCCGAGGCGCAAGACCCTGATGGATCAACAGGTGGTTCGAGTAATCGATGGCGATGCCCAGCAGCGACGCGCCGAAGGCCACCGTGAGACCGTCGAGTTTCCCGAAGAACGCGAGCCCCGAAGCCGTCGCCACCAGGATGCCTGCAAGGGGCGGGACCGAAACGACGAGAAAGCCGCGCAGGGAGCCGACGAATGCGAAGAACAGGGCGGCGACGCCCAGGAACGAGACCGCGCCAATGGAGTAGACATCACGCTTCATCCGCCGCTCGGCCGAGATCGCGAAACGATTCGAGCCGCTCATCTCGAGACGCGCCGCGCCCCCGTGACGCTCGGAAGCCTCGCGAAACCCGGCCTCGATGAAGGAGAGCACCTCGGATTGCTTGCCCGAATCGAACGCGCTGCCCCGCGTCGCGGCCAACACGATCGCGAACCGACCATCGGTGGTCACGAACTGGCCATTGCGGCGCGCGAGCTTCGGTTCCCCCTCGCGGAGCCGGGAGACGACACGGTCGAAGGCTCCGATGGGATCCCTGGTCGCCAGCTCCTCGAGCAGCGTCCCGGCCGGCGAGGCCAGACGCAGCCTCAGGTTTCGCGCCCGCTCTCGCAGCGCTGCGTCCGAAAGCCATATCGGCACTTCCCGCTCCGGGTCATGGGACAGCAGGGCGTGGCGCCGCGGGAAGTAGATTTCGAACATCTCCCGGAGTCGCTCGTCCTCGAACCCCTCTCGGACCCAGGCGATCTCTGGATGTCCGCGCAAACGGGTTGCGAGTTCCCCGGCCACCGCGATGGCAGCGTCCGGGTCCGGCGCCTCGACGGAAAGAACCATGGTGCGGGTGAACGCCGAATCCGCAAGCCGCGTCGAGAGGGCGGCGAACTCCGACCGGTTGCGATCGGGCATGAAGTTCGTGATGTCGGTTCCGATGCGCATATGGGTCGCGACATAGGCCCCGAGGGCGAGGACGACGGCGACGAACACCAGCGCGCGACGACGACTCACGGCGCAGGCGCCAGGGGTTCGCGATCGCGAAACAAGGTGGCCAGTTCGGCCGGGTCGAACTCCCGGTCCGTTTCGACCGACACGAACCGGGTCACCGTGCGGTCTCCGTCGGTCTCCTGCACCGCGAGTTCGCGCATCCCGCCCCCGTCGCCCCGGAGCGAAACGGACGCGATGAAGCGCGAAAGCGGCTTGCCCCGCGGCACGAGCACGAGCTCCCAGTCCTCATCGGCGGCCTGAAGCGTCGCGGTGTAGAAGCGCTCCAGGCGGTCGCGATCTCCGCTGAACACCGCCATGAAATTTTCCACGAAAGCGGCGGCCATCGGACTCGACGAGAGATCCGTCTCCGGCGCGTCGCGCGACTCACGAAAGGTCAGCGCGCCGCCGTCGGACACGAGCGCCGAAAAGGCCGGCGCGCTGGTGAAGCGCGCCATCCGGTCCGGCGGCACGAAGTACAGGACACCCCGGCTCTCGAGCGGCTCCACCAGCAGGGCCACCTCCCGGCGCTCCAGGAACTCGGCAGAAACACCCCGGGTGTCCGCCATTCGCGCGAGGAGCGCGTCGAGCTGCGCCGCGTCCGCCTCCTCGGCTGCGGACCACCCGGGCAAGAGCAGGCAGAGGCTACTCGCGAAGACAGCGGCGGATTTCATCCGGAGTTTCCAGTTGGAGATTGCCGTCGGTATCCACCGTGGCAAGAATCGTCTGCCCGCGGGCGCTTCGCCGCCCCTGGGTCAAGTTCGTGACTTCGTACGAGATCACGATGCGGCGTCTCGTGTCCCGGATCCACGCCGTCACCCGGGCCCGGTCGCCGTAACGCAGTGGATAGGCGTAGCGGCAGCGGCTTTCGATGACGAAGATTCGAAAGCGCTTTCCGATCGGCTCGCCCAGGTCGATCCCCCGGGAGCGGAGCAGTTCGGTCCGGGCGAGTTCGAGGTACTTGTAGTAGTGGCCGTGCCACACGACCCGGAGCGGGTCGACGTCGTGAAAGGGAACCTCGAGCTCGACGCTGGTCTCGCAGCAGCGAGCCATCCCGCACACCCCTCTTCAGGCCCTTGCACGCGCCGCGCGCGCCAACGAATCGGCACCCTGCCCGCGACCGGGGCACGCGAGCGCCGGCGCATGGTAGCCCGCCCGTCGGACGACTGGGGTAGAATGGTCGCCTCCACCCCGCGGGGCAGGCCGCGTCCGACGGAACGGGCGCCGAGCGCCGGCAAGAGGGAGTCGCGGCTTGTCAGATCCGGAGAAGCTCGAGCACGAGATCAAGGAACTGATCGTCGAGGCGCTCGCTCTCGAAGACATCGGTCCGTCGGAAATCGACCCGGAGGCGATGCTTTTCGTCGAAGGTCTCGGCCTCGACTCGATCGACGCGCTGGAACTCGCGATGGCGTTGGAAGAACGTTACGGCGTGAAGATCGGGGAAGATCCGGACCAGAACCAGGAGATCTTCGCTTCCGTTCGGAGACTCGCGAGCTTCGTCGCGGACAACCGCGCCCCGTAACCGGAACGCCCGGGCCGCGAGAGCCCCCGGCCGGACACATGCCGATGCGAAAACCCCGATCCGTACCCGGCCCGGCCGCCGCCGAATCCCCGGCACCTCGAGAACCGATCGTCGAAGACGAGCGGCGAGGACCGGGCCGGCTCGAACAACGCCTGCGGGTGCCGGAAACCCTGGTCTTTTGCGACGGTCACTTTCCGGGCTCCCCCATGGTGCCCGGCACCGTGCAACTCGGCTGGGCGATCCGGGGGCTGGAAGCATTGCAGGGCTGCCCCGCCCGGGTCCGCAGCGTCGAAGGCCTCAAGTTTCCGTCGGCGCTGCACCCCGGAGACGTCGCCGCGCTGAACGTGGCGGTCTCCGAAGACGGGTGCCAGATGCGCTTCACCCTCGAGGCACCGGGGGATACGCTGCGCGTTTTCGCGACGGGACGCTGCCGGCTCGAAAGGACGCCGTGACGGCGGCGACCGGATGCGACCTGCCGGGCAAGGCGCCGTGATGGAGGCGACCGGATGCGACCTGCCGGGCAAGGCGCCGTGATGGCGGTGTCGCCCTGCCTGCTGATTCCCGTCTTCGAGCACGGGCGAGAGATCGCCGGCGTCCTCGAGGGCCTCGCCGCCCACGGGCTTCCGTGTCTCGTCGTCGACGACGGGAGCGGGGAGACGACCCGCAAGGCCCTCGAAGAGCTGGCGGCCCGGTATCCCTGGGTCTCGGTCCAGCGCCGGCCGGACAACGGGGGCCGCGGCGCGGCGCTCAAGACCGGCTACCGGTGGGCCTTCCGGCGCGGTTTCACCCACGCGATCCAACTCGACGCCGACGGGCAGCACGACACCGGAGCTGTCCCCCGCTTCGTGGAAGCGGTGCAAAAGCAACCCGACGCCCTCGTGCTCGGCGCGCCCGTTTTCGACGCCAGCATTCCGCGGGGCCGCCTCTACGGGCGCCAGCTCTCGCGCGCGATGGTCTGGGGCTTGACGGGTTCCTTTCGGGTCGAGGATCCCCTGTGCGGGTTCCGCGGCATTCCCCTCGCGGAAACCATCGCCTTCCTCGACAGCGTCGCGACGGGCGATCACATGGAATTCGACCCGGAACTCGTCATCGGCCTCGCCTGGCGTGGCGCACCGATTCTCAACGTGCCGACGCGCGTGGTGTACGACCCGGACGGTGTGTCTCACTTCGACATGCTCCGGGACAACGCCCGGCTTTCCTGGGTCTACACGCGATCGGTCTTCTCCCTGCCGCTGCGCCTTGCCCAGGCGCTGGTGCGTCGCCGCGAAGCGGCGGCGGTGCACGCAACCCCGCGTCCCGGGAACCCGGCGCGAAGCGCACGCGCCGGGACCACAAGCCCCGCGGCGCTGCCCGAGATTGCCAGCCTGGTCCCCCACGCGGGTCCCATGTGCCTCCTGTCCCACGTGGTCGAACACACGGCGGAAAGAACCGTGTGCGCCGTCGACCCCGAAGGCAGCGAGTTGTTCCGGACTTCCGCGGGGCTCGTTCCCGCCTGGGTGGGTCTCGAATACATGGCCCAGGGTATCGCCGCCCACGCAGGACTCATCGCCCGGCTGCGCGGCGAGGCCCCGCGCCCCGGGCTGTTCCTCGGTTCCCGCCGCACCGACATCGCCGTCGACGCCTTCCGGCGTGACCAGCGGCTCGAAGTCACTTGTCGCCACCTGCAGGGCGAAGGGAAGCTCGCGTGGTTCGCCTGCAGCATCGAAGACGCTGCCGACGGGAAAACACTGGCGCAGGGGCGGCTCAGCGTGTACGCCATGGACGGATTCGGACACCCGCCGGGAGCGGCCGATGGCCCCTGACCGAAAACGTGTGCTCGTGACCGGTGCCAGCCGCGGCATCGGGCGCGCCGTCGCGATCGCCTTGGCGGGCGACGGGTACGACCTGGCCCTCGGGTATGTGCAGGACAAGGCCGGTTGCGAAGCGGCGGTCGCCGAAATCGCTGCCCTGGGCCGCAACGCCGTCGCCCTCGGCTTCGACGTGGCCGACCGGGAAGCCAGCGCCGCGGCCCTCGCGGCGGACATGGACGCGCAGGGAGCCTACTGGGGCGCCGTCGTCAACGCGGGCATCCACCGGGACGGCCCCTTCCCGGGGCTCGGCTCCGACGCCTGGGACCAGGTACTCCGCACGAACCTCGACGGCTTCTACAACGTGCTGCACCCCCTCGTCCTGCCCATGTGCCGGTCGCGACAAGGCGGGCGCATCGTCACCGTTTCGTCCCTCGCGGGAATCACCGGCAACCGCGGACAGGTGAACTACAGCGCTTCGAAAGCCGGACTCATCGGCGCCACCAAGTCCCTGGCGCTCGAACTCGCCAAGCGCAAGATCACGGTGAACTGCGTGGCCCCCGGCTGGATCGATACCGACATGCTGGGGGACCTCGACCGGGAGCAGCTCGCCGCGGTCGTACCCTTGCGGCGGCTCGGAACGCCCGAAGACGTGGCGGCCACCGTCGCGTTCCTGTTCTCGGGCGGTGCGGACTACATCACGGGGCAGGTGATCCAGGTCAACGGGGGCGTTTCCTGACCGCGGTCGGCGTCAGCAGCGGCGCCTGGGGCAGTGACCGCTGTGGGTGGCTTCAGGAAGACCCGAAGAACCCGAGCCGCTCCTCCACGCAAGCAACGATCTCCGCCTCGACCGCATCGGGACTGCCCTCGGCCGGAATGCGGACCACGTAGTCCGCGGAGATCGCACGAAAGATCTCGGCGACGCGCTCCAGGTTCTCCAGGCGCTCGAAGGCCTCGCGGGGACCGCCGCGCGCGCGCACGCGCGCGAGCCCCGCGGCCGGCGCCACGTCGAGAAACAACACGAGGTCCGGCCGGGGAAACGCCGCTTCGGATTCGGCGAGCAGGGCGCGCCAATCGAGTCCCAGGGCGCCCTGGTAGGCCACCGTCGAGAGCGTATAGCGATCCGTCAGCACCGTGCGCCCGGCTTCGAGGGCCGGCAGGATCTCCCGCTCCACGTGCTCCCGCCGGTCTTCGAGGAACCAGCGGAGTTCCTCGGCCGGCGCGGCCCGCTCGCCCGCGAGGGTCCGTTCCCGGATGCGACGTCCCCACGGCCCGTCGGTGGGCTCGCGCGTCGAAAGCACGTCGTGGCCGCCCGCGGCGAGGCGCGCCGCGAGCCGCTTCACCTGGGTGGTCTTGCCGCAGCCGTCGAGACCCTCGAACGCCAGCAGCCGGGCCGCCCGTTGCTTCACGGCCTACCCGTGAACCGGCGGCCACGGGGAGCCCGACGCCCGTCGCCCCGCCCGCGTGCAACCGCTCGTTGCGAAACGAGTTCTCGCTCCAGCGTCGCGGCCGCGCCCCACGGCACGGCACTTGCTCTGGAAACGCACGGTACGTGCCTCCGGGCACACCCGCTGCACCCCTTCAACGGGACCGGGGGTTGGCGGGACCGAGGTCGCCGGGCGGGAACATGGGTTCGACGGGGGGATTTCAATGGGGTGAGGCCCCGCGTCGAGTTCCCGCCCGGTGGCCTGCCAGGGACGCCGGACGAGACCGGCCGGCGTCCCGAGCCAAGACTCAGATGTTCCCCAGGAGCAGGAAGGCGATCAGGAGTCCGTAGATCGAAATCGACTCGATGAGCACCATGCCCAGAATGAAGTTCGTGAACATCGCGCCGGCCGCGCCGGGATTACGCGCGATGCCCGCAGTCGTGTTGCCCGCCGTGAGGCCCTGACCGATGCCACAACCGAGGCCGGCGAGGCCGACCGCCAGGCCGGCGCCAATCGCGTAGCCCCACGCGTTGGAGTCGCCGCCACCGTCCTGGGCGAAGGCCACCAGGGGCAGCACCGTGAAGAGCGCGGTCCACAGAACGAGATTTCCGAACTTTCGCATGACGAGGGGTCTCCCTTTGTGATGCCGGGCTTGCGCCGACGAACTAGTGCGGCTCGTCGAGGGCCAATCCGACGTAGATCATGGTGAGCAGTGCAAACACGAAGGCCTGGAGCACCGAGATGATGATGCCGAGGCCCATGAAGATGGCCGGTACGCCGAAGGGAACGAGACCCAGCCAGACCAGGATCACCTTGTGGTCGGCGTACATGTTCGCGAGCAGCCGCACCGTCAGGGTCAAGATGCGCGCGAGGTCGAGCGGGATCTCGAGGACGAAGAAGATCGGCGAGAGCAGCCGAAAGTGGACCACCCGGCCCGCGATCTCCCGCTCGAAGAAGCTCGGGCCGAGGAACTTGATGATGTAGTTCCAGCGGTGTTTCTGGATGCCGATCGCCGTGTAGGCCACCCAGGAGATGATCGCCCACGCCAAGGTCGTGTTGATGTCGCTCGTCGCCCCGTCGAAACCGGGCACGAGGGCGATCAGGTTCGAGACGAGGATGAAGAAGAACATGGTCCCGACCAGCGGGAAGTAGCGCCGCCAGTCGGCCCCCATGCGGTCGCTGGCCATGCCGGACAGCCACTCGACGGTGACCTCCACCACGTTCCGGACCGAAATTCCCTCGTCGGGAAGGACGCCCCCGCTCGGCTCGGCAACCCGCCGCCGGACCGCCACCCCGGCCCAGAGGAGCAGCCCGGCCGCCACCAGGGCGGCCTGGAACACCCACGGGATGTGAATCAGGTTTTCGATCTGCTGAAAGATCATCGGTCATCCGCCTCGAGGTCACTGCGCTCCCGCGCGAGCCAGGGATCCCACTGGTCCCAGGCCGGGTCGTCGTCCGGAAGCGACGGTGCCGACGGGTCGACGTCCGGGCGCGAGCGCCAGGCTTCGATCAGGACCGCGGGCACGACGAGGGACAAGCCCACGAGGAGCCCGACGGGATCGGCACCGAGCGCGAACGCTCCCCCGATGCCCACCACGAGGAAGGCGAAACGCAGGCCGTACAAGCCGGCCCAACTCGAAGCAGGCTTGGGCCCCTGGAAGAAAAGACGCGCCTGGCGACGCAAGCCGTGGAGATTCGCCGCCTCGAGGGCAGCCCCGTAGGCGAGACTGGCCGCGAACACCGGCGTCGCAAACGCGACGGACACCGCAGCCGCAGCAGCGCTCAGCGTGAGGTTCGTGCGTTCGATGGGGTCGATCTTCACGGTGATTTTTCGTCCATTCTGTCTGCGTCCCCGCCTTCGTCGTCGAGGGCCTGGAGCCTCGCTCCCATTCGGACCAGCCGCACCACGAAAGAGCCAAACCCCACGGCCAGACCGCCCAGCAACCCGTACGGGGATGTGTCGTAGCGCCCGTCGATCCAGATCCCGATACCGGCTGCGATCAGGATCGCGACGACGGCTTCGAAGGCACCCTGGTAGGCGAGCCCCTGGCGCTTCGCACGCCGCCGACCGGCTTTGGAATCGTCCGAGGTCCGACTCATGGCCCGACTCCGGAAACGGGGCGGACTCTAGCCAACGCCCCGCCCCCCCTCAACGCGCCGCCATGGCGCGAAATGCTGCTTCCGCCGTCGCCAGCGTCGCCGCAATCTCGGCATCCGAGTGGGCGAGGGACACGAAACCGGCCTCGAAGGGGGAGGGCGCCAGGTAGACCCCCCCGTCGAGCATGGCGTGGAAGAAGGCCCGGAAGCGCCCCTCGTCGGCCTCCCGCGCGTCGGAAAAACTCCGCACCGGCCCGGGGTGGAAGAAGAATCCGAACATCCCGCCCACGACCGCCGTCGTCAGGGGAACCCCCGCCGCCGCCGCACGCTCCGCGAGACCCTCGACGAGGCGTGTCGCCGAGGACTCGAGGGCGGCGTAGACACCGGGCTCCCGGAGCCGGGCCAGGGTGGCAAGCCCGGCCGCCACGGCGAGGGGATTGCCGGACAGCGTCCCCGCCTGGTAGACGGGGCCCTCGGGCGCCATCTGGCGCATCAGGTCGGCGCGGCCGCCGAAGGCCGCCGCCGGCAAACCGCCGCCCACGACCTTGCCGAGGCAGGTGAGATCCGGCGTCACGCCGAAGCGGACCTGGGCCCCGCCCCAGGCCACCCGGAAGCCCGTCATGACCTCGTCGAAGACCAGGAGCGCCCCGAAGCGATCGCAGAGTTCTCGGAGTCCACCGAGAAACCCCGGCTCGGGCAGGACACAGCCCATGTTCCCGGCGACCGGTTCGACGATGACGCAGGCGAGAGAATCGCCCCAGCGGTCGAAGGCGGCTGTCGCCGCGGCCAGGTCGTTGTAGGGCGCCTGTACCGTGAGTTCGACGAACGCCTCGGGCACACCGGGGGAACCCGGAATGCCGAGCGTCGCGACGCCGCTCCCCGCCCCCACGAGGAGGGCATCGGCATGGCCGTGGTAACAACCCTCGAACTTCAGCACGCGCGACCGACCGGTGGCGGCGCGTGCGAGGCGCAGCGCGCTCATGGTGGCCTCCGTTCCCGAGTTCACCATACGCACCATTTCGACCGAGGGAAGGGCTTCGCAGAGCACTTCGGCCAGCTCCACCTCCGACGCCGTCGGCGCGCCAAAACTCGTCCCCGTAGCTGCGGCGGCATTCACGGCAGCGACGACCGCCGGGTCGCAGTGGCCCAGGATCAACGGACCCCAGGAACCCACGTAGTCGAGGTACGCGTTGCCGTCGGCGTCGTACACCCGGGCGCCCGCGCCCCGGGCGAGGAAGGGCGGGTCGCTGCCGACAGCGCGGGAGGCGCGGACCGGCGAGTTGACGCCCCCGGGAATGACCCCTTGCGCGCGCGCGAAGAGCGCGCGGGACCGTTCCCGGTTCACGCCGTCCCGCTCTCGGCGTCCCCGACGTCGCGCTCCGCCAGGCGCGCGATGGAAACGAGTTTTTCGCTCGCGGCGAGATCCATCAGCCGAACGCCCTGGGTCGCGCGGCCCATCGTCGAGATCCCGCCCACCTTGCAACGGAGAACCTTCCCACCGTCGGTGATGAGCATGACCTCGTCGTCGTCGACGACCTGGGCAATGCCCACGACATTGCCGTTGCGGGCCGTGGTCTTGATCGTGATGATGCCCTGCCCACCGCGGCGCTGGGTCCGGTAGTCGTCCAGCGGGGTGCGTTTCCCGTAGCCGCGCTCCGTCACTGTGAGCACGGTGGCACCCGGAGACAGGATGTCCATCCCCACGACCTCGTCTTCCGCGCCCAGCCCCATGCCGCGCACGCCGGCTGCCGTGCGCCCCATGGGACGAACCTCGCTTTCGACGAAGCGGATCGACTTCCCGCGCTTGCTCGCGATGATGACCTGCTGAGAGCCGTCCGTTCGCATCGCCGCGATGAGTTCGTCCTCGCTGTCGAGGTTGATCGCGATGATCCCGCCGCGCCGCGGATTGGCGTAGGCGGACAACTTCGTCTTCTTCACCACGCCGCGCCGCGTGCCCAGAATGACGAAATCTTCGCCGCCCTCTTCGAAGCTTCGCACCGGCAGCACGGCCTGGACGCGTTCGGCTTCTTTGAGTTGCAGGACGTTCGACAGCGCTCGCCCCTTCGCGGCGCGGCCGAGCTGGGGCAACTCGTGGACCTTCAACCAGTGGACACGCCCCAGGGTCGTGAAGAAAAGCAGGTACGCATGGGTCGACGCGACGAAGAGCCGCTCGACAAAGTCTTCGTCCCGGGCCGCCATCCCCTTCACGCCCTTGCCCCCGCGGCGCTGGGCACGGTACTGGGTCAGCGGATTGCGCTTGATGTAACCCGCGTGGGACACGGTGACGACCATGTCCTCTTCGACGATGAGGTCCTCGACGTCGATGCCCTCCACCGCAGCACCGATTTCCGTCCGTCGCTCGTCACCGAATTTTTCGCGGATTTCCTCCAGCTCTTCGACGATGACGTCGAGGATGCGTTCGTCGCTCGCGAGCAGCGCTTCGAGGTCTGCGATCTTTCCCCGGACTTCCTCGAGTTCTCCGAGCACCCGCTCTCGCTCCAGCTGGGTGAGCGAGCGGAGGCGCATGTCGAGAATCGCGTTGGCCTGGATTTCGGAAAGCTCGAAGCGGCCCATGAGTTCGGCGCGGGCCTCGGCGGTTCCTTCGGACCCGCGGATGATCGCCACCACCTCGTCGAGATTTTCCAACGCGAGGGCGAACCCCTCGAGCAGGTGCGCTCGCGCCCGGGCCTGGGCCAGATCGTAAGTGGCGCGGCGCACCACCACTTCGCCGCGGAAGTCGATGAAGTGACGCAGGGCCGCCTTCAACGACAGGAGTTGCGGGCGGCCGTTGACCAGGGCCAGCAGGTTCACGCCGAAGGTCGACTGGAGGGGCGTCTGCTTATAGAGCTGGTTCAACACCACTTCTTCCGGCGCGTCCCGGCGGAGCTCGATCACGATGCGAATGCCTTCGCGATTCGTCTCGTCCCGCAGGTCGGTCACGCCGTCGATCTTCCCGTCGCGGACCAGGTCTGCGATGCGTTCGAGCAACGAAGACTTGTTCACCATGAACGGGATCTCGGTAACGACGATCCGCATGCCCCGGCTGGTTTCCTCGAAATCCGCGCGCGCACGCACCGAGAGGAGGCCGCGGCCCGTGGCGTAGGCGCTCCGAATGCCCTCGGTTCCGCAAATGATCGCGCCGGTCGGGAAATCCGGCCCGGGGATGCACTCGAGCAGGTCGTCGAGGCTGCATTGGGGATCGCGCGCTTCGAGCACGAGTGCGTCGATCAGTTCGCGCAGGTTGTGGGGCGGCACGTTGGTCGCCATCCCGACGGCGATCCCCGAAGACCCGTTCGCCAGGAGATTGGGGACGCGGCTCGGCAATACCACCGGCTCGTCGACGCTCCCGTCGAAATTGGGGGAAAAATCGACGGTTTCCCGGTCGATGTCCCGGAGGATCTCCTCCGCCAGCGACTGGAGACGCGCTTCCGTGTAGCGGTAGGCTGCGGCCGAATCACCGTCGATCGAACCGAAGTTGCCCTGGCCGTCGACGAGCGGGTAGCGGAGCGAGAAGTCCTGGGCCATCCGCACCATGGCGTCGTAGACCGCCGAGTCGCCGTGCGGGTGGTAGTGCTTCAGCACCTCGCCCACGACGCCCACGGACTTGGAGTAGGGTCGGTTGGAAAGCAACCCCTCCTGTTGCATGGCGTAGAGGATCCGCCGGTGGACGGGCTTGAGACCGTCGCGCACATCGGGGAGGGCGCGACTGATGATGACCGACATCGAGTAGTCGAGAAACGAGCGGCGCACCTCGTCTTCGATGGCAACGGGTAGGGCCGTGGGCTCCGGGGGACCGCCTTCGGCGCCGTCTTCGGGATGGGTGGGTTCGTCCGCCACGCGCGTTCCTAGATGTCGAGGTTCTGCACGTCGAGCGCGTTGCGCTCGATGAACTCGCGCCGCGGCTCCACGTCGTCACCCATGAGATCGGTGAATGCGAGTTCCGCCTCCACCGCGTCCTCGACGCGCACCTGGAGCAGCGTGCGCGAGGCGGGATCCATCGTCGTCTCGGCCAACTGTTCCGGGTTCATCTCGCCGAGCCCCTTGTAGCGCTGGATCGACAGGCCCTTCTCACCCAGGGCGAGCAGGTGCTCGAGCAGCGAGACCGGTCCCGGCAACTCGACCGGCTCGCTTTCGTCGCCCCGCTGCAGCACAAAGGGCGGCTGCCCAATGGCGGCCATGGCGCGGGCCAGTTCCACCAGCCGCAACCACTCGGGGGAGCGGAGGAAGGTGCTGTCCAGGGGTGTCGTGAACACCACACCGGCGCGGCGGGTTTCCGCAACGAGGCGGTGCCCACCGTGTTCGGGATCTGCTTCCGTGCGCCAGGCGAGGCTTTCTTCGTCCCCGTGCCGCGCCCGAAAGCGCTCGGTAACGGCGGGCGCCACGCGGTCCGACAGGCCCGACTCGTCCGACAGGTCGGCCTCGGCAAGGGCACCGCTCTGCACCGCGGCGTGGATCACCCGGGCGTCGATCCGGCGCAATTCGAGACGTTCGAGGAGCTTTCGGGTGGTGCTCGCAGCGTCGAGGAGCGTCCGCAATTGCTCCGCCGGCAGCACGTCGCCGCCGGACGGCGTAATGGTCACACTGCCGAGAGCGAGGTCGAGCAGGTAGCTCTCGAGATTCCGCTCGTCCTTGATGTAGCGCTCGCTGCGACCCTTCTTGACCTTGAAGAGGGGCGGTTGGGCGATGTAGAGGTAGCCGAGCTCGATCAGCTTCGGCATCTGGCGGTAGAAAAAGGTGAGCAGCAGGATGCGGATGTGGCTTCCGTCCACATCGGCATCCGTCATGATGACGACCTTGTGATACCGGGCCTTGGTGGCGTCGAAATCCTCCCCGATCCCGCAGCCGAGCGCTGCAATCATGGCCTGGATCTCCAGGTTCGAGAGCACCTTGTCCAGGCGCGCCCGCTCGACGTTCAAGATCTTGCCCTTGATCGGCAAGATCGCCTGGGTTTCCCGCGAGCGCCCCATTTTCGCCGTTCCGCCGGCCGACTCTCCTTCGACGATGAAGACCTCGGCCCGGGAGGGATCTCTCTCCTGGCAGTCGGCGAGCTTGCCCGGGAGGCTGTGGTCGGACAGGGCTCCCTTGCGGCGGGCGAGATCGCGCGCCTTGCGCGCGGCTGCCCGCGCGCGCGCCGTATCCATCACCTTGGCGATGATCGGCTTTGCAACAGACGGGTTCTCTTCCAGGTACTCGGAGAGTTTTTCGTAGACGAGACCTTCGACGAGACCACGCACCTCGCTCGTACCCAGCTTCGTCTTCGTCTGACCCTCGAATTCCGGCTGGGGCACCTTGACCGAGACCACCGCGGTAAGCCCTTCCCGCGTGTCTTCTCCCGAAAGACTCTCGCTTCCTTCCTTTCCGTTCTTGCTGTGGGTGGCGACGTAACGGTTGAGAGTCCGCGTCAGGGCAGTGCGAAAACCGATGAGGTGACTGCCCCCTTCCACGGTGTTGATGTTGTTCGCAAAGGAGAAGATCGCTTCGTTGTACGAATCGTTGTACTGGAGCGCGATGTCCATCTCGACGGAGACGTCCCCGCCCTTCCCGGAAAAACTGCGTCGCCCGGAGAGGAGAACGGGAGGGCGATGGAGGGGCGCGCGGTTGCGGTTCAGGTGCTCCACGAACGAGACGATTCCCCCCTCGTAACAGAAATCGTGTGCTTTGCCCGTGCGCTCGTCGGTGACGACGATGCGGAGACCCGCGTTCAAGAACGACAGTTCGCGAAGCCGCTGGGAGAGAACGTCGAAAGAAAACTCGAGGGTCTGGAAGACCTCCGGATCCGGGTGGAACGTGACGCGGGTCCCGGTCTTATCGGTCGTGCCGACCGCCTCGCAGGCACTGTCGGGTTCACCGCGGCAATAGGTCTGGCGCCAGACCTCACCCTCGCGCCGGATCTCG
>JAYZFQ010000081.1:0-19824 GCA_036336695.1 Myxococcota bacterium
TCCCACGCCTTCCGCGGCGAGACCCCCCGAAACCGCGCGATGTTCGGGCCGCCCGGACGACTCTACGTCTACCGAAGCTACGGCATTCACACCTGCGCGAACGTGGTGTGCGAACCAGCGGGACGCGCAGCGGCGGTCCTCCTGCGCGCCGTGGAACCCGTGCTGGGGGCCGAGCACATGCACCGGGCCCGCGGACTCCGAACCGGCACGCCCGAACGGGAACTCTCCAACGGGCCGGGCAAGCTCTGCCAGGCCCTCGGCATCACCCTGGCGGATTACGGCACCGGCCTGCTCGACGGGGTCCTCTCCCTGCGTCGGCGGCGCACTTCAGACCCGGCCCCGCGGATCGCCCGCAGCCAGCGGATCGGTCTCAGCCGAGGCAAAGAACGCCGCTACCGGTTCTACGTCCCCGACAGCCACTTCGTGAGTCGCACCCGACCCGGCTGAGGCCCGGATCTCGCAAGGGGCGCGCTTCCCCGCTACCAGAAGTAGACTCGAACCGTGGTCGAACTACTGCGCCCGAAACAGTGGACCAAGAACCTCCTGGTGTTCGCTGCGCCACTCTTTGCCCTGCGCCTCTTCGATCCCGGGGCCTTTACCGCGGCTTGCCTGGCATTCGTCGCCTTCTGCCTGGCCTCCTCATCCTGTTACGTGGTGAACGACCTCGTGGACGTGGAGCGGGACCGGCGGCACCCGACCAAGCGGAACCGGCCCATCGCTTCGGGCCGTGTTTCGCCCGGTTCCGCCTGGCTGGTGGCTGCGGCCCTGACGGTGGGCAGTCTCGCCCTGGCGTACTGGATCGGGCCGGCCCTGGGCACCGTCGTCCTGGTCTACGTCGTCATGACCCACGGCTACTCCTTCGGCGGCAAGAACATCGTCGTGCTCGACATCGTGCTGGTGGCCGCGGGTTTCGTGCTGCGCGCAGTGGCCGGAGCGCTCGCCATCGACGTCCCCTACTCGGATTGGTTCGTCCTGTGCACCTTCTTCGTTGCGCTGTTCATCGCGGCGTCCAAACGAACCGGTGAGTACCGTGCCCTCGGCGCTCGAGAAGAAACCCGGCCCGTTCTCGCGGCCTACAGCGAGGGGGCGCTCCGCGCCTTTACCCTGACCTCGATGGCGGCTGCGGTGATCAGCTACTCGCTGTGGGTCCAGGACGAACTCGCCCAGTCCGGAGGCGGCGCCTCCCTGCTGCTGCTCACGGTTCCGATCGTGGTGATCGCCTTGTTCCGTTACCACCTGCTGGTGGAGCGCGGCGAGGCAGGCGAGGCCCCGGAGGAAACCCTCCTCGCGGACCACGGCCTCCAGCTTTCCGTACTCGGCTTCCTCCTCGTTGCGCTGGCGGCGTTTTACGGGAGCTGAACGCGAGCGGCGCCGCCTCGTTTCTGAGTTCGGCCTTCTCCTCGTTGCGCTGGCGGCGTTTTACGGAACCTGAGCGCCAGCGGATTTTCAGAGAGAAGCGAAGAGCGCCTCGACGAGAAGGTCTGGATCTTCCATCAGGACGAGATGGCCCACGTCCAGTTCCCGAACTGTTCCGTCGGGCATTCGACCGGCGAACTCCTGGAAGTGCTCCAGCGGGAAGTTTCCGTGGCGCGCCCACACCACGACGACGGACGCGCGGAGCCGGTGCGCGTCGAGCATCGGGTCGACGCTCGCCGCCTGCTCGAACACGCTGGCCTCGACTTCCGGGGGGCACTTCAGGATCACGCCGCCCTCTGCGCACTCCGCAAGGCCTTCGGACACATAGAGATCGAGGGCACGCGGCGTCCAGGCGGCGAAAACCGACCGATCCGACCAACGCGCACGCGCCGCCGCACGGCTCTCCCAGCGCCGGCGGCGCCTTCGCGCTCCCTCGGCCATCGGGTTCGCGCGCCCGAAGGTACGGCGAATTTCCGGGTCCGTCGGCGGAATCACCGGGTCGACGAGAATGAGGCGTTCGAAGAGGCCCGGACGGGCGAGTTCTGCCAGTGTCAGCGCGGTGCCGCCGAAGGAATGCCCAACGGCCAGCGCGATCGGACCGTGAGCTTCCGTCAGCCGCGAGGCGACGGCTGCAACGTCGCGGCCAAAGGCATCCCAGTGATACGCGTCGGGGGGACTGGGCTTCGAAGAGTCTCCATGGCCGCGGGCGTCCATGGCAAAGACGTGGAAGCGTTCCACGAGCCGCTCGGCAACGGGGGCCCAGAGCGCGGCGCAGAAACCGGTCGCGTGGTGGAGCAGCGCGGGCGGCCCGCTCCCGCCGAAGTCGAGCATGGCGATCTCCACCTCCGGATCTCCGCCGGGCAGCCGGAAACGACGCACATCCTCGAGCATGGGGTCGGGAGTCTCGCGGGCCATCGGGCCACTGTCCACACCGCGGGAGCAACACGGGGTTCGGTATGGTGAGACGGTGCCGTCCACCCCTCATCCCTTCGACGCCGCCCTGCGCGAACGCATGGCCCGCCACTTGTCCGGTTTCGAGCGCAGGCCACTCCCGGCCGACGACCTCCGACCCGCCGCCGTGGCGCTCACTGTGGTGACTGACGCACTGGATCGCGCCTGCTTCTTGTTGACGCGAAGAGCGGCGGCGCTGCGCGCTCACGGCGGGCAATGGGCGCTCCCCGGCGGCCGGCTCGACGAAAACGAAACCTCCATCGACGCCGCCCTGCGCGAACTCGAAGAGGAACTCGGCCTGCGACTCGGGCCGGAGAGCGTGCTCGGGAAGCTGGACGACTACGCGACGCGCTCCGGCTATCGGATCACACCCATCGTGACCTGGGCCAGCGGCAACCCGGAACTCGTGCCGAACCCCCAAGAGGTCGCCGAAGTCTATCGCGTGCCACTCGCCGAACTGGACCGCTCCGACGTGCCGCGCCTCAGGCGCATTCCGGAGAGCGACCGGCCCGTGATCTCGGTGCCGCTCCTCGGAACGCACATCCACGCACCGACCGCCGCACTGCTCTACCAGTTGCGCGAAGTCGCCATTTGGGGGCGCGAAGTGCGCGTCGCCGAACTCGAGCAACCGGTATTCGCCTGGCGGTAGGCATCCCTTCGCGCCCCCGCTCGGCGCAGCATGCTATCAGTACCGGGTGCCGGGCCCCTCCGATGCCATGAACGGCGAGTTCCAGAACGATCCCGGGACCGCGTCGCACACTCTCGGTGGAGACCTTTCGAAAGCAGCGTTCAAGAGCTCCGGAACCTCGCGGTGACCGCGAACTCCACGCCTCCGGGCGGACCGATCACCGCGTTACGCCGACTGAGCCGCCGCGACCACACCCGCGGAAGCCTGCTCACCTCGCTCTTTGCCCTGGCGCTTCCGATGATCGCCACCAGCGGCCTGTTCCTGGTCTTTCAGGTGGTCGACCTGGCCTTCATCGCACAACTGGGCGATGCGCCCATGGCCTCCGTCATCATCGTGAACCAGGTCCTGCGCCAGATCGTCATGATGATGATCATGGGCTTGAGCTTCGGAAGCCAGGCGTTGATCGCGCGCGCGGTCGGCGAGGGCCGGGTCGATCGAGCCGAACATCTGGCGGGACAAGTGGTCTTCCTGGGCGCTGTTTTTTCGGCCGCGGTGGCCACCATCGGGCTGAGCGTTCCCGGATTCCTTTTTTCGCTCGCGGGCGCGGATCCGAGTTTCGACGTCTACGGCATCCCGTACCTGAGACTCGTGTACGCCTTCACCTTTGGCATGGCGGGCATGCAACTGTTCGCCGCCATCCTCGGCGGGGCCGGCGATACGACGACTCCCTTTCTCGTGATCACGCTCCAGGTGGCGGTCGGCATCCTTGCCGAGTGGGTCCTCATCTTCGGCCACCTGGGCGCGCCGGCCCTGGGCGTCGAAGGGGTCGCCCTCGGCATCGCCTTGGGCAACGGAATCGGCATGGTCGTCGGGATGCTCGTGCTGTTCCGGGGGCGGTCCCGCGTGCATATCCGCCGGCGCCACCTGCGACCCGATCCGGCCGCGATTCGAACGCTCCTCCAACTGTCCTGGCCGCCCGCGGTACAGATGGGCGCCCAGTCCATCGTCGTCGCCATCTTTCTCCGCCTTGCCGACGATTTTGGAGAGAGCGTGCAGACCGCCTATGCGATCGGGCTCCGTCTTGGCATGATCGTCCCGATGGTCTGCTTTCCCCTCGCCGGTGCCTGCGCCACCCTGGTCGGCCAGGCGCTCGGCTCCGGCAACGTGCCCCGGGCCTGGCAGGCACTGCGCATCGGCCTCCAGGTGCACTGCTCGATCATGTGGACACTCGCGCTCGGACTCTTTTTCTTCCGCACCCAGTTGATGCGGCTCTTGAGCGACGATCCGACAGTCGTGGAGATCGGCGCCGAATACATCCTCTACCTTTCCGGCGCAGCCTTCTTCTGGGGCTTCTATTTCGTCTTCTTCCGGTCGCTCCAGGGGGCCGGCGACATGCGCGTACCCATGCTGATCTCGGTCGGATCCACCTTCCTGGTATCCCTCCCCCTCGCCTTCTTCCTGACCCAGTACACGGACGTCGGACGCCAGGGACTCTGGATTGCCATTCTCGTGAGCACAGCCGTGACGACGCTGGGAACCGGCGCCCGAATCGCGAGTGGCCAGTGGACGCACCGACCGCTGGCGACGGTGGGGGGTTCCAAGCCGTGACCACGAAACTGCTTGCCCTCGACCTCGACGGGACGCTGCTCGATCCCTACGGAAAGCTCCCCGCAACCGCCCGGGACGCCGTTGCCGACGCCCGGCGCGCCGGGCTGCTCGTCGTGGTCTGCACCGGGCGGCGCTTCCGGACTGCCCTACCCCTGCTTCGCGAACTCGAACTTACCGGTTTCGTCGTCGTGAACAACGGCGCGGTGGTCAAAGACCTGGCGTCGGGAGCCACGCTGCACAGCGCCTACTTAGAAGCAGACGTGTACCCCGAAGCGCTCGAACTCATGCGTGCCGCCGGCAGTCCGCTCGTCTACATCGATGATTACGAGTCGGGAACCGACATCCTCATGGAACGCGGTCTTCCTCCCCATCCCTTCCAGGCGCAATATCTTCGGGACCACGGCGGACAATGTCGGGAAGTCGACGACCTCGGTGCGACGGCCGAGCAGCGCGTGATCATGCTCAGCATGATGGCGGACGAAGGAACACTCGTCCCGCTGCGGGAAGAAGCGAACCGGGCGCTCGCCGGACGTGTCCAGACGCACATGATCTGGAACAAGAACTACGAAGGACACATCCTGGAATTCTTCTCAACCCGCTCTGGAAAATGGAACGCGCTCGAGCGAGTCGCTGCGGAGTCGGGGATCCAGGCCTCGGAGATCGCTGCGGTGGGCGACGACACGAACGACGTCTCCATGATCCGGGGCGCGGGACTCGGAATCGCGATGGGAAACGCCGTCGACGAGGCGCGCCGGGCGGCAGACCAGGTCGTTCGAAGCAACGCAGAGGGCGGTGTCGTGGAAGCCATCCGCCGGGTCCTGCTCACCGCATGAACTGGCTCGTCCGGGCAGCGCTCGTGCTGGCCGTCGCCTACGTCTACGCGCCGGTTCGAGGCTTTCCGTTCGTCGTGTTCGACGACTCGGGTTGGCTGATCGAGAACACCATCGTGAACCAGGGCTTCTCCTTCGTGGCCGTCGGGCGCGCCTTCAGCGAGACGGTGCTCGGGAACTGGGTCCCGACCACCTGGATCTCGCACATGCTCGACGTCGAGTTTTTCGGACTCGACGCCGGCGCACACCACGTGACCAACGTGCTGCTGCACGGCCTTGCCTCCCTGCTCCTCTTCGAAGCGCTGCGCCGGATGACCGAAAGCGTACTGCCGAGCGCATTCGTGGCCCTCGTGTTCGCGATCCACCCGGCGCACGTAGAATCGGTCGCTTGGATCACCGAGCGGCGAGACGTCCTCTCGGCGGTCTTCTGGATGCTCGCGCTCCTCGCCTGGAGCGCCTACACCCGGGCCGAACGCCGACACTCGGTTTGGCTCCTGCTCACCACGCTCGCGTTCACCGCCGGACTGCTGGCGAAGCCGATGGTCGTGACCCTTCCCGCCGTTCTCCTTCTCCTCGACCTGTGGCCCCTGCGCCGCAGCAAAGAAGGACCGGCACGCCTGGTGATCGAGAAGATTCCCTTCGTGGCGATCGCGGCGCTCGTCGCCCTCGCCACGTTCGCCAGCCAGAGCGGCGCTGGAGCCGTCGCCACCCTCGAAATGGTCCCGCTGGACCAGCGGTTGTCGAACATCGCGACCAGCTACGTCGCTTACCTCGGAATCACCGCGTGGCCGACGGAACTCGCCGTCTTCTACCCCTTCGTTTCGGACATCCCGCTGTGGAAGAGCGTCGGCTCGGCACTCCTGATCGCGGCCCTGACGGCGGGAGCGCTGTGGAGCAGCGCGCGGCGGCCGTGGCTCACCGTCGGCTGGCTCTGGTACCTGGTCACCCTGGTGCCCGTCATCGGATTCGTGCAGGTCGGCTCCCACGGCATGGCCGATCGCTACAGCTACCTGCCCATGATCGGCCTGAGCATGGCAGTGGCGTGGACCGGGGCAGAATTGGCGCGCCGGAGTTCCGTTGCCCGCAACCTGGTGCTGGCGATTGGAGTGATCTGGCTCGGCGGCAACCTGCTGCTCGCCCGGGCCCAGGTGTTCACCTGGAGCGACAGCGTCACGCTCTTCGAACACGCTCGGCGCGTCTCGGGGGACCACCCGATCATCCTCGTGAACCTGGGCGAGGCCTACGAAGCGGCGGGCGAGGACGCCATCGCCATCGCGCACTACGAGACGGCGCTGGTCGACTACGCGCACGCGCCCCGCACGCGCACGCGGCTGGCAGCGCTGCTCTCCGAACGCGGACAGCTTCAAGCGGCCGCGGATCAACTCGAAGAGGCGCTTCGCCGCCACCCCGAAGAGGCGAACACCCGCCTGGAAACCGGGCGCCTGCTCCTGCGTGCGGGCCAGGCCGCGGAGGCAGCGGCTCCCCTCCGCGATGAGCGCCAGCTCTTTCCGGGCAACGCTCGCGCCGCGTTTCACCTTGCGGAGGTGGAAGCAGCCACGGGCAACCGCACCGAGGCCATCGCCTTGTTCCTCGAGGCCTGGCGCCTCGATCCCTCGCTCCCGGATGCGCCACTGCTCGACCGCAACCCCCAGGTAGCCGAAGCCATTGCCGAGGCCCTTGCGCGCCGCGACCGCCCCCGACGCGCCCTGTTCTGGACGGAGCGCGGCCTCACCCTGACGCGCCTGACAGGTCCGCCGGAAACCGAAGCGCGCCTGGCCGACGTCCTGCCCCAACGCAAAGCAGCCGCTCGTCTCCAACCGGGCAGCGACTGACCCGGGCTACGGAGGGATGCCATGACCGGACCGCTCGAGGGCGTGCACGTCGTCGACTGCACGAACATGATTTCGGGTCCCATGGCCACGATGATCCTGGCCGACCAGGGCGCCGACGTGGTCAAGGTCGAGGCGCCGGGAACCGGCGACCTCGTTCGGCACATGGGCGCCGGGAAACGGGGCATGGCGCCCACCTTTGCGACGGTGAACCGCAACAAGCGCTCCGTCGTACTCGACCTGCGCGAGTCGCGCGGCCTCGCGTTGCTCGAGCGCCTCGTCTCGAGGGCCGACGTCTTCGTCCAGAACTTTCGCCCGGGAACCGCAGAGCGCATGGGAATCGGCGAGGACGTCCTCCGCCGAGTCAAACCCGACCTCATCTACGTCTCGATCTCCGGCTTCGGCGAAACCGGCCCCTACGCGAAAAAACGGGTCTACGACCCCATCGTCCAGGCGCTCTCCGGACTCGCGTCGATCCAGGCCGACCGGGAAACCGGCCGCCCACACATGCTGCGCCTCATCGTTCCCGACAAGCTGACCGCCGTCACGGCGGCCCAGGCGATCACCGCGGCCCTGTTCGCTCGCACCCGAACCGGGGAGGGACAGCACGTGCGGCTCTCCATGCTCGACGCCACGGTTTCCTTCCTCTGGCACGAGGCCATGGCGGGCTACACCTGGGTCGGCGACGAAACCGAACGCGCCCGGCCGCAACTGGCCCAGGATCTCGTCTTCGAAACCACAGACGGATTCATGACCGCGGGAACCGTCGCCGACGCCGAGTGGGAGGGGTTCTGCCGGGCGGCCGGACATCCCGCGTGGGAGCACGACCCGCGTTTTGCCACCACCGGCGCCCGGGTGATTCACGTGGAAGAGAGATTGTCTCGCATGCAGGAAGTGCTCTCGAGTGCGACGACCGCGGAATGGCTCGAGCGACTCGACGCCGAGGGCGTTCCGTGTGCGCCGATCCTGAGCCGGGCGGAACTCCTGACCCACCCGCAGTTGCTCGCCAATGGGTTGGTGGTCGAGGGGACTCATCCCCACGCAGGCCCGATGCGCCAGGCGAGGCACGCCGCGCGCTTCGACGCCACACCCGCCGCGCTGCGCCTCCCCGCTCCGCTGCTCGGAGAGCACACGGAGGACGTGTTGAGAGAACTCGGAATCGACGAGGACGCCCTCGCAGCGCTCCGCCGGGACGGCATCCTCGGCTGAAATCGCAGCGCGATGGTTCAGACGCGCTCGATCACCGTCGCGATTCCCATACCCCCGCCGATGCACATGGTGACCAGGCCGGTCGTCTTGTCGCGCCGTTCGAGTTCGTCGAGGAGCGTGCCGATCAGCATGCCGCCGGTCGCACCCAGCGGATGGCCGAGAGCGATCGCACCCCCGTTCACGTTGACCCGTTCGTGGTCGAGACCGAGATTGCGCATGGTCTGGAGGGGGATGGCAGCAAACGCCTCGTTGATCTCGACGAGGTCGATGTCTCCCACCTCCATGCCGGCCTTCGCGAGGCACTTCTCGCTTGCGGGAGTCGGCGCCGTCAGCATGATGATCGGCTCGCTCCCAGCGGTTGCCGTAGCGACGAAGCGCGCGCGCGGTTTCATCCCGTGCGCCTTTGCATATTCCGGAGACGCAACCAGAACGGCGCTCGCGCCGTCCACGATCCCCGAGGAGTTCCCCGGATGGTGTACGTGCTCGATGCGCGAGATCTCGGTGTAACGCGCCAGCGCGCGCTCATCGAGGGTCGCCGTCTCACCCTTGGGCACGTGCTCACCGAGCTTCGCAAACGAAGGTTCGAGCTTTCCGAGACCTTCCGCCGTCGTTCCAGCCCGGGGATGCTCGTCGCGGTCCAGTGCGAGATTTCCTTCGCGGTCCTGCACGGGGACCAGGCTTCCGTCGAACCGGCCCTCTTTTTGCGCTTCGGCGCACCGCTGCTGGCTTTCCGCCGCGTACGCATCGAGGTCTTCGCGGGAAAAGCCTTCGAGCGTCGCGATCAAGTCCGCGGAGATTCCCTGGGGCACCATCGGGTGCAGTTCCGCGAGATGGGGATTGTGCCCATCGAGGCCGGACTTGGTCGAACCCATCGGCCACCGGGACATGCTTTCGACGCCTCCCCCGATCACCAGATCCTGCTGGCCGGCCATCACGCCCTGGGCGGCGAAGTTCACGGCCTGCTGCCCCGAACCGCAGAACCGGTTCAGGGTCACGCCACTCGCTCCCTCGGCGGGCCAGCCCGCATTCAGCACGGACATTCGCGCGATGTCCGCGCCCTGCTCTCCGACGTCCGATACGCACCCGGCGATGAGGTCCTCGACATCTCGAGGCTCGACGCCATTGCGATCCTTCAGCGCATTGAGACAGGTCGAAAGGAGATCTTGCGGATGGAGCCCCGAAAGACCGCCGACCTCGGCCTTGCCTCGGCCACGGGGCGTGCGCACGGCGTCGATGATCCAGGCTTCAGCCATGATGAATCTCCTCCCGGTGGATACGAGCGGCGCATTCTAACAGAACGCCCCGTCGGACCGTCCGCTCCCAGGTAACGCGAAGCCCCGATCAGGCCAGATGCACGGGCCAGATCGCGTCGAGCAACAATCCCAGCACCAGCAGACCGCCCGCCAGCCTCGTCACGAGGAAGGCCCAGGCCACGTACCACAGCGGCCATAGCGGATAGCCGTCGGGCGGCGCATCGGGTTTGGGCCGGTTCAGGACCCCCAACACCTTGATCAACTTCGGGAGCGCGCCGAACACGAGGAGCGTCCACACGCCCAGCGTCCCCGTCAAGACGAGGCAGAAGACCAGGACGAAGAAGGCCACCAGGAGTTCCTGGGTCAAGAAGAGCGCGCGCTCCCGACCGAGGATGACCGGAAGCGTGCGGATTCCCTTGGCAGAATCCGCTTCGAACTTGTCCACGTGCTTTCCCATCAGCACGCACATCACCAGGATTGCGTAGGGAAGACTCGCCACCAGCACCCAGCTCGGCAGGGTTGCCGTCGTGACGTAATACGTGCCCCCGATCATCAGCGGGCCCCACACGAGGAAGACCCCGGGCTCTCCGAGCCCTCGGTGCTTCAACTTGAGCGGCGGCGCGACGTAGAAGACGCTGATGAAGAGGCCGAGCAGTGCGAAGAAGGCGACGGGCCACCCGCGAAGTTCCGTGAGACTGACCAGGATGGCAAGGTCGAGCAGATTCACCAGGGCGATGGCGAGCAACAGGCCGGACTTCGAAACCAGGCCCGAGAGCACCGGGTGCGGCGCGTACTGTCCGCGAACGTAATCGTGGGTGTCGACGCCCGCCTCGAGGTCGAAGTAGTCATTGATCATGTTGTTGGCAGCGTGGGCGAGAACCAGGCCCAGAAAGGCCAGGGCAAAGCCCACCCAACTCTTGTCGCCGGGCGCGGCCGCAGCGAGCAGGCCGCCGATCGCCGCCGACGTAATGGTCATTGGAAAGACACTGGCCCGGGTGATCAGCAGCCAGCGCGAGACGACGTCCATGTCCTCGCGGGAAGAGAGATTCTGGGTGCGCAGGATCTCGCCCCAGTTCTGGATCACACTCGCCACGCGCACCTCCTGCCCGTTCAGGGACAGGATAGCCTGCCGGGCTCAGTCTTCCTGAAGCGAAATCGCGCCCTCGGGGCAGTTTTCCTCGCCGAGCCGGGCCTGGCCCAGCAGATCGCCGGGAACCTCCTCGTGCAGTACCACGCAGTGACCGCGTTCGTCCTCCTCGAAGAGGTCGGGGGCCAGAACGTAACACCTGCCATGGCCGACGCATTTGACGAGATCGACGCGAAGTTTCACGAGCGCGAACCGGGTTCCCAGGTGAGCGGCAGGTACATCACCTCGCGAATCCCCGGGCTGTAACGCGGGGTTTCTCCTTCGCGGATGCGGTACTCGGGAATGCGACGGTGCCACTCTTCCATCGCCACCTGGAGTTCCATCCGGGCGAGGTGGGAACCGAGACAACGGTGGGGGCCGCCGCCAAAGGAAAGATGGATGTTGCGCCCCCGCTCGAAATCGACCGCTTCGGCCCCCTCAAAATGCTCATCGTCGATGTTGGCTGCTCCGAGCAGGAGTGTCACCAGGTCGCCTTCCTTGAGTTGGAACCCCCGGATCTCCACGTCCTTCTTCACGACGCGCGGAACGGCGGTGACAGGTGTCTCCCACCGCAGGAGTTCTTCGACGGCCCCCGGAATCAGACCCGGATCGGCCACGATGCGCCGGCGCTGTTCCGGGTTGTCGGCGAGATAGGCGATGTTGCATCCGACCGTCGCGGTGACCGTATCGAGGCCCGCGAGCAGGAGGAGAAAGCAGATGTCGAGGATCTCCTCGCGCGAAAGCTTCTCCCCCTCGATCTCGGCGTGAACCAACCGCGTCATCAAGTCGTCGCGTTTTTTCGCTGTCCGGTCGTCGATCACGGCCTCGAAATACTCGTAGATCTTCCGCCCCGAGGCAGAACGCATCTCCTTGCCCTTCTCCATGCTCTCGACCCCGGACAGGCCCTCGAACTCTTCCGGGTGCGTCTTCTGCGGCCGGATGATGCCGTCCTTGAGACCCAGGAAGAAGTCGAGATCCGAGTGCGGCAGACCGAGCAGGCTGAGAAAGGCGGAGCAAGGCAGCGGCACGGCGAATGCTTCGTTGAACTCGACCTCGCCGTTCTTTTCGAACCGATCGATCAAGGCATCGGCCTCTGCGCGAATGGCCGGCACGAGTTCTTCCATCTTCCGCCGCGAGAAGTGAGGGTCCAGGAGCCGGCGATACCGGGTCTGCTCGGGGGGATCAATCTGCTGGGGAATCATCGGACGGTCGGTCCCGAGCGCCAGCTGCATCTCCATCGCCGAGGAGAAGATCTCCGGCTGACGCAGTGCCCACATCACGTCGTGGTAGCGGGAAACGACCGGTGCGCCGGTCAGCAGGGCTCGCGAGACGGGACAGTGGTCCCGCAGGGCGGCATACACGGGCTGGGGACACCGTGCAAAATCCGCATCGAACAACGAGACCCGGCCTTCTTCCAAGTCAGGATTCTTGGCCATATCCTGCCTCCTCCGCTTTTCTGGGCGCGGCTATAGCATAACGCCTCGGGCCGCCCTGCGTCGCCAGAGTTTCTTCCGGCTTCCTCTCGCTTGTTCTACATACTAAGAACTGCTGCTCACATCCGCGAAGCGGGGTTCGAGTGCTGCTGAATCCCCTTCGCCACCCGCACCTAGCGAATGAACGCCTCGGAAAACTGTTCCAGCGCGGCGCGCTTCTGGTCGAGGCCGCTTCCCGGACCCAGAGAAAACGCCAGGGGAAAATTCACGAACGCAGTGACCCCCTGCTCCTCGGCCCGCTGGAAGGCATCACGGCTCGGGGGCGCGGCCAGCGCCATGATGATCTCGTAATCACCCGTTGCGCCCGCCTCCTTCCGGTAGCCGTGAAGCGTTTCCACGATCCCGGGCACGTCTTCCGGGGCGTTTCCAGCGCTGAGCCATCCGTCGAACCGGGCGGCCCGACGCATCGCCGGTGGACTCGCACCGCCGATGTAGATCGGGATCGGACCGGGAGGCGCCGGAGACATCTGCAGGCGGCCGAAATCAAAGAACTCCCCGTGGTGCTCCACCATGCCTCCGCGCCACAGCGCGCGCACCACATCCAACGTTTCGTCCAGTTGCCGGCCGCGACGGGTAAAGTCCATGCCTAGGTCGTCGTGCTCCTCGCGAATCCAGCCCACACCCGCACCGAGTGCCACGCGGCCCTGCGACAGCACCGCAGCCGTCGCTACGGATTTGGCAACGAGCAGGGGGTGGCGGAGGGTCGGCAGGTAGACCGAAGTCGTGAACTGGAGACGCGACGTCACCGCCGCCATGGCCGAGATCGCGGCCCAGGACTCGGGAAACTCCGTCTCGGGTACGAAAGGCGGAGCGCCGTCGGACGCATAGGGGTACTTCGACTCGAGGTTTTCGTGAACCGCGACGTGATCGGACACGAAGGCCCCATGGAAACCCACCTCTTCGCAGGTCTTCGCCAACTCTACGATCTGGTCGGTTTCCGTGAACGAAAGCGCCTGCCAGAACTTCATGGCATCAGCTGCCCGGAGTTCACGAATAGCGTCTGGCCCGTGACGAACCGGGCGCGGTCCGAGCAGAGGAATATCGCGGATTCGGCCACGTCTTCGTCTGCCGGAATCTCCGGAATCGCCATGTCGGAGACGATCTCGGCGATGATTTCTTCCGTGGAAACCCCGCGCTGCTTCGCAACGCCATCGACGTAGGCCTCGACGGGCGGGCCCCACATCCAGGTCGGCACCACGTGGTTCACGCGAATCCGATGCTCGCCCAGGTCGCTGGCCATGAAGTACATCGCCGTGTGCAGCGCCCCCTTCGAACTCGCGTACGCGATTTGTGAAATGATCTTCCGGAAACTGGACTGGGAGCCGATCAATACGACCGAGCCGCCTCCGGACTGCTTCATCCGTTCCGCAGCGGCCTTGACGATCTGGGTCGTGCCGATGACGTTGACCTCGTAGGCGCGACGAAAGTCATCCGCGGTCACGTCGTCGAGGCCTCCGAAAAGGGCATCGAGCGCGGCGACCTGGACCAAAGCGTCGACGCGGCCGAAACGCTCGACCGTGGCGGCAGCCAGCGCTTCGCAGTCTTCGGCCTGCGTGATATCCCCGGGCTTCCACGCCAGGCGCGTCCCTTCCGGATCGATCTCTTTCGCGATCGATTCCAGCGAGGCCTCCCGGCGCGCCGCGATCATGACGTTGGCGCCGTCCCGGTGGGCGAGGCGCGCCACCTCACCCCCGAGTCCCTCACCGACCCCGGTCACGAGCACCGTCTTTCCTTCGAGAATCACGTGGCCTCCTCCCTGGTAGAATCTCCGCGGCTGGCCATCCTACCCCAAACGCGAATCGACGGAGGCCCGATGAACGAGATCGAACTGCTCCTGGCTCGAGACGAGATTCGACAGCTCGCCCACCGCTACGCCCAGGCGCTGGACGCACGAGACATCGACACACTCGTCGCGCTCTTCGTTCCGGACGTACGCGTCGGGCGCGACGAGGCCGGATCCGAAGCGCTCCGCGCAGACTTCGAGCGCCAGCTGCGTGGGATCGGGGTCTCGATCCTGTTCGTGGGGAATCACGTCATCGACTTCGATGACGCAACGCATGCCCATGGGATCGTGTACTGCAAGGCCGAGGTCGAGGAGGGCGAACACTGGAGCCACCAGGCCATCCAGTACCACGACACCTACGAGAAACGCGAGGGCCGCTGGCACTTCGTCCGACGCAAACACCTGCTCTGGTACGCGGCCCACCAGGACAAGAACCCCTTGGATCAGCCCCCGGTCGACTGGCCACGCGGCACCGTCGGGCGCGGGACGGTGCCGGAGTGCTTGCCGACCTGGCAACAGTTCTGGGGCGAACCAAGCAGCCGCTAGCCGGCCCCGCGAACTCCATCGCGGTTTGGAGGGAACAAAGTTGAACGCGGTTTCGCTCGATCCGACAGCGCTGCTGGCCGAAGCCGCCGAAGTCGCCGGATCTGACGACTTCGGAGACGTCGCATTCCGGGAGCCGCTCGAGCGACTGTGTGCCGCCCTCGATCGGGAAGCCAACCTCAACACCACGGGCCGCGCTGCCCAACGCGATCGGGTGCTCAACATCCTCGTGACACGAGCACGGACCGAGGCGTACTTCAGCCGTCACCCCGAAATCCTGGACGAGGAGATCGTCGCTCCGGTCGTCATCGTCGGGCTCCCGCGCAGCGGCACGACCATGCTCCACCGGGTCATCGCCGAAGATCCGGGCTTCGACTCGGCCAAGTGGTTCGAGTGCCGGTTCCCGGCGCCGCCCACGGACTGGGACTGGACTTCGCCCGACCCCCGCCGTGCCGCCGCCCACCAGGAGTTGGCCCAGATGCTCGAGTTCGTGCCCGAACTCGCGTCGGTTCACCCGTTCGATCCCGAGGGTCCCGACGAAGAGATCATGCTGATGGAGCAGGCCTTCCAGAGCCGAACGGCAGAGTCCTTTGCCGACATGCCGGAGTTCTCCCATTGGCTCGAAGGTCGCGACCAGCGGCCCGGGTACGCCTACCTCAAGCGGATGATTCAGTTCCTCCAATGGCAGCACCGGCGCCTGGGTACGAACCGGGAGCGCTGGGTGTTGAAGACCCCCGAGCACCTGGCCCACATGGAGCAACTCGTGGAGGTGTTTCCCGACGCGTCCGTCGTGCAAACCCACCGCGACCCGATCGAGGCGATCCCGTCGATCGCGAGCATGGTCAACCATCTCTGGGAAATGGGCGCGGACGTCCCGGACCCCCATTCGGCGGGTCGACAGTGGAGCCGGAACTTCGCCATCGGCCTCAAAGCGACTCTCGAATTTCGCGACAAGGGCCACGCCGACCGCTTCGTGGACATCTGGTTTCAGGACAGCGTCCGCAACCCGCTCGACTCGGTCGAAAAGGTGTACGCCTTCCTGGATCGTCCATTGACACCGATCGCCGAGGACAAGATGCGTAAGTGGACTGAGGACAACGCGCGGGAAAAACGGCCGCCGCACGAGTACACCCTCGAAAAATTCGGGCTCACAGAGGAAGGAATCGCTCGCGACTTCTCCGAATATCGCGAGCGCCACATCCTGTCACGATGAAGATCGGAATGAACCTACCCGTGATGGTCGGTGGCCTCGACCGCGACATCGTGCTCGAATGGTCACGCCGTATCGACGCCGGCCCCTTCACCAGTCTCGCCGCCGGCGAACGCATCACGTTCCCCAACCCTGAGGTGATGGTCACGCTTTCGGCTGCCGCCGCGGTAACCGAGCGCGTACGCATCGTGTTCTCCGTGCTCGTGCTCCCCATGCACAACCCTGTCCGAATCGCAAAGCAGGTCGCGACGCTCGATGTCCTTTCGAAAGGCCGAGTCACACTCGGGTTGGGTGTCGGTGGACGCGAAGAGGACTACGCCGCCGTGGGCGCTGAGTACGACAAGACGCTCTGGCGGCGCCTCGGCGAGCACGTGGGCCTCATGCAGCAGGCATGGCGGGGCGAGCAGGTCGTGGAGGGCGCGCTCGGCCGGGTGGAACCGCTGCCCGTCCAGCGCGGGGGTCCCGAACTCCTCGCCGGCTCGATGTACCCGCGTTCCATCCGACGCGCTGCCGTCTGGGCAGACGGCATTTCTGGCTTCAGCTTCGGACCGGACCCATCGGAAATCGCCAACCAGTTCGAGCTGGCTCGCAGTGCCTGGAAGGAAGAGGGGCGCGAGACCGCGCCCCGGCTCGTGACGAGTTTCTGGTTTGCCCTGGGCCCGAAACCGCGGGACCAACTCGACGCCTACCTGCACCGCTATCTCGATTTCATGGGAGAGGGGGCTGCCAGCAAACTGGCGCCCACGGTCATCACCACGTCTGCCCAAGCGCTTCGAGAAGCCGCGCGGCGGATCGCCGATCTGGGCTGCGACGAACTGATCCTCGTTCCGACGACCGCCGATCCGGACGAACTCGATCGGGTCGCTGACGCGCTGGCATAAAGCGCACCCTGGCCACGGCAACCGCCTTCACGCGCGGGGAGCCAGGTCCTCGCGAAGCGTCCTGCTCCCCCTCCAGAAGCAGAGGCTCGCCAACCCGCCGGTGAGAGCGACCGCGAGCAACGAATACCGGACCGCGGCAGCTCCAAACTGGGGCGCCAGTGCGTCGTTGAGGAAGCCCACGACGGACGGGCCGATCCCCAGCCCCGCGATATTGAGAATGAAGAGCAGGACCGCCGATGCCGTGGCACGCATATCGGGACGCGCCAGATTCTGGGAAAGCGACCAGAGCGGCCCGACGTACATGTTCGAGACGACATAGAACGGAACGAAACTCACGAGCGCCAGGCTCGGTTCGTCGAGCAGCAGGAATCCGACGACGAATGGCAGTCCGATCGCAGACGTGATGGCGGGCATGCGCATGTACCAGCCCGCGTCGCGCGCGCCGAGGCGGTCGGCGAGCCAGCCCCCGAAGGTGACCCCCGTGCATCCACCGATCATGATCGTAAGCCCCAGACCCTGACCAATTTCTCCGTAGGAAAGCCCATGGACCCGGCCCATGAAGACTGCGCCCCAGTTCAGGATCGCGTAGCCGGACATGGCCTGGAGGCACGCACCCACCACGAGCCAGGAAAACGAGCGCTTGGCCAGGAGAAAGCGGGCAACGCCGAAGAAGCCGAGCCGCTCACCGGTCTTCGTTGCGACCTGGGCCTCGCCATCCGCCGACCCTCGCGGGATTTCCCGCACGGTGAACCGCACGAGAAGCGCCAGGGGGAGACCCGCCAGCCCGACGACCAGGAACGGGGTGCGCCAGTCCCCGAAGGTTTCCTCCAACATCCCACCGACGAGGAGGCCAAGTCCCGAGCCGATGTAGATTCCATTCCCGTACAGGGCAAGCGCCGTCGCGCGCCGTTCCGGCGGGAAGTAGTCGGAGAGCAGCGCCTGGGATGGCGGCGTTCCCCCGGCCTCGCCGATTCCGAGGCCAACGCGCGCAATGGCAAGGTGCCAGAAATTCCGGGCGAGGCCCTGGGCCGCCGTCATCAGGCTCCATATCGCGACGGAAAAGACAATCACCGTGCGTCGCGATCCCGTGTCGGCCCAGCGCGCAATGGGAATCCCCGCGAGCGTGTAGAAGACCGCGAATCCCAGGCCAACTAGCAGCCCCATCGCAGAATCCGAGACCCCGAGATCCTGCTTGATCGGATCGATGAGGATGGCCAGGATCTGGCGATCGATGAAGTTGAACACGTACACCACGAAGAGAACCGCCAGGACGTAGCGCGCGTATCCCCGCGACACGGTCATCCGGACCTCTCCCTGCGCAGTGCGAAGAGCGAGACGAAAATTGCGACGTTCATGACGGCGAAGACCTCGAACGCGGTGTCGTAGCTGCCAAAGCTATCGAAACACCAATGGGCAAAGGCGGGGCCCGCGCTGGCGGGCAGGAGTACCGTCATGAGATTCCCGTAGATCGGCGCGAGGTTTCGCACCCCGAAGCACTCCGCGATCACCATGGGATAGACCACGTCACGCGCCGCATACGAAAAGCCGAAGACGACCACGAACACCTGGAGAAAGCCCACTGCAGGAAGCAACAACAGGATGAGCGAAGAGAGGGCCAGCAGCCCGAAGTTGAGGAGAAATGCCGGACGCGCCGCCAAACGGTCGGCGAACGCCCCCATGGCGACCTTGCTCACGAGACCCATCCCGACCGCGGCACTGAAATAGGTCGCGGCAGCCTGGCGGTCGACCCCGGCGTCGGTGAGGAAGACGACGAAGAGATCCAGGATCGCAAGGAAGTAGAAGAAGAACCCGAACAACGCGAAGAACAGGATCCAGAACGACCGCGTGCGCAGGGCCTCGCCCCCGGTCATGGAAACCTCGTCGCCATTCGACGCGAAGCTTCCATTCCCGCCGGGAGCATCGGTAACGGCGAGTTCGGGAGCCGGCAACGGATCCCCGGGTCGTCGGTCGCGCACGACGAACGCGGCGAAGGGAAGAATCAGTGCGGCGCCCGCAAGCCCGATCGTGAAGAGCGCCGTCCGCCAGGACTGGTGGATCGCCAGCCAGGTCGAAACCTGCACGAAGACGATGGCCGCGAAGTTCGAGCCCGTGTAGACGATGCCGAGGGCCAGACCTCGGCCACGAACGACCCACTGGGACACGACAGCACCAATGGTCACGTCGCCGAGGCCCGTCGTCAGAAGGCCCACGAGCACATAACCCACGTACAGATCGGCCAGCGACTCGATGCGACTCAACCACCCGTAGGCGACGAGGATCAGCAGCGAAGACCCCACCAGGACGGGCCTTGCCCCGACGCGAACCACCAGCCAACCGAAGAGCGGACTCGCCAGCGCCATGGCAGCCGTGGTGCCGACGCGCGCGGATCCGAAGGCAGTCCGCGTCAAACCGAGATCCCCGGTGATGTCCGCCAGCAGCGGACCGAAGACATAGCCGTAGCCCAGAGCCAGCTGGCAGATGAAGCAACCGAAAATCACCCACCGCGTGCGACCGGCCAAGACGACCGTCCTACGCCTTGGTTCCGGGGCTCTCTGCGAGCTTTGCCAGGATGCCCTCGGCCAGGTGTTCAGCGGCCGGAAACATGGCCGGCTTCATCAGGGCGTTCACCATCGGCGCCATGGGGCCCCCGGGGTTCACTTCCAGGCGAAAGCTCAATTCCGCCGCCTCCTCGTCGCCGCTGTCGGCTCCCGCGTCCGGCGACACGCCTCCCCCCGAACGGCCCATCACGGCGCGTACGATCCACTCGAAGAAGCGCAACACCGGGCTCTTGTCGGGGGACGAAGTCCGAGACACCGCCTTTCCCGAAGCCCGGCCGCGCATCTCGAAGCTCCCGCCTCCCTCGAGCGACTCGTTCAGCCCCTGGAGGGAGAACGCAACCCGGGACGGCCCATTCCATTCGGTGATGTGCACCTGGAACTGGACCACCCGCGAAAGCGCTCCGACATCCCCCTTGAGCGTCCAGAGCGAATCGGTCTCGCTCTGTTTTTCGTGTGACTGGTATCCCGTGACGAGGGGAGCCCAGTTGTCCATGTCCTTGACGAAA